>CAZMNU010000260.1:0-1506 GCA_964567725.1 uncultured Desulfobulbus sp. | reverse complement strand
GTGCTCCAGCAGCTGTGCCGCAGCGTCACCAGTGCCACCCTGGCCGTGACCCGCCACGATCCCCACGGTGGCCCGGCCCGGGTCCTCAACCCCATAACCCTCATCACAGGCGAACCATGAGCAGCCAGCATCCCAGCCCGCAGTCCGGCCACCTCTACCTGGTCGGCGTCGGCCCCGGCGACCCGGAACTGATGACCTACAAGGCCGTTCGCATCCTCGACACCACCCGGGTCTGGGCCGTGCCCAAGGCCCGGGAGGAGGGCACGAGCAGCGCCCTGCGGATCGCCAGCCAGGCGGTGGCGGGCAACGGCCGCACCGTACTCGAACTCTGCTTCCCCATGCAGAAGGTCTTCCTCGGCCGGGAGGCGGACCAACTGCTGCTCGACGCCTGGGGCTCGGCCGCGGACCGGGTGATCACCCACCTGGACCGGGGCGAGGACGTGGCCTTTCCCACGCTCGGCGACGCCACCCTCTACTCCACCGCCTTCTACCTGCTGGCCATGATCCAGGAGCGGCGGCCGGCCACCACGGTCACCGTGGTGCCGGGCATCACCGCCATGGCCGCCTGCGCCGCCTCCCAGTCGAGCCCGCTGGCGCTGGGTGACGACGTGCTCGCGGTGGTGCCGGCCGCCTTTGAGGACGACCGGCTGCGGCAGATCCTCACCAGCCTGGACGCGGTGGTGCTCATGAAGGTGCACCGGCGCCTGGACGCCCTCATCGACCTGCTCGAGGAACTCGGCCTCGTTGACCAGGCGGTGCTCACCGAGCGCTCCGGCCTGCCCGGCGAGCGCGTGTACACCGACGTCCGCGCCGCGCGGGGCAAGGAGCTGCACTACTTCTCGACCATGGTGGTGCGCAAGAAGCGGGTCCGGGTGGCGTGATGACGACAGCTATGCTCCAGCCTGACAGCAATCGCCACCCGGTGGTGTTTCTCGGCGCCGGCCCGGGCGATCCCGAACTGCTCACCCTCAAGGGCCGCCGCCTGCTCGACACCGCCGACCTGGTGGTCTACGCCGGCAGCCTGGTCAACCCGGCGCTGCTCGAAGGCATCCGCGCCGCCTGCCACGACAGCGCCGCCCTCGACCTGGAGGCGATCATGACCCTGCTCGCCGACGGCTACCAGCGCGGCCTGCGCACCGTACGCCTGCACACCGGCGACCCGGCGGTGTACGGGGCCATCCGCGAGCAGATGCAGTGGTTTGATGCGCGCGCCATCCCCTACGAGGTGGTGCCCGGGGTCAGCTCGGTGTTCGCCGCGGCCGCCGCCCTGCGCACCGAGCTGACTGTGCCCGAGGTCACCCAGACAGTCATCCTCACCCGCCAGGCGGGGCGCACGCCGGTGCCGGAACGGGAATCGCTGGCGCGGCTGGCCGCGGTGCAGGCGACCATGTGCATCTTCCTGAGCGTGGCCCTGATCGAGCGGGTGGTGGCAGACCTGCTGGCCGGCGGTTACCCGGTGGACACGCCGATTGCCGTGGTCGAACGGGCCAGCTGGCCGGACGAGCG
>CAZMNU010000259.1:0-1510 GCA_964567725.1 uncultured Desulfobulbus sp. | reverse complement strand
GGAACCAGGGAGCGGAAATGGACAAGGAGATGGAGGCCAAGGTGCTCTTGGTCGATGACGAAAAGGATTTCCTCGAGACGCTGTCGAGCCGGCTGGAACTGCGCGGGCTCAAGGTGAGCGCCGTGACCAGCGGTGAGCAGGCGGTCACCGAGGCGAAAGAGGAGGAGTACGACGCCATCGTGGTCGACCTTTCCATGCCCGGCATCGACGGGCTGGAGACGCTCAAGCGGATCAAGGCGATCAACCCGGATGCGGAGATCATCATGCTCACCGGCCACGGCTCGGTGGCCAGCGGGGTCGAGGCGATGAAGCTCGGGGCCGGCGATTTCCTGCAGAAGCCGGTGGAACTGGCCGAGCTGCTCGGCAAGATCGGCGAGGCCCGGGACAAGCGCATGCTGGTGCTGCAGAAGCGCTCCCAGGAAGAACTGCGCAAGATCCTCCAGACCAAGAGCTGGTGATCGACCCGCCATCCACCCAACGCAAAGGAGCACCCATGAACACAACGGTCAAGGACCTCATCATCCCCCTGGAGCAGTTTCCCCACGTGCGCAGCCAGGCCCCGGTGCACGAGGCGGTGGGCCTGCTTTTCTCCCACACAAACGGCCACGGCCGGCTGCAGTACGACGAACTGCTGGTGATCAGCGCGGACAACCGGCTCGTCGGCCGGCTGACCGTCCGCGGTATCCTCACCTGCTACTTCCCGACCCTGTTCGCCACGGGCGACAGGCAGATCTTCGCCGGCAAACAGGCCAAATTCACCGACCTGGCCATCCTCATGGAAGACAGCTTCCAGGGCGAGTGCAAACGCCAGGGCGCCCTGCCGGTGGGCGACTTCATGGTGCCGCCGCACAAGGCGATCAAGGCGGGCCTGCACCCCCTGCACGCGGCCGAGATCATGATGGCGGAGAACGAGACCTGCCTGCCGGTGGTCGAGGACGACGGCCTCATCGGCGTGGTCCGGCTCATCGACCTCTTCCGTACCCTGGCCTCCAGTTGTTCCCTCTGAGCGCCACCGGAGCCCCACGGCCCTTTCCCATGACTTCAACGTAACAGGTACCATTGTGGAAAAAATCACAGAAGCACAAGCCCCCTTTGACTGGAAGCGCTGGGTGTTCATCCTCGGCGGCCTCGCCCTGTTCGCCCTCATCTACTACAGCCCGGCCTGGCCGGACGCGGTCGACCCCAAGGGCGAGCACTTCGTCCTCAGCGTCCAGGCCAAGGGCGCGCTGGCGGTGTTCGCCGTGGCCGCAACCTGGTGGATCTTCGAGGTGGTGCCCATCGGTGTGACCAGCCTGCTGATCGGCACCCTGCAGGCCCTGTTCCTCATCCGCAAACCGGCGGTGGCCTTCAAGGACTTCATGGACCCGTCGGTCCTGTTCATCTTCGGCTCGGTGGTCATCGGCATGGTCTTCACCAAGACCGGGCTCACCCGGCGGATCGCCTACAAGATGCTCTCCATCATCGGCGAGAAAACGTCGCTGATCATGCTCGGCTGCTTTGTCATGACCGC
>CAZMNU010000258.1:0-1518 GCA_964567725.1 uncultured Desulfobulbus sp. | reverse complement strand
TCGGCAGCCGCGGCCGCATCCTCGTGCGGCCCTCGGGCACCGAGCCGGTGATCCGAGTGATGACCGAGGGCGAGGATGAGGCGGAGATCGCGGCCATGGCCCACGAACTCTGCGACGTGATCCGCAAGGCCGACCGCATCTGAGCGCGCCGCACGCCGCACACGCAAAAAGGCCGTGCCCCGCTCGGGAGACGGCCTTTTTTTGTGGCGCTGCGAACTGAGCGGCTACTTGCGGGCCGCGGCCATGGCCCGTTTGAAGCCCTCGGCCGAGCCGGCGATCACCCGCTCGTCCACGCAGAAGGCCAGGCGGATGTAGCCGGGCATGCCGAAGCCGCGGCCGGGCACGGCCAGGATCTGCTGCTCGGCCAGCAGGCGGCAGAACTCGACATCGTCGTCAATGGGCGCCTGCGGGAACAGGTAGAAGGCGCCCTTGGGCCGCACGTAGCTGATGCCGGCGCCGTCGAGCACGGTGCAGAAGGCCTCGAGCCGGCGGGCGTAGATGGAGCTGTCCGCGCTCACGTCCTGCAGTCGGGCCACGGCCCGCTGCATGAGCGCCGGCGCGTTGACAAAGCCGAGGATGCGGGTGGCGAGCGTCATCGCCCCGACCACCTGTCCCTTGTCCGCCATCTGCGGGTGCACGGCCAGGTAGCCGATGCGCTCGCCCGGCAAACTCAGCTCCTTGGAATAGGACGAGGCGATGATGGCGTTGGTGGTGGCGGTCATGAGCGGCGGCACCACGTGGTTGTCAAAGACGATGTTGCGGTACGGCTCGTCCGAGACCAGGTAGATGGTGGTGTTGAAGCGCTTGCCGGCCTCGTCGAGCAGTTTGCCCAGGGCCTGCAGGTCAGATGCCGGGTAGATCTGGCCGGTGGGGTTGTTCGGCGAGTTGATGAGCACGATCTTGGTCTTCGGCGAGAGCGCTGCCTCGATGGCCTTCAGGTCGAGGTTGAAATCCGCGTCCGTGGCCACCACCTTGACCTCGCCGCCGTGGTTGTCCACGTAGAAGCGGTACTCGACAAAGTACGGCGCGAACACCATGACCTCGTCACCCGGGTCGAGCAGGGCCTTGAACAGCACGTTCAGGCCGCCGGCCGCGCCGCAGGTCATGAGCAGGTCGTTGGCGGTGAAGCGCACCTGCTGCTCGGCGGAGAGCCGCTGGGCGATGGCCTCGCGCACAAAGGGGAAGCCGGCGTTGGCCATGTAGCCGTGCACGCCCGGCTCCTCCTGCTCGACCAGTTCGCGCAGCACGGTGGAGAACTTGGCCGGCGGCGGCACGTCGGGATTGCCGATACTGAAGTCGAAGACGTTGTCCGCGCCGAACTCGGCCTTCATCCGCGCCCCCTCCTCGAACATCTTCCGGATCCAGGAGGAACTCTCCGCAAACGTCTGCATTTTTTTGGCCACACCGGTCATTGTGTACTCCCTCGTTGGTTGATGAAAACAGGTTGTCAGGGTGTGAGCTGTTGAGCGTGAAGCTGTTGAGCTATTTAGCTTGTAGCTTCTCAGCCCTGCGGGCTGA
>CAZMNU010000257.1:0-1522 GCA_964567725.1 uncultured Desulfobulbus sp. | reverse complement strand
GCCCGTGTCGTGACTGACAAACAGCACGGTGCCGTTTTCCATGAACCTGCGCAGGAACCGCATGCATTTCTGGGTGAAAAAAGCATCTCCTACGGACAGCGCTTCATCAATCACCAAGATATCGGCATCAACATGGGCAATCACCGCGAAGGCAAGACGCACGTACATGCCTGAAGAATACGTTTTCACCGGTTGTTCGATGAAGTCACCAATATCGGCAAAGGCGGCTATGGCATCGAAACGGGTATCGATCTCCTCATGGGTCAGGCCGAGAATCGAGGCGTTCATGTATACGTTCTCGCGCCCGGTGAACTCGGGGTTGAAACCAGAACCCAACTCCAGCAGGGCGGCTATGCGCCCCCGGGTGTGGATGCTGCCGCCGGTCGGGTTGAGCGTTCCGCAGATCAACTGCAACAAGGTGGATTTGCCACTGCCGTTACGACCTATGATGCCGACCGTTTCCCCTCTCTTAATTTCGAAGGAAACATCCCGGAGAGCCCAGAATTCTCGGTAAAAAGTCCGGTGACCGCGAAACAGCATCTGCAGCAGACGGTCACGGGGTTTATCGTAAATCTGGTAACACTTGCTCAGGTTTTCGACTTTGATGGCTATCTCAGAGGACATCGGCAAACCCCTTGCGTGTCTTTTGGAACCATGCAAAACCAAGACAGGCAATCACCGCCGAAAATGCGTAACAGAGAAGCAGTGTTGTCAGATCGGGGAATCTGTTCCAGAATAACAGATCTCGTGTCTGCTCGATGACCGGCGTCAAGGGGTTTAACTGCATGATGACCCGAAACTGTTCAGGCAGACTCGCTGTCGAGTAAAAAATTGGCGAGAGAAACATCATCGCCGTGGTGACAATATTGACGAATTGAGAGACGTCACGCAGATACACACCAAGCGAGGCAAGCCACCAGGACAGACCGGCGGTGAAAAGCACCAGAGGAACGAGCACCACCGGCAGCAGCAGAGCGGTGGGGTGTGGCACTCCGAACAGTAAGGTGTAAGCGATCAGCCAGACAGCCAGACTGATACTCAAGTGAAAGGTTGCCCCGCCAATCACCACCCATGGCAGAATTTCCAGAGGAAAAACAACCTTCTTGACATAACCGGCATGACCGAGAATCAGGCTGGGAGCCCTGTTGATGCACTCGGAAAACAGGTTAAAGACCATCAACCCCGCGAAAAGAATGAGCGCAAACTCGGTTTTCGAATCACTCCCCGACGCCCAGCGGGCCTTAAAAACGACGCTGAACACGAAGGTGTATACCGCAAGCATGAACATGGGGTGAAAAAATGACCAGAAAATGCCAAGAAACGACCCACGATAACGGCCGACGACCTCTCTTTGAATTGATTTTTTGATGAGATAGCGGTTGCGCCAAAGGCTGGCGATGATTTCCCGCGGTGCGAGAGAAAATAACTGCATGGTTCAAGGATCCTTGGCTAGTTCAGCTTCGCTGCCGATTGGTTTCAAACTCTCAATTTTCTATTCCGCACTGGGCGCTGCCTTGCTGTC
>CAZMNU010000256.1:0-1533 GCA_964567725.1 uncultured Desulfobulbus sp. | reverse complement strand
GCGTTGAGCGGCAGGTCGGTGCGGCCGAGGAAACGGCGCGGCGGCGGGTTGTCGATGGCGCCGTGGCGCAGCAGGAAGATCAGGTGGTCCATGGTCCCTCGGTGGTGGCCAGGAGGTCGTCGAGCGATTGGCCGAGCGCGCTCTCGACCGCGGCCGCCAGCTGTTCGGCCACCCGGCGGCGATGCTCGATGGCGGCCACAGCCTCGGCATCGTGCTCGTACAGGGCCAGCTTTTCCGCGAACCGGGCCTGCGCCGGGACGAGGCGGCTGGAGCGCACCAGCTTGTCGGCCAGGTGAACCAGCTCCCGTTCGCCGAGGACCGTGCCCGGCTGCCAGTCCAGGTCCCGGTGCGCGGCAACAATGGCCGCGGCCCGGGGAAAACCGAGTTCGTGAAGCCAGCGGGCCCCTTCCCTCTCGTGTTCGGGCCGCCCCTTGGCCAGGTCGTGGAGCAGGCCCGAGACCCGGCAGAGTTCCACGGAAAGCGGCCGGCCGGTGGCGCGGACCAGGTGTTCGGCGAGAAGCGCTGCCACCTCACCCACACATCGGCCGTGGGCCAGCCCCCTGGCCGGCATGGGGTGGAGATGGGCAAGGATGGCTTCGGCTTCGGCCGGGCTCGGCCAGGCCCGGCTGGCCAGCTGTGCCGCGCAGGCCGCATAGTCCGCCGGCGTGTCCATGTCCCGGTGGATGAACCGGTCCGCCACCTCTACCTCGCGCACCCGTCCCGGCTGCTCCGCTTCGACCTGGTCGAGCAGGGTGCGCAGTCCGCCCGCGGGCTCGGCCGAACCCTGGATGCGGTCGATCAGCTCCCTGCCCAAGAGCGGCGGGTGGCCGCGTCGGCCGGCGAACACCGGGTGGAGGACACTGGCCGGCTCTCTGGCAAAGGCCCGGGCCAGCAGTCGGACCGTGCCCGTCCGCACCAGCGGAATGTCCACCGGCAACAGGAAAAAACCGTCCGTTTCCGGGGTTAGCCCGGCCACGCCGGCGCGGACCGAACTGTACATGCCGCGGCTAAAGTCCCGGTTGTGCACCACCCTCGCTCCGGCCGCCCGGGCCGCGGCCCCGACCTCGTCGTGGCGGTGGCCGGTGACTACCACCACCTCGCCGATGCCGGCCGCACGGAACAGGCCGACGCATAGGCCAAGCGGAGTCTGCCCCCCTTCCGGGTCGAGGGGGAGCAAGGGCTTGAGCCGGCCCATGCGCGAGGACAGGCCGGCCGCGAGCATCAGCGCGCTCAGGCGAGGTGCCATGCCTTGCGGCCGGTGGCCCGCTGGTAGATAAGTTCACCGACAATGGACACCGCGATCTCTTCCGGGGTGTCGGCCTCGATGGCCATGCCGATGGGGCAGCGCACCTGCTCGAGCTGGGCCTCGGTCACGCCGCGGTCGAGCAGCCGGGTGTAGATGGCGTTTCGTTTTTTGCGCGAGCCGATCATGCCGATGTAGCCGGCAGGGGTGCGCAGGGCCTGCTCCAGCACCTCCAGGTCGTGCAGGTGGCCGCGGGTGACGATCACCAGGTAGCTGTCGCTGTCGATCTC
>CAZMNU010000255.1:0-1542 GCA_964567725.1 uncultured Desulfobulbus sp. | reverse complement strand
GATACTGGCCGGCCAGGATGGATTCCTTCCGCGCCACGACACCCCTGGGAGCTTTTTCCTGACCGGTCTTCCGGTCGTATTTCCGTTGCTTGTAGCGGTTGACCGCATAGAGCACCTGTCGGGCGATGTCGCCGGTCGGCAGGCAATCGGCCACTTTCAGCAGGCGCAGCGGGCTGGTGGAGAAATCACCGCCCAGCAGTCGGCCGGCCAGTTTGCCGCTGTTCCTCTTTTCGTCCCGGTCAGTGACCGCACGCTTTTCGTTCAACCTGTCCATGAGCGCCGTTCTCAGTGCGCCTTTCAGCCCACTCCCCGGAATGTAGGGCGTGTTGCGGCTGTGGACATGGCGTTCGATGGCGAACTGGTTGAACACCTGCCTGCCGTCGCCTTCGACGTTGACGACCTTGCCGACCTTGCCCTGATAATCGCTGGCCACACCGGCGGCCACCGGCATCAGAACATGGGCATACGGAATGAAGCGATCGCGGTTGTCCCGGAAGAAGCGCTGGATGCCCAGCAGGTTGGCGCTTTCGGCCAGTTTGGTCAGCTTTTGCGCCAGTTCCTCGGGCAAGACCGTGCTGCCGGGGTCGAAGCCGTAGAGGCGCTCCTTGTCGGCATCGATCACATAGTTGGTCGGCTCGAAATCCTCCCCGCACCCGATATGGATGGGTGAGAGGGGCGTGATGGCGAGATGGTATGTTTTGAGAAAGTTCATGCTGTCACCTCCAGGCGGATGGCCAGCACCGGCGCGTACCCCTGGCTCACCGCCGCGGGATGGTCGGTGGAGACGCCGGTCAGCCCCTGGCCAAGGAACAGGCGCTGGTTGTCAAGGCCGCCGTTTACCCGGGCGAACACAGCGCCGGTCCCGGCAAGCAGCACCGGCCGCTTGAACGGGTTGCCGGAAAGCGCCGCGGTGTCGCCATGACGGCCAAAACGGGTGAGCGGCCGGTAAAAGGAGCGTTCGCGGGCAAATCCCTGGCCCTGCGGGGCGCATGGGGCGAGGGTCAGCCAGGCGTTGGCCTTGTCGGCCGGCGGCAGGGCGGCGGGTTGCGCCGCGCCGTCGATGGCGAACTTGCCCAGGCCGATGCTGGCGTCGCGGCCGTAGCCGCTCCGGCCGATGTCGGTGAGCGCGGCGGTCAGTTCTTCGGCAGTGATGCGAGTCTCGTCGATCACCGCGTAGAGGTCGAAACGCATGGCCGGGTGGAACCAGATCTGCGGCATGGTGTACGGAGCGAACATGCCGTCGCCGGTGGTGCCGGTGGTGCGGTTGATGGTGTTGTGCGGCTGGGGCGCGACCTTTTGCAGTGCTGGGTCGTCGAGGCGGATGCCGGCAAAGCGCAGGACGGCGTCCGCCGCCTCCTGGTCGGTGCGGGCCTGGACCAGCCACGTCGGGAATTCCGTCGCCAGCGCGGTGAGCGGCAGCCAGCGTTTTTTCTTGAGCACCTTGCGGTCCTCGGCGCTGTCCTGGAAGCAGCCGGAGGGCACCGTGGGCAGGGGCAGGGTGCCGTGCGGAAAGGCGTCCGCAAGCACCATGAACGGCCGCCC
>CAZMNU010000254.1:0-1565 GCA_964567725.1 uncultured Desulfobulbus sp. | reverse complement strand
CAGGGCGAGCGCGCGCACGAGGATCGAGAAGGGGTCGAAGTAGCCGGCCAGGGGCAGGCCGAACACGGCGCCGGCGAGCAGGAACAGGAGCAGCGCGTATTTCAGCCACCGGCCGCGCGTTTCCGCATCGCCGCCGGGCCGGCCGAAAAGCATGCGGCTGGCGTCGATGAGCGCGCCCAGGGGACAGACCCAGCCGCAGAACGCCCGGCCGAAGAGGAGGGTGAGCGCCACCGTGGCCAGCGCCGGCAGCATGAGCACCACCACGGTTTTCGCTGCGAGCATGGCGGTGAGCGCCAGCAGCGGATCGATGCGGAAGAGGAGGTTGACCGCGCCGTGCAGCTCGTCCACGCCGCTGTAGTCGGTCTTGACGAACAGCACCAGGAAGAGAACGAAAAAGCCCAGCTGCGCGAGCCGCCGCCAGCCGACCGGGCCCGGCAGCCACCTGCGGGGGGCCATCAACCGCCCACCACCCGCATGCGGGCCAGGTCCATCTCGCCCAGGCCCATGCGGTGGGCGGCCACGGTGGAGGCGATGGCCTCGGGCCGCAGGTCAAAGAGGGTGGTCGCCCAGGCGTCGGCAGCCACCGGGTCGGCCGAGGCCACCAGGGTGTCCAGCCGGCGCACGTCGGCCACATCGCCGCCCTGGGGGCCGTTGCGCAGCAGGATGCGGGTGGCGTCGATCAGGGTCAGTTTGGGCTGCAGCACGGTGGTCAGGTCGGCCAGGCTCTGGGCGAGATCGTGGTGCAGGGTACCGCGGTTGCCGCCGATGGCGCCCATGGCATTCTTCAGGCCGAGCGTCAGGCCGGAGAGGCCGTGGTGCTTGGCCACCGGCAGGTTGATGTAGCAGTCGCAGTCGAGCGCCTCGCGGTGGATGTCCCAGCGGGTGAGCGCCTGGCCGCGGCTGATCTCCACGGGCACGAACTTGCGCGGGTCGGCGTGTTCGATCACTGCCCGGCGGTCACCGATGGCCTGCACCGCCGCCTCGATGCCGCTCGACGCATAGCAGCGCCGCGGCTCGTTGCAGGTCCGGTCGAACACCAGCACCCGCGCCGCGCCGGCCTCAAGCGCCGCCTCGACCACCGCGCGCACCACCTGCGGGTGGGTGTTGGCCCCCTGTTCCGGGCTGCGGTCCCAGCCGATATTGGGCTTGACCACCACCCGGTCGCCCGGGCGGACAAAGGCGGTCATGCTGCCGAGCGGTTCCAGCACCTGCGCCACCAGGGCGGGATAGTCGGTGGAGCGGGCCACGCTGACCAGCGGCGCTGGCCGCTCGGCGGCCATGGCCGTGGGGGGGATGGTGAAACGGGGCAGGGCCAGACCGACCCCGGCCGACCAGAGCAGCACGTCGCGGATGAACTGGCGTCGGTGCATGGGGACCTCCTTGCGGATGGTGATCAGGTGGGCCGCGATGCGGACTGTCACGGCCGCAGGCGGGTTGACAGCATACCTGTTCCGGCGCGGAAAGACAACGCGATCCGGCCCGCGACAGATCTCGGGCACCCGGCGGGCCGTGCGGGCGGCACGGAGCGGGGCGTTCGGGAAATGCGCGCCATTTCGGCAGGTTGT
>CAZMNU010000253.1:0-1571 GCA_964567725.1 uncultured Desulfobulbus sp. | reverse complement strand
ACGTCAGGCCGGGGACTCTGCCGCCCGAGCGGCCGGCTCCCGGCAGGCTGGATGGAGTCGCGCCCCGTGCCTTGCCTGCCCGGACTGGGAGTTCCCTCTGCCGCAGCCGGAATGAAGAATCCCGGTCGGCAGGAGGCGGCAATCTTACCACAGGGGGGAAACGAAGTGCAAGCGGTGTCTTGGCCGGCCGGGTCGGCGAAACCCTCGTGCACACAAGCCGGAAACGACTGCCGGACAGGGGCCTGCAGGGTGCTTCCGGCTTGGCCCGCCCCTCCCGCCGGGCTGAGCCGGGGGCGATGGTAGTGCTTGACCAAACAGACGGCAGCGGTTAGTAAAGGCAGAAGGTTCCGTTCTTCGGGTCCGGTCGCCGATGCCTTTTTCAACCTGCGCCGACGGTTTTCCCCCTCCCTCTCCGCCGATAGACTCCGTGATACTTCTCCACCGCTACATCCTCCGCAATTTCGTCCGCAATCTCGGGATGATCATGGTCAGCTTCATCACCATCTACCTGCTCATCGACTTTTTCGAGAAGATCGACAACTTCCTCGAGAAGGGCAAGTCCATGGGGCTGATCGTCAAGTTCTTTCTGCTCAACATCCCGTTCATCATCGAGCAGATGAGCCCGGTGTGCATCCTCCTGGCCGGGGTGGTCACCCTGGGCATTCTCAACCACTCCAACGAACTCATCGCCCTCAAAGCCGGTGGCGTGCCGCTGAAGAAGATCACCCTGCCGATCATCGCCGCCGGACTCGCCTGCACCCTGCTCTTTCTCGCCATGTCGCAGGTGGTCCTGCCCAAGACGGTCTCGGCCACCAACCGTATCTGGAACAAGGAGGTCAAGGGCCGGGTGGCGCTGGGAATCTACCGCAACGGCCGCTACTACTACCGCGGCGCCGAGGGCTTCTACTCCTTCGCCCGGCCGGACCCGCACAAGAACGCCTTCAACTATTTCTCCTACGCCGCCTGGGACGCCGACTACCGGATGGATCGGCTGATCTCCGCCAAGTACGCCAACTGGGACAAGAACACCTGGACCCTGTACGGCGGGCAGATCCAGCAAGCCGGGGCGGGCGGCACCTACCCCACCCAGGTGTTCCGGATCAGGAACCTGGACTTCCCGGAAAAGCCGGACAGCTTCTTCGTGCCCGCCTACCACAGCATGGAACTCTCGCTGGTCGACCTCTTCCTCGAGACGAAGAACAAGCGCAGCCCGGAGGAGACCACCAAGGCCCGGGCGGAGTTCTACGGCCGCATCTCCTACACCTTCCTCGGCCTGCCGCTGTTGCTGCTCGGCCTGCCGCTGTTGCTGCTCGTCTACCGCAAGTGGGGCCGCGACCTGTCGCTGGCCATCCCGGTGAGCTGCGGCATGGCCTTTGCCTGCTGGGGTGTCTGGGCCACCCTGCAGTCGCTGGCCAAGGCCAGCTACCTCAACCCGCTCACCGCGGCGGTGTCGGTCCACGTGGTCATGGGCATCGCCGGGCTGCTGCTGCTGGTGCGCGAGGACGTGTGATGGGCGAGCGGGTGGGCATTGTCGGCGTGCCGCCGCTGGCGGTGATCGCCGAACTCAACCG
>CAZMNU010000252.1:0-1587 GCA_964567725.1 uncultured Desulfobulbus sp. | reverse complement strand
AGAGCGGGTCGCTGAAGGGCAACTGCCAGTGCGGGTCGTCCGGGGGCCGGGGTGCACCCCGCCGGCTCAGGGTGGTGATGTCGTCAAAGCAGCCGGCCCCGTTGAGCAGGGCCGCGGCCAGGCCGAGCCGCTCGAATTCGTGCAGTTCGGTCCACGCCCGTACCGCCTTGGGCGGGAACCAGCGGTTGGAAAAGCTCAGCGCCGCCACCCCGCCCGGGCGGAGCACCCGACCGATCTCCCGGGCCGCCCGCCGCGGGTCGAGCAGGTACTCCACCGAGGCGGTGCAGAGGACCGCGTCGAAACTCCCGTCCGCAAAGGGCAGCACCGGGTCCCGGTTCAGGTCGTGGACCACGGTGGCCGTGGCCCGCGGGTTGGCGCGCAGTTCCTCCCCGTTCAGCCCGAGCACAGTCAGGCCGCCCAGGGAAAGTTCCGCGGGCAGGTGCGAGGTCCAACTGCCCATGAGGTCGAGCACCTCGGCGCCGGGTGGTATCAGCCAGCCGTACTGGCGGTCGATCTCCGCCCGGCAGGTGCTGTCCAGGTGCTGCACCAGTCGCGGCTGCTCGTAGAAGAGGGGATCCGGCCGGTCGTCATCGCGCCTGAAACCCTCCGCATCGAAAAAATCCACCGCCCCGACCGCGGGCGGGGCCTGCATGCCCGGGCCGTCACTGCCCACCCGTTCCAGCCAGTCCTCGCAGCGGCCGCCGCGCTCCTTCTGCGGCGGATGCACCCGCAGCACCTCGACCTGCAGGTGCAGCTCGCGGCCGGCGAGCGGGTGGTTGAGGTCGAACACCAGGTCATCGCCCTCCCGGCCGAGGAACCGGCAGGGGCTGGCGGACTGGCTGTACACCCCGCCCACCCCGTGCAGCAGTCCCTCGGGGTAGTATCGGCCCGGCCGCGGTTCAAGCGGCCTGCCCGCGCTGTCCAGGCCCTGAAACTGGGCCGGCCGCACCCGCACCACCCGCCGTTCGTCCCGGGGGGCGTGGAACCGGGCGGCCGGGATGGCCACCTCGGCCCGGGCGCCCGGACTCTTGCCGAGCAGCGTGGCCGAAAGGCCGTCGGGCAGCACATCCCGCCACACACTCACCGGGTCGGCATAATACCGTTCCAGGTGGGTCATGGTCCCGCTGGACCAGGACAGCGTGAATTCCACCGCCAGGCGGCTGGTGCGATCAATGGTGCTCATGGTTTTTTTCCTCGGTTTGCCCGGAGCGGCCGCCGGCGGCGGGAAAGAGTTCCCCCTGCGCCGGCGCCCAGGTGCGAATGTACTGTTTGACGTCGAATTTGCGGGCCGCGCCGCGGTCGTTCATGTAGCGGATCTTGCCGAACACCGGCCGTTCCGTCCAACCCCGGTCATGCACCCCGCCGATGGACCAGGCGATGCCGGTGTAGCCGTTGCTGTCACGGCCGTCGAGCGAGTAGCGATCATTCTGGCGGATGGCGATGCGCAGCGCCGTGGCCGCATCCGGCGACCACTCGAGGATCTTCTTGGCCCAGTACATGCGCAGGTAGCTGTGCATCTTGCCGGTGCGCACCATCTGCAGCTGGGCCGCATTCCACAGCGGATCGCGGGTGGCGGCCCGTTCCAGC
>CAZMNU010000251.1:0-1601 GCA_964567725.1 uncultured Desulfobulbus sp. | reverse complement strand
GAGCGCATTCTCCACACCTCGGACCGCAAGCTCATGGCCAGCGCCCGCACCATTGCCCTGCAGCACCACGAACGGTGGGACGGCACCGGCTATCCCTGTGGCCTCAGAGGCGAGGCGATCAGCCTGCTGGCGCGCATCAGCTCGCTGGCGGACGTGTACGACGCCCTCAGCCTGGGCCGGGTGTACAAGCCGGCCTGGCCGCGGGACAAGGTGCTTGCCTTTATCCGCCAGGAACGGGGCGGCATGTTCGACCCGCAGATCGTGGACCTGTTCTTCGCCAACCTGGATGAACTGGAGGCGATCAAGGCCCGGCTCTCCGACCCGGTCCGGCAGCCGGCCAGGGATGAGGCCATTGCGACCTGCGCAGTGTCCGCGGACGGTGCCGATCCTGCCGGACACCCGCCAACCCCCGAATGAGCGCCGAACCCGATCCGCCCGCCGGTGAACCGGCCGGCCTCAGCCGCCCGAAAAAAACGATGGCGCGTTGCCGGGCCGCCACTTGATGGTGTGCAGCCCATGCTCGGCCGCTGCACCGGGTCGATGGGCTCGCCGGCGAGCAGTCCGTCCAGCCCCCGGCGCAGGTCGCGGTCGAACAGGAAGAGGTCCGGGGTGCAGGCAGCGCGGTAGGCCCGGGCCAAAAATTTCCCCGCGCCTGTTGTTTTTCTCTGTGTTCCTGATATGATGGCGGACGCGGAAAATGAGCCGCCCACCTTCCTCCCACCGGGTTCAACCATGCACAAAGGACTCTTCCTCGGCCTGAGCACGGCCGATATCGTCTACTACCTGCCCCATCACCCCCTGAACAACCAGAAACTCAAGGCCGAACGGCAGATGTCGTTCGCCGGCGGTCCGGCCACCAACGCGGCCGTGGCCTTTGCCGCCTTCGGCAACCAGGCCACCCTGGTCAGCGGCCTGGGCCGCCATCCACTGGCGCACGTGCCCAAGATGGACCTCGCCGACCAGCAGGTGCACCTCATCGACTGTTCCGACCAGCCCCGGCGGCCGCCGATCCTCGCCTCCATCCTGGTGGACCTGTCCACCGGCGAGCGCAGCGTGGTCTACTCCAACACCGATCTGCGCAAGCTGCGCAGTGACGCGGTCAACGAGAGTCTGCTCGAGGACACGGACATCCTCATGCTGGACGGCTATTTCCTGCCGCAGGCGGTGCAACTGGCCGGCTGGGCCCGGCCGCTGGAGATCCCGGTGGTGCTGGACGGCGGCAGCTGGAAGGAAGGGTTGGACGAACTGCTGCCGCTGGTCGACTACGCCATCTGCTCGGACGACTTCTACCCGCCCGGCTGCACGGACAAGAACCAGGTGATCGACTACCTGCGCAGCCGCGGCCTCACCCGCATCGCCATCACCCGGGACGGCAACCCGATCCTCGCCCATGAGGACGGCACCACCGTGGAGGTGCCGGTCATGCCGGTGCAGGCCATGGACACCCTGGGCGCCGGCGACATCCTGCACGGCGCCTTCTGCCACTACATCCTCGAACAGGACTTCCTCCTCAGCCTGGAGCGGGCCGCCGAGGTGGCCAGCCTGTCCTGCACCTCGCTGGGCACGCGCGCCTGGATCGCCCGGGAAAGATTCGCCTGAAC
>CAZMNU010000250.1:0-1620 GCA_964567725.1 uncultured Desulfobulbus sp. | reverse complement strand
CCCGGGCAGAGATGCCCGCGCCCCTGGCGGGTAGTTTCTTGAGGATTTCGAGCAGGCGGCCAATGGCCTGGTGGTAGGGAATCTTGGACATGATGGTTGCGGGTGGTTGTGTTGGAAGGGGGTGCCTTGTTCTGGCTACCCCCTTTGTCGCTTACCTGCAATTCCTCTTTGTGTTGTCCTGCTGTGACCGAAGCACGCCGAGGTTTCTGGCCACTTTCAGACAAAGCCGATGGCCCGTCGCAATCCGGGCTCCTTCATGGCGCATTCGCGCTCCAGGGCGGTGAGCAGGTCAGCGGTGGATCGCAGCGGCCGGAATCGGTGCTGCCGGGCGATGACGGCAAAATCCCCGGGAGTCAGTCCGCGCAGGCTGGCCAGTCGCCGCCGCTGCTTCGCATCCGGCGGGGCGATGCCCAATGCCGCGCACTGCTGCGCCAGCATCCGGACGGCCTGGGCCGGCCCGAGGCAGTCGAAACGGATTTTCAGGTCGAAGCGGCGCAGGGCCGCCCGGTCGAGGTCATCCGGCAGGTTGGTGGCCACCACGAGAATCCCGGGAAAGCGCTCGATCTGTACCAGCATCTCGTTGACCGCGGTCACCTCCCAGGAGTGGTGGGCGCGTCGCCGGTCCTGGAGGAAGCCATCCACCTCGTCGATGAGCAGCAGCGCGCCCGCGTCCGCGGCCTGCTCAAAGGCCAGGGCAATGTTCCGCTCCGTGCCGCCCACGAACCTGTCGAGCAGGTCCGAACCCCGGTGGGTGTGCAGCACCAGGCCGACCCGGGAAGCCAGCCAGCCGGCAAAGGCGGTTTTGCCGGTGCCGGGCGGACCGTGAAGGCACAACCGGCCGGCGCGGTGGGCGGCAAGGCCGTCGGCAACCGCCAGCAAATCCGCATCGCTGCAGAGCAGCGTCGGGTCGTAGCCGATCGGCAGGGTGGGCGTCGCGTCTGTCGCGGGCAGGTCGTGCCCCTGGGCGCGCAGGGTGCTGTTGACCAGGTGGCTGACCATCTGCGGAACCTCGTCCGGGTCAAGGTCGTCCCTGATGGCATGCGTCACGTCCAAGGCGCGCTGCAGCACGGCCGGGGCGAGGTGTTCACAGGCGGCGAGGGGCAGCAGCGGCTCGGCGGCGAGGTGCACGTTCCGGCAGGCCCGGCGCAGAATCTGCTCGCGCCGTTCCCGGGGTGGGATGGGGCATTCCACCACCAGGTCGAAGCGGCGGACAAAGGCCGGGTCCAGGCTGTGGACCGCGTTGGTCACCCAGACCGTGGGCACCGGGTTGTGTTCGAGCATGCGGTTGATCCAGGCCTTGTTCTCGCTGGCCGAGGCTCCGCCCCAGGGAGAGGAGTCGGGAAACACGTCCTCGACCTCGTCGAACAGCAGCAGGCTGCGTTGCTGACCGAGAAAACACTGCGCCACCCGAAAGGCCCGCAGCCGGCGCTCGCCGTCCATGGGGTTGCCGTGCTCGTTCTCACTGGTCACCTCGAATAATTCGGCCTGCGTCTCCCGGGCAAGCAGGCGGGACAACTCGCTCTTGCCCGTGCCCGGCGGGCCGTACAGGAGGAGGTTCGTCCCCCGGCGGCCGGTGGCGAGGGCGTGAATCAGGAAGGGCAGTATCGCCCGCATTGACTG
>CAZMNU010000249.1:0-1631 GCA_964567725.1 uncultured Desulfobulbus sp. | reverse complement strand
AACTTACGACCGTGGATATGGCGAACCCGTCAACGTCCTTCTTATCAAGAGGGACGACGGCGGGTTCCGCCACGGCACAAGCAGGGACTTGGAAGTTCTGAAAGGCGGCGACCTTGCCAGTGGCGAAAGCATGGACTTGAGGCTCAAGAAATTAGCCTACGCCTGCTATGAAATGCGAGAGCAGACCAAACGCAAGCACCGCGAGAACATCCGAGACATGACAAAGGACGACAAGAATTACCTGATGAACAAGATCGGCAGGGTAGCAGGGCAGGGGAAACCTAGACCCGCTTTCCGACCCATTCCCCACAAGCCGGGAAAGAACGTGGTGGCTACTGCGTGAAAGAAAAACGAAAAGCAGTTCTTACCATCGTCAACGGGGAAAAATATAAGGCAATTTGGGAACGGGTCGAACCCTACTTTATAGCCTACGCCGATAAATGCGAAGCTGAATTGATTGTAATGAGTGAAGGGGATGTCCCTACTGCTCATTGGTTGAAGTTCGGGATGTATGACCTTCTGCATAAGCAGTTCGACCGGATTGCTTTCATAGATGCGGACATACTCATAAGACCGGACACGCCATCGCTCTTTGACATAGTTCCCGAAGATCAGTTTGGGATATTCAACGAAGGGTTCTACACTCCGAGGTCAATGTGCATCCACGAAGTCAAGAAAGTCTATAACGTGGAATTGCCTAACTGGAACGGGGCCGACTACTACAATACCGGAGTCATGGTCGTATCAAGGCAGCACAGGCATATCTTTAAGGTCAACGGCGAGATTAAAAACCTACGCAACGCCTTTGGAGAACAGACCTACCTTAACATGAGAATCATGCAATCAGGCGTGAAGGTCTTTCCCCTGCACTTCGATTTCAACCGGATGAACATTCTTGACCGATTGACCGGAATGACACGGCTTAACAGTTACCTAGTGCATTACGCCGGGTTTGATTTCCAGTTCGGAGAGGGTGCGGTTCTAAAGGCACTCGACAGGGACATTGAACTCTGGAAGCAGAACCCCGAATACAAGTTTAAGCGTCAACTCTTTATCTGGTCGTTTGGCGGATTGGGGGATGTTATCTGTGCGGAACCCGTTATCAGGTTCATACGAGAGAAAGCCTATCCTGACGAAGACATTTATGTCATGACCCGCAACCCCGAACTCTACACGCACATTCCAAATCTCAAGATCAGCGACGAATACCCAAAGGGAGACTTTGACGCAGTATATGAAATGAATACTCACTTTGTCAGTCACAATCAGTTTCACGCTTTAGTGCCTCATTCTTTGGTGCATCCGGTGGACTGGATTTCAATGGCAATTATGGGGCGGCAACTGACCGACCCGGAGAAAGAGATTCATCTTCAATACACTGACGAGGACTTGGAAGAAGTCAAAAAGATTTACCCACACCCCGAAGAATTGGTTTTGATTCACCCCGGCAGGGGATGGGAGACTAAGACATTCCCTAAAGAGTGGTGGGAGAAAGTCATTACTGGGGTAAGGAGCGTCGGATGCAAGGTAGCTCTAATCGGCAAAGAAGTAAACAGCGAGCATGGCTATGTGAAGACGGAAGCGGAAGTAGATGCAGACTTTCGAGACAAACTTTCGATAAAGGGACTGAT
>CAZMNU010000248.1:0-1638 GCA_964567725.1 uncultured Desulfobulbus sp. | reverse complement strand
ATAAATATGATCGGGTATTTATCATATTTGTAGAATCTCCTGATATGTCAGGGAAAAGACATCCAGTGCCGGGCCTTAGCAGCCGCCTCATTGCCCTGCGCCCGTCTCGAAAGGCAGGACAACGAAGCAGATTTTTATGGAAATTTATTGGGCAGCCTGAACGAACGTCAGTCCTGCAGTGTCAACAGCGTCTGCAGGTTGGCTTTCTGGTGGTCGATGTCCAGCTTCTTGCGGATGTTTTTCCGGTGCACATTGACCGTGCCCGGGGAGAGATGGAGGATTTCGGCGATCTCCTTGCTGCGCTTGCCCAGCTTGATCAGGTTGGCCACCTGCATTTCCGCCGGGGTGAGCCGGGCCATTCTGCTGGAAAAGGTGCTGGTGAAGGGCGCGGTCAACTCCTTGAGGTTGGCCTGGAGGATGTCGACCAGTACCTGCTGCTGCTCGTTCAGGCGGCAGGCCTGCAGTCGTTCGAGAAAGGGCTCGAGCAGATTGCCGGCATTGGCCACCACCTGCTCGGCCAGCATGGCCCGATCCTGTTCCCGTTTTTTCAGGAGCACGGAGAGGGCCACGTTCGAGTCGGACAACTCGACCGTCCGCTCACGCACCCGCTGTTCCAGTTCCGCCTGGCTGCGCTGCAGGGCGGCTTCGGCCTCTTTCAGGCGGGTGATGTCGGTGATCGTGCCGGTGAAGCGCAGGGCGTGGCCGTAGGCGTCCCGCTCGATCACCCGGCCCCGGGAGAGCATCCACCGCCACTCGCCGGCCTGGTCGCGCAACCGGTATTCGACCTCGTAGCGGTCGGTCCGGCCCTGCAGGTGGGCCTTGCGCTCGGTCCGCTCCCGAACCAGGTCGTCCGGGTGGATCAGGCTGGCGAACGGATCCTCCTCGGCCGCCGGCAGGGCCCGGTCATAGCCCAGGGTGCAGTGCCAGTTCTCGCCGCGATAGACCTCGCCGGTTTCCAGGTTGCAGTCCCAGACTCCGTTCGAGGCTGCATCGAGCGCCAGGCGGAAGCGGGCCTCGTTTTCCAGCAGCCGCTGTTCCGCCGCCCGGCGCTCGGCGTCGAGCCGGCGCAAGGCTGCCTCCGCGGCCCGGCGTTCGCTCACGTCGCGGCTGAACAGGGCAAAGGCGGTGATCGCGCCCTGCTCGTCGCACACCGGGCAGGCAAAATGCTCGAACACGATCTCCCCGCGCCGGTCTTCCCAGCTGACCGGCTGACCGGTGCGCAGGATCTCATTGCCCTTTTCCGTGCGGGCCGCAGCCAGTTCAGCCGGAACAAGGGTCTGCCATTTCCTGCCGAGCACCGCCTCCGGGGTCAGGCCCAGCCGCCGGGTGGCGGTTTGGTTGACGGCCAGGATTTCGCCCTCCACGGTCACCAGCCAGATGGACTCGTCGGCTGCATCGATCAGGGTACGCAGGGTGCGTTCCTGCATCCGCAACGCCTCTTCCGCCTGCTTGCGCTCGGTGATGTCCTGGGTGATGCCGAAACCGGCGATCAGGGTCTTGTTGTCGTCGAACTCGAGATAGGCCTTTTCCCGTACCCATTTGACCCGCCCATCGGCGATGATACGGTGTTCGGTGACATACGGTGTTCCGCTCTGCATGGCGGAGCGCCAGTCGGCGTCAACAAAGGCGCGGTCGTCC
>CAZMNU010000247.1:0-1668 GCA_964567725.1 uncultured Desulfobulbus sp. | reverse complement strand
ATCCATCATGGAACACGGAAAGGAGGAAGAGCGATGAAGTATGTCAGTGCCATCATCAAGCCGTTCAAGCTGAACGAGGTGCGCGAGGCCTTGACCGCGCTGGGCGTGCAGGGCATGACCGTCACCGAGGTCAAGGGCTTCGGGCGTCAGAAAGGGCACACCGAAATGTACCGGGGCGCCGAGTATGTCATCGAGTTTTTACCGAAGTTGAAGGTGGAGGTGGCCATCGACGACGATCACCTCGGGCAGGTGGTGGCCGGCATGCAGAAGGCCGCCTGCACCGGCAAGATCGGCGATGGGAAAATTTTTGTCTTTGATCTCGAACAGGTCATGCGCATCCGCACCGGTGAGACCGGCAGCGGCGCGCTGTGAACGGGAGGAACACGCCATGAAAAAGTGCAACCTGACCCTGCTCTCCACCTTCGCCCTGCTTGTGGCCACGGCCGGGCCTGCCCTGGCCGAGGAGGCCCCGGCCATCAACAGCGGCGATACCGCCTGGATGATGACCAGTACCGCCCTGGTGCTGTTCATGACCCTGCCGGGCCTGGCCCTGTTTTACGGCGGGCTGGTGCGCCGGAAAAACGTGCTCTCCGTGCTCGCCCAGTGTCTCGGCATCGCCGGCCTGGCCACCATCATGTGGTGGGCCTTCGGCTACAGCCTGAGCTTTTCCGGCGAGGGCAAGTTCATCGGCGATCTCGGTGCGGTCTTCTTCAAGGGGCTGTACGGGCCGGAAGGCAACAACATCGCCTTTTCGAGCAAACTGGCCGGCGTGCCCGACTCGGTGTTCGCCATGTTCCAGCTGACCTTTGCCATCATCACCCCGGCGCTCATCGTCGGCGCCATTGCCGAGCGCATGAAGTACACCGCGCTCATGGCCTTTGTCGCCGGCTGGCTGCTGCTCGTCTACTTCCCGTTCGCCCACATGGTCTGGGGCGGCGGCTTCATCGGCACAACCCTGGGCGCCATCGACTTTGCCGGCGGCCTGGTGGTGCACATGTCGTCCGGGTATTCGGCCCTGGTGCTGGCGCTCATTCTCGGTCCGCGCCTCGGCTATGGCCGCGAACCCATGCCGCCGCACAGCCTGGTGCTGTGCATGGTCGGCACCTCCATCCTCTGGGTGGGCTGGTACGGGTTCAACGCCGGATCGGCCGGGGCGGCCAACGGCCTGGCCGGCAACGCCTTCCTGACCACCACCCTGGCCGCGGCTATCGGCGGGTTTGTCTGGGCCCTGCTCGAGTTCCTCACGAAAAAACAGCCGTCGGTGCTGGGCTTCTGCTCGGGCATTGTCGCCGGCCTGGTGGTCATCACCCCGGCAGCCGGGTTTGTCAATGCCAACGGCGCGGTGCTCTGCGGCATCGCCGCCGGTGTCATCCCTTACTTTGCGGTGGTTTTCCTGAAACGGAAACTCGGCTATGACGACGCCCTGGACACCTTCGGCGTGCACGCGGTGGGCGGCACGGTGGGCACGATCCTCACGGGTCTCTTGGCGGTGGAGGGCATCAACGGCCAGGCGGGCGGTGTGGCGCTGCTCATGAAGCAGCTGGCGAGTGTGGGTATCGTCGTGGTGTGGAGCGTGGTTGCCACCACCCTCCTTGCCTACGCCATCAAGGCCACCATCGGCCTCCGTCCGGCCGAGGACATCGAGCGCCAGGGGCTGGATATCAACGA
>CAZMNU010000246.1:0-1715 GCA_964567725.1 uncultured Desulfobulbus sp. | reverse complement strand
TGCCGCTGGTGGAGGAACGCTACGACCTGCTCATCCCGGGCGAGTACTGGGACGAGCCGATGATCCGGGCGGTGCGCGAGGTGATCGACACCCCGCTTTTCAAGGAGACGGTGGAACGGATGGGCGGCTACTCGACCCGGGACACGGGCACGGTGCAGCCGGCGGCCTGAGGCCGCGGGGGCGGGACCGGGCCGACCGGGGTCAGCCCATGGGCTCGAAGCTGCAGTCGCGCAGGTCGACGTGCAGCCAGCTGTTGGCGAGCGGAGAGGGCAGGCCGAGCAGGAGCTTGAGGGTTTCCGCGGCCTGCAGGCTGGCGACCACGGCCACGGTGCAGGCGAGCACCGGCGGCGGCGTGGCCGCCGGCCGCACGGTCCGTTCCGGGTAGAGGCGGTCGAGCAAGTCGTCGCCCGGCCGCTGCACGCCCACCTGGCCGTACCAGCCGGTGACCGCGCCGTGCACCAAGGGCAGGTCGAGGGCGCGGCAGCGGGCGGCCAGGTCGCGGCGGGCCGGGATGTCGTCCAGGCAGTCGACCACCACGTCCACCCGCAGCGCCTCGTCGTCCGCCCGGCGGAAGTCGGTCGGAAACACCCGGGTAGCGGTGCAGGGGTGAATGGCCGCGGCCCGCTCGGCCGCGACCTCGGCCTTGGGCCGGCCCAGGGTGGCCTGCACGGCCAGCAGCTGACGGTTGATGTTGGTGGGCGAGAAGGTGTCCGGGTCGAACAGGTGCAGCCGGCCCACGCCAAGCCGCACCAGTTCCTCGACCAGGTAGCCGCCCAGGCCGCCGCAGCCGATCACGGCCACCCGGCCGCGGCCGAGAGCCTGCTGTTGGGCCGGGCTCAGGAGGCCCAGGTTGCGCTCAAACCAGACGGGAATATCGGCCATGACCACTCCGGGAGAACGATGAGGACGAACAGCACACAGAAACCGCCGACGCACGGAAGGGCAGGGTACCGGCGGTGGCCGGCCCTGTCAACGCCCCCGGCGCCCGGAGCGGGGTGGCGATGAACGACTGCACAGGGCAGGGACGCCGCACCGGCGACGGTTCCCGGCCCGGCGGGCCGATGCGCTGGCTGGGGATCGCGGCACGCACCGCCCATCTGGCCACGGTTGCGGTCTTCTTCGGCGGCAGCCTGCTGCAGGTGGACCAGGCGCGGCTCACCCCCTGGTTCGGTCTCGCCCTGGTGAGCGGCGCGGTGCTGCTCGTGCTCGAACTGCACCACGACCGCCGCTGGCCGCACCGCGGCAAGGGGCTGCTCGCCCTGGCCCACGCCCTGCTGGTGTTCGTGGTGCCGCTTTGGCCCGGCCTTGCCGCGCCCATTCTCTGGCTGGTCCTCATCATGGGCAGCGTGGGCAGCCACATGCCGCGGCGCTGGCGGCACTGGTCCATTCTCGACGGCCCGGAACAGCGGCCGGACCGGGGCTGAACCGGATCTTATCGTCGTTTTCGGAAGGAATGGGTCGTTTATGGAAAAAGAGATGCAGGGCACGGAAATACCGTTGACGGAAACCGGCCAAAATGGCCAACTGGGCGGATCTGACAGCCACACCGATCCCCCTCTGCCCAACACGCCCATGGAACGCCTGCTGTCGACCCGCGAGGTCGCCGAACTGCTCAACATCCACGAGAAGATGGTCTACACCCTGGTCGCCGAGAAAGGCTTGCCGGCCACCAAGATCACCGGCAAGTGGCTCTTCCCGCGCTACCTGGTCGAGCA
>CAZMNU010000245.1:0-1723 GCA_964567725.1 uncultured Desulfobulbus sp. | reverse complement strand
CAGCCGGTCGAGCCACTCCTCCGGCGGCAGGCTGCCGCGCTGCACGGCCAACTCGGCCAGCAGCCGGCAGACCATGGCCGTGCGGAACGGCCGGTGTTCGTCGACGGCGAGGCCGGGCCGGGTCACGGCCGTGATCAAGTGTGCGGGTTCGGCCGTGGGTTCGAGGCCGAGATAGCCTGCGAGCAGGGAGGCGGCCTCATCGAACCGGTCCGCGTCGAGCAGCGCCTGGATCCTGTAGGCGGTGAGCCGCACGCGCTCTCCGCGGTACCTGCGGCCAAAGGCCTCTGCCGCCAGGTCGGCGCAGCGCTCCAGTTCGTGGCGCCAGGTCGGGCCGCAGAAGCCGTAGTTCTGGGCCAGGGTGCCGTACATGGCGCCGAGCAGCCGGTTGGGACGCGGGCTCACCCGGTGGCGCCGCTCCTCGATCGCCAGCGCGCGGGCGAACTCCTCCGGCGGCTCGGGATGGAAACGGTAGCTATTGAACCGCCCGGTGATGCAGGCGTGATTGGCCAGGTCGCCGGTCTCCTCGTCACTCAGTTCACCGTTCAGTTCCCGGGCCAAGTCCAGCCAGGGGCGGTTCGCCTCGATCGTCCCCTGGCGGTTGCCATGGGCGATGCGGGCAACGCACCACCGGCGAGCATCGTCTTCCGCCTCGTTGTCACCGGCGGCGATCTGCCGCACCTCCTCCGGCTGGAACAGGTCCGCCAGCAGGGCCGCCTTTTCCGGGGAGGCGATACTGGCCGCCAGGCAGTCGGAGAGCAGGCGAAGATGCCGGTGCCGCTCGGCGGTTATCCGCTCCAGCAGGCGACGGCCTTCCGGGAAGGAGAACAGGGCGGCAGGCAAATGCGCGAACCGGTGCAGGAAGAGTTCCGGGTTGACCAGGCAGGCCCGGTACTCCTGCAAGCGGTCCGGGTCGAGATCGCTGTGCAGGCAGTGCAGCACGAACCAGGCCTCGTCCAGGGTGGCGCAGCGGTGTACCCGGGCGGAGTTGACCTCGACCGCCAGACCGGTGTCGGGCAGGAGCAGACCGCGCAGCTGCGGTCGCACCGCGCGGTGTTTTTCCCGCTCGCCGCTGACCGGCAGGATCTGGCCGTCCGCGGCTAGGCCGCCGCTGGCAAACACCCCTGTCGGCCAGGCATGGCCGGCGGCAAGCAGCCGCAGGCCAAGGGCAAAGGGGAGCGCGAGCGAACCGCCGCAGACCGGGGGCTCATCCTCGTGCTGCAGGGGCCAGGTGACCAGGCCGGAATCGAGCCCCGGGGCCTGGCGGCGGACGATCGCCATGGCCAGGCGCATGGCCTGGATGCTGTCGCCTTTCGGCAGCGGGGCTCCACCGCAGGCAAGGTCGTCCCGGCCGATTACCTGGCCGAGCATGAACCAGGTCACCGCGCCCCGCTGCTCCTGGGCGGTGAGCACGGGCAGGCAGAGCCAGCGGGTGTGGAACAGTGCCTCGGGCGGATGATCCGGACAGAGGGTGGCCAGGGTTGCGCTCAGCGGCTCGTCGTCGACCGGGTGCGTGTGCGTGGCCAGGGCCAGGCTGGTGAGACAGTGCAGATTGAACAGCCGCTCGAGACCGCTCGCGCCGGCGATGTGCCGCAATCTTTCGAGTTCCGGGCCGGCGGGCAGGGGGACCGGGCAGGGGTGACGGAGGAGACGGGCACCGATGGCCGGGTTCGCTGCGAGGAGAACGCCGATCTGCTGCCAGTGCCCGACAGGGGGCAGGCTCATC
>CAZMNU010000244.1:0-1739 GCA_964567725.1 uncultured Desulfobulbus sp. | reverse complement strand
ACGAAAAAACAGGATGGAGCCGACAGCACAGCCGGCAGGCGGCCCGGTTTTCCCGCGAAAAAAATGCGGGAAGGATACCGCCGGTCGGGCTATAGTGGCCGGACGAAAAAAATGGCCGCGGTCCCGAACCCCGGGCGCGGCCTGTTCATGCGCCGGCCCGGGCCGGGCGGCGGTACGGTTTCCCAGTGACGAGGAGAAGACAATGCGTGAAGTGGTTCTGGTTGGCGCCTGCCGCACGGCGGTGGGCAAATTCGGCGGTAGCCTGACAACTGTGCCGGCGGTGGAGTTCGGCGCGCTGGTCATCAAGGACGCCCTGCAGCGGGCGGGCATCAAGCCGGAGATGGTCGACGAGGTGATCCTCGGCTGCGTGCTCACCGGCGCCCTGGGCCAGAACCCGGCCCGCCAGGCCGCGCTCAAGGCCGGCATCCCCGAGGAGGTGCCGGCGGTGACCGTGAACAAGGTCTGCGGCAGCGGGCTGAAGACCGTCAATATGGCCGCCCAGGCCATCCAGTGCGGCGACGCGGACATCATCGTCGCCGGCGGCATGGAGAACATGAGCGCCGCGGCCTACGCCCTGCCGCAGGCCCGCTTCGGCTACCGCATGAACGTGCCGCCCACCGGCATGATCGACATGATGGTCAACGACGGCCTGCACTGCGCCATGAACAACATCCACATGGGCCTCACCGCGGAGAACATCGCCGAGCAGTGGAACCTCAGCCGCGAGGAACTCGACCAGTTCGCCGCCGCCTCCCAGCAGAAGGCCGAGGCCGCCATCGCGGCCGGCCGCTTCAGGGACGAGATCGTGCCCGTGCCGATCCCGCAACGCAAGGGTGACCCGAAGCTGTTCGACACGGACGAGCACTACACCCCGGGCACCACGGTGGAGAAGATCGCCAGGCTGCGGCCCGCCTTCCGCAAGGACGGCAAGGTGACCGCGGCCAACGCCTCGGGCATCAACGACGGCGCGGCGATCATCATCGTCATGGCCGCGGACAAGGCGAAGGAACTCGGCATCACCCCCATGGCCCGGCTGACCGGCTACGCCTCGGCCGGCGTGGACCCGAAGATCATGGGCATCGGCCCGGCCGCGGCCTCGCCCAAGGCCCTGGCCAAGGCCGGCAAGACCATCGCCGACATGGACCTGATCGAGGCCAACGAGGCCTTTGCCTCGCAGAGCGTTGCCGTGGCCAGGGAACTGGGCTTTGACATGAGCAAGGTGAACGTCAACGGCGGCGCCATCGCCCTGGGGCATCCCATCGGCGCCTCGGGCGCGCGCATCCTTGTGTCGCTCCTGCATGAGATGGTCAA
Source organism: uncultured Desulfobulbus sp. (assembly GCA_964567725.1). GTDB lineage: Bacteria > Desulfobacterota > Desulfobulbia > Desulfobulbales > Desulfobulbaceae > Desulfobulbus. Next base: position 428 of record CAZMNU010000244.1, on the reverse strand, counting down.
GCGCGATGCCAAGGCCGGCCTCGCCACCCTGTGCATCGGCGGCGGCCAGGGCATCGCCGCGGTGGTCGAGCGGTGAGTAATGCGGATTATCGATTGAGCCTTTACAGCGTGCAGTGCTTTCGTGGTGCTGCACGCTTCTTTTGTTTTTTCGGTTCCTCAGCAGAGTCTGTGGGTGCCCTTGGGTTTGAGTAAGCTTGATGGACTCGTAAAAACCTCGACCGCCATTTCTGCCTGATTCAAGCCGAAAGTTAGGAAAGATGGCGCATCGCAACGATTTTTCCGGGACCGTTGCCGAACAAGCTCTTTGAAAAGGCTCCAACCGGCCAGGAGCAGCCAAAGAAAGCCTCGATGAGGCCCCCTTGGGTCGTTTCCCCCCCCGGTGCCTGCTCGCCCTCAATATGTTCAGGCCGATGGCCTTCATGATGGCG
>CAZMNU010000243.1:0-1750 GCA_964567725.1 uncultured Desulfobulbus sp. | reverse complement strand
GGTCATGTTTTCCTCCCTGGTGGTGGGTCCCGGCGGCCGGTGCGGTTGCGCTGCAATCGGCTTGCCGCCAACTCCGGCAGCGAAAAACTGCGCCTTTGTTTGTTCCACGAAACGCGGCAAAGGGGAAGGGGGAAGCGAACTGAGAGACAGGCGGGGCGCTGTTGTCCACCTCGGTTCGCCACCTATGGCCGCTGATTTCCTCAACTCCTGTGAACGCCCGTCGAGGAGGGCAGGTCCCCAGGTAAAATTCTGGTGGCGGCAAGGCAAGGTTTTGAAAAACAACTGGTTGGAAGACGACACCGGGCGGAACTTTTTGCACCCTCTTGCCCGACCTTGTATTCTCCTTGTTGATTCTGGCCGGTTGTTTCGTCTGGCGATCGACCTGCCCGCCGTTCAAGCATCTTGGTGCACCCATGACCAGTCACACAGGCACTGATGGCACGGCAGACAAAGACCGAATCCAATCGGCCGATCGAGCGGTATGAGCATACGGACAAGAAGCGGTGAAGCAAGCCGCCGGTGACGCCGGTGACGTCGAAGACCGGCCTCAGCCTAGAAGCGAACATCGACGAGGGGTTGATTGAGGGTGCCATGGTGAAAGCGAGAATTGCACTCCCGGAAGCAGCGCTCCAGGAATTCTGCCGCCGGTGGCGGATAACGGAACTGGCGTTGTTTGGTTCGGTTTTGCGGGACGACTTTGGGCCGGAGAGCGACATCGACCTGCTCGTCCGCTTCGCCCCGGACGCCCGGTACACCTTGTTTGACATGGTCAGTATGCAGGAAGAACTGACCCGCATCTTCGGGCGCCAGGTGGACCTGGTCAGTCGCCGGGGCATCGAAGCGAGCCGTAATCCCCTCCGACGTCGGGCTATCCTGGAGTCGGCGGAGGTCATCTATGCAGCGTGACGCCGCCTACCTTCGCGACATACAGGAGTCGGCGCGGCTTGCCCTAGCCTATCTGGAAGGCGTTGACATGGAAGCCTTCGCCGGCAACACCCAGTTGCAGGACGCGGTGATTCGTCGCGTGGAGATCATCGGCGAGGCGGCCCGGCGCGTTTCCGCAGCAACCCGCGCCCTGTACCCTGCGCTACCATGGCGACAGATGATCGGCATGCGCAACCAGGTGATCCACATGTACGACGGCGTCGACGTTGCCGTCGTCTATGACACGGTTCGGGAAGACCTGCCTCCGTTACTGGAGGCACTGGCCGGGATCGTGGACAGGGAGGCACGCTGATGCCAAGGACGACCATCGACCTCCTGATCATCCATTCGCCCTACGCAGAACCGATGCGGTACTGGCGTTAGACCGAACGCCGCAGATCGCCATTTGCCAGGTCAAGGGATGGCTCCATGACGGCGAGCCGCAAATGGTTCCATGGTGGCAATCAGTAACAGTCTGGCGGCCATAGAAGTGGCCATCTCGAACGGCGGATGCTCTTCCCGCCAGCCATGCGTCCAAGACTGAACCCGGTCCGCCGCACTCCCACGTTTCAACAAAAAAGTGGTTGCCGGGACAAAACAAAGGTTCTTTGCCTGATTGGCCGGGCACCGACCGCGTGAAGTGAGGTGGAGGAGTGAGGGCGGAGATGCCCTACCCATGGGCACCCGGCTGGGCTGGTAACCACCTAGGTGTTTTTGCTTACAACGTGCTTGCAAGTGGGCCGGACAAAGAAAAAAGGAGTTACGACCTGAGTCGTAACTCCCTGTTTTTTCTGGCGCGCCTGGAGAGATTCGAACTCCCGACCTA
>CAZMNU010000242.1:0-1753 GCA_964567725.1 uncultured Desulfobulbus sp. | reverse complement strand
GGCGCATCGACTACGTGTCCAGCAGCACGATCAAGGTTCCGTTCGCCAAGGCCTGGCTGGCCGACGAGACCGACGTGGATCGCTACCTGGACTCCATGCGGCAGGCCCTGCTGGAAGAGATCCGCAAGGGCAAAAGGATCCAGGTCTGACCCGGGAATGGACACCCACGAACAGGACATCAAAAAACGCATCCAGCAGGGCGAAAGCCTGACGCTGGAGTTCAAAAGCGACCTGAAATGCCTCGCGGACCGCGAGTTGGTCACCGCCGTCGTTGCCCTGGCCAACACCGAGGGCGGCGACCTGCTTCTTGGCGTGGAGGATGATGGCACCGTCACCGGCCTCCACCCCAATCATGCCCGCCTGGACAGCCTGCCGGCACTGATCGCCAACAGGACCAACCCCTCCCTCGGCGTGCGGGTCATGCCCGTCAGCCTGCCGGAGGGCACCGTTGCCAGGATTCAGGTGGCGAAATCACGGCACCTGGTGGCCACGTCCGAGGGTCTCCTGCAACGCCGCCGCCTGAAACTGGATGGCACTCCCGAGGCCGTGCCCTTCTACCCCCACGAGTTCATGCAACGGCAATCCGGCCTGGGCCTGCTGGACCCTTCCGCCCTGCCGCTGGAGGACATCGCCGTTGACCAGCTCGACCCGCTGCAGCGGCTGCGCCTGCGCAACGCCGTCAGGAAATACGGCGGCGAGCAGAGCCTGCTGCCCCTGGCCGATGACGAACTGGATGGCGCCCTGGGGCTGACCGTCGAGCATCGGGGACGACGCGTCCCCACCGTAGCCGGCCTGCTGCTGTTGGGTACCGAACCGCTGCTGCGCCGGCACTTGCCGGCGTATGAAGTCGCCTTCCAGGTGCTGCGCGGCACCGATGTCCAGGTCAACGAATTCTACCGCAAGCCCCTCTTGGAAACCTTTGAAGAGGTCGAGCTGCAGTTCAAGCCCTGGGTGGTGGAAGAAGAGCTGCAAGTCGGCCTGTTCCGCGTGCCGGTGCCCAACTACGACCGCCGCGCCTTTCGCGAGGCCTTGGTCAACGCCCTGGTCCACCGCGACTTCAGCCGCCTGGGCGCCGTGCATGTCAAGCTGGACAGCAGCGGCCTGCATATCAGCAACCCCGGTGGCTTCATCGAAGGTGTCACCCTCGACAACCTGCTCGTCGCCCCGCCCCATTCCCGCAATCCCCTGCTGGCCGACATCATCAAGCGGATCGGCCTGGCCGAACGCACCGGACGCGGCATCGACCGCATCTATGAAGGCATGCTGCGCTATGGCCGCCCGGCGCCGGACTATTCCCTGTCCAACGCCTCTCTCGTCAGCGTCTTCCTGGCGAATGTCGCCGCCGATCGAGATTTCCTGAAGATGGTGGTCGAGCAGCATGACCGACTCGGTGACCCGATCGTGGAACCGCTGATCATCCTCGCTCGCCTGCGGGATGAGCGCCGGCTGACCACCAGCGACATAGCCCCGGTCCTCCAGAAAAGCGAGGCGCAAACCCGGACCATCCTCGAAAGACTGCTCGAGGCCGGCATGATCGAAGCCCATGGCAGCGGTCGGGGGCGCAGCTACACCCTGAGTGCCGGCGTCTATCAACAGTCCGGGCAGAAATCCGCCTATATCCGCCAGGCAGGGTTCGATGCGATTCAGCAAGAGCAGATGGTGCTGAAATTCATTGAAAAGCACGGCAGCATAAAGCGAGCGGACGTCATGGAGTTGTGCCATCTCGATCGGAACCAAGCGTACCGCCTGCTCA
>CAZMNU010000241.1:0-1753 GCA_964567725.1 uncultured Desulfobulbus sp. | reverse complement strand
GTGCTCGGTTCCACCCCGGTGGAGTTCTCGGCCGTGCCCTTCATCGGCTACACCGGCGAGCGGCTGATCATGCTGGTGATGCGCGACATCAGCCAGCGCAAGAACTACGAGACCGAGCTGCTCCAGTTCAATACCAGTATCGAGACCATCCTCAGCCAGAAGATCAGCGAACTCGAGGCGAGCGAGGTGATGCGCCAGAAGCTCAGCCGCCAGCTGAACTCGCTCAAGATGCAGCTCGGCCACTACCACAAGGCCGACAAGATGGTCGGCTCCAGCCGCAGGATGCGCGAGCTGCGCGAGATGATCCACCAGGTGGCCGGCTCGGACGCCACCATCCTCATCACCGGCGAGTCGGGCACCGGCAAGGAGCTGGTCGCCAACCTGGTGCAGGCCACCAGCGGCCGCGACGACAAGCCCTTCCTCAAGATCAACTGCAACGCCATCAGCGATTCCCTGCTCGAGGCGGACCTGTTCGGCTACGAGAAAGGCGCCTTCACCGGCGCCCAGACACGCAAGATCGGCAAGTTCGAGGTGGTCGACGGCGGCACCATCTTCCTCGACGAGATCGGCGACATCAGCCCGCACATGCAGGTGTCGCTGTTGCGCGTACTCCAGAACGGCGAGATCATCCGCGTCGGCGGCAACGAACCGGTGCAGGTGGACGTGCGTGTCATCGCCGCCACCAACGTGGACCTGGCCCAGGCGGTCAAGGACAAGAAATTCCGGCTCGACCTCTACTACCGGCTCAACATCATCACCATCGACATCCCCCCCCTGCGCGAGCGCAAGGAGGACATCGTCGAGCTGGTCAGCCACTTTGTCAACCACTACCGCCTGGCCTTCGGCAAGGAGATCGACTTCGTGCCCAAGTCGGTGATCAACCGCCTCCTGTTGCACGACTGGCCGGGAAACGTGCGCGAGCTGGAAAACCTCATCCAGCGGGCCGTGCTCATGAGCAAGGGCAAGATGATCACCGAGGGGGATCTGCTGTTCGACCAGGATCCGCGCGTTGAGGCGCCGTTGGCCAGGGGATTTGAACTGGGTAACCGGTTGGGCACGATGCCGCTCAAGGATATCCTCACCGAGATCGAGTCCACCATCATCACCGAGGCCCTGCGCCGCTGTGAAGGCAATGTCGGCGTGGCCGCGAGCCAGCTGCACATCGGCAAGACCGCCCTGTACGACAAAATGAAGCAGCGCGGCCTTTCCCCCAAGATGCTGCGCAAAATGGATTGATCCCCGTCCGCCAACCGGACCGCTTCTTGCAGATCATCCGTCATGGAAACGAACGATGCCTCTCTGCCCGGCAGTGTGAACCCCACCGGGGAGACCATGACCAAACCCATCTGCCCCCACTGGAGCGTCAGCGGACGACACTGCCTGCTCGCCCGGGACGGCCTGTTCCTGCCTGTGGCGCAGCATATCAGGGACTTCTGCGAAAGCGAAGGCCATGTTCGCTGCGCCCGTTTCCGTGCCCGCACCCGCAAGTCCGCGCGGGCGACCAACCGCCGCCGTTCTGCTCGTCTGGCCGAACGCCATCTTTTCCACTTTTCCGAAATTTACCAAACCGACCTGCCGACCGCCCATCCCGGTGACGAAGCCTGGACGCTCGACCTGAGCGACCACGGCCTGCGCGTCGCCACCACCTGCCAATTGCAGCCGGACATGGCCATCCGCTTCCAGGTGGAAGGCTACGGCAGTCCCGGCAGCGAAGGCACGGGCCGCGTGGTCTGGTGCCAACCCCTTGCCGCTA
>CAZMNU010000240.1:0-1758 GCA_964567725.1 uncultured Desulfobulbus sp. | reverse complement strand
TGCCGGCCACCAAGATCACCGGCAAGTGGCTCTTCCCGCGCTACCTGGTCGAGCAGTGGGTGGAGAACAACACCATCAACTTCCCGGAGCGCATCCGGCCGCTCACCGCCAACCAGCGGCTCATCGTGCTCGCCGGCAGCAACGACATCCTCCTCGACCAGACCATCACCCTTTACAACCGCTCGTTCCCGGGCCACCTGGCGGTGTTCGGCAACCTGGGCAGCACCGGCGGGGTGCAGGCCCTGCGCAACAACCTCTGCCACATCGCCTCCAGCCACCTCATCCAGGACGACGAGGCCGATTACAACTTCCAGTTCGCGGCCAGCGAGTGCGAACAGATGCCGGTGCTGGTCAACTTCGCCCGCCGCCAGCAGGGGTTGCTCGTTCGCCGCGACAACCCGCTGTCCATCTTTTCGGTGGCCGACCTGGGCAAACCCGGCCTGCGCCTGGTCAACCGCTCGCTCGGCACCGGCACCCGCCTGCTGCTCGACCGCGAACTGGACAAGGCCGGGCTGCGCGGCGACCGCATCACTGGCTACGACCAGGAGGTGGGCCGGCACATGGACGTCGGCCTGGAGATTCTCGCCGGCCGCGCCGACGTCGGCCCGGCCATCGAGGCGGTGGCCGGGGCCCTGGACCTGGGCTTCGTGCCGCTGCGCTGGGAGCGGTTCGACCTGCTGGTCAGCCGCGAGGTCTTCTTCGAAGAGCCCATCCAGTCGTTCTTCGGCCTGCTCCAGTCCGATCCCTTCCGCGCGATGGCCCGTGCCCTGCCCGGCTATGACGTCAGCCAGGCGGGCAAGATCGTCTTCCCGGAAAACCGGTAACACCCGTCCACCCGGCGGAGAACTCCTCCGCTTGAACCATCAGCACAGTAAAACGAGAAGGAGAACCCATGCACACAACACAACTGTTCGGCGGCCTGCTCCTGGCCATGACCCTCGCCGTCCCGGCCGGAGCCGCGGACAAGGTGATCAAGATGTCCACCACCACCTCGACCCAGGATTCCGGCCTGCTCGACGTGCTCCTGCCGGCGCTGGAGCAGGACACCGGCATCCAGGTGAAGGTGATCGCCAAGGGCACCGGCGCGGCCATCCGTGACGGCGTGGACGGCAACGTGGACGCCATCTTTGTCCACGACACCGCCCGCGAGGAAAAATTCGTCGCCGACGGCTTCGGCACCAAGCGCTACGGCGTGATGCACAACGACTTCATCGTCATCGGCCCGGCAGCCGACCCGGCCAAGGTCAAGGGTACGGCCGAGGGCGGCGAAGCCCTGAAGAAAATCGCCGCCGCCAGGGCGACCTTTGTGTCCCGCGGCGACGATTCCGGCACGCACGCCAAAGAGCAGGACCTGTGGAAGAAGTCCGGCGTGGCCCTCGAGGACGCCACCAGTTCCATGGACAAGGGCGGCAAGAAGGTCGAGATCAAGTCCGTGCAGCCGGCAGACGCCAAGGCCTGGTACCTCTCCGTGGGCCAGGGCATGGGCAAGACCCTCACCGTCACCGACGAGAAGCAGGGCTACACCCTGGCCGACCGCGGCACCTACATCAAGTACAAGTACGGCCGCGAAGTGCCGGTCAACCTGGAGATCCTCAGCGAGGGCGGCGAGCAGCTGGCCAACCCCTACGGCTTCATCCCGGTGAGCCAGGCCAAGCACCCGCAGGCCAGGACCGCGGTGGCCGAGGAAATGGCCCAGTGGCTCATGTCCGCCAAGGGCCAGGCGCTGATCGCCGGCTACAGCCTGCACGGCAAGCCGCT
>CAZMNU010000239.1:0-1781 GCA_964567725.1 uncultured Desulfobulbus sp. | reverse complement strand
GGGCCGCCAACCCCTGTTGTCAAAGGCCTTTTCCAGGTAGACCTCCGAACAGGATCCGGAATAACAGGGAACGCCGCGGGCGACCACCCCGGCCATGATCCGGTCGCGATCCCATCCCGAACGTAATTCCTTGGGTTCGACAAACACGTAGCATTTGTAGGCGGCATGCTCCGCCTCCGCCGGGATCGCCGGCACGCGCAGACCCGGCAGCTGCCGGCAGGCGTCCCAGATGGCCCGGGCATTGGCCAGCCGCTGGGCGTGCCACTCCGCCATGCGCCGCAACTGGATCCGGCCGATGGCCGACTGCATCTCGGTCATGCGCCAGTTGGTGCCGAAGCTCTCGTGCAGCCAGCGGAAGCCGGGCGGATGCTCGCGCTCGTACACCGCCTCCCAGCTTTTGCCGTGATCCTTCATGGACCACAGGCGCGACCACAACGCCCGGTCGTTGGTGGTGATCATGCCGCCCTCGCCGCCCGTGGTCATGATCTTGTCCTGGCAGAACGACCAGGCGCTGACATGGCCGAAGGTGCCCACGGACCGGTCCTGCCAGCGCGCGCCGTGCGCCTGGGCGCAGTCCTCGATGACGAACAGGCCGCGTTCGGTGGCGAGGTCCATGATCGCATCCATGGCGCAGGGCCAGCCGGCCAGGTGCACGCAGACGATGGCCCGGGTGCGCGGGGTCAGCACCGCGCGGATGGTTGTCGCGGTGATGTTCTGCGAGTCCCGGTCCACATCGGCGAACACCGGCACCGCACCGCAATTGACGATGGACGAGGCCGAGGCCAGGAAGGTGCGCGGCGTGACCACCACCTCGTCGCCCGACCCGATGCCCAGCGCCAGCAGAGCCGCATCCAGGGCCACCGTGCCGTTGGCCAGTGCGATTGCGTGTGACGCACCGGCCCAGGCGGCAAATTCCCGCTCGAACTGTCGCCCCTCCTCGCCGGTCCAGTAGTTGACCCGGTTCGAAAGCAGCACATCGCGGACGGCATCCGCCTCTTCAGGAGTAAAATTCGGCCAGGGGGGAAAGGGTGTGTTCAGCATGGTTCACTCTTGATTTCGGGCAGCGCCCGGTTGTCGACCTTGGTGTCTTTACCGCTCATAAACTCCTCCCTCCTGTTCCGATCTCTCTTGTAACTGCTCGTCGTTTGTTTATCGTTGCCAAGCTACATCGCGGGGACGGTCAACAACGACCGTGCGCTTTGTTTCGCGGGCAGCGTCCTCAGACGGCAATCAGGGCTTGTCTGCCCGAGCCATGCTCTCCGAACACGTTCACCGGCCTCTCCCCGTACAACGGGGTGGCATCGTTCCCGGCGCCATGGCCGCAAAGTGCCATTGGCTTACCGCCGCTCCCGGGTGTGCCAAAGGCGCAGCACATAGATGGTCTCGCCTTGCATCTCATAGCGTAGTTCATACCGGCCCACGATGAGTCGCCGCACTTCCCTCGGCTCGAACTCGAACAATTGCTCACCGATGCGTGGATTGGCCGGCAATTGTGCCGCCGCCCCGGTCAGCGACTGCACCGTCCAGGCGGCAGCCGCCTTGTTTGCAGGGGCCAGGAATTCGTACAACCGGGCCAGGTCGGACAGTCCCCTGCTTGTCCACCGCACATGCATCAGCGTGGCAGTGGCAACGGTTCGTCGCCACCCAGGCTGTCAGCCCAGGCCTGCACGGCCTGGTGGTCGATCACATGGCCTGCGTCAACATCAGCCAGGGCCTCCCGGGTCAACCGGGTGCGTTCTTCCTCCTGTTCAATCCAGGCTGACAATGCCTGCTTGATGATC
>CAZMNU010000238.1:0-1785 GCA_964567725.1 uncultured Desulfobulbus sp. | reverse complement strand
ATGACCACCACCTCGGCCGGCTCCAGGGCCGCGGCCGGAGGGGCCATCAGCAGCGCACCGAGCACGCAGGCCAGAAGGATGAGCTTTTGACAGCGACCGACGGCCATGCTACCCTGCCTCCCCGAATTGTTTGTTCACCCGAATTGCTTGTTCACCCGACATGCGGCCATAGGCCGATCCTACAGGATACCCGCCGTGCTTGCCAACCCCGACCAGGCCACTGTCCTCGACTTTCAACAGCACCTGCACCGCTGGTTCGTTGCCAACCACCGGCCCCTGCCCTGGCGGCACAGCTACGAGCCCTACCAGGTGTGGATCGCCGAGATCATGGGCCAGCAGACCCAGATGGAGCGGGTGGCCGAGTATTTCCGGCGCTGGCTCGACCGGTTCCCGGATGCGGCCGCGGTGGCCGCCGCCCCTGAGCAGGCCCTGCTCAAGGCCTGGGAGGGGCTCGGCTACTACAGCCGGGCGCGCAACATCCAAAAGGCCGCACAGCTGCTGGTCGAGCGCCACGGCGGCCAGATCCCGGCCGACCGCGACCAGCTGCTCGCCCTGCCCGGCATCGGCCCGTACACCGCCGCGGCCATCCTCTCCATCGCCTTCAACCAGCCCTGGCCGCTCGTCGACGCCAACGTGGAGCGGCTGTTCGCCCGCCTGGCGGACATCGACCGGCCGCTCAAGCAAACCGCCACCCGCAAGCAGATCCACGCCCTGGCCGAGACCCTGCTCCATCGCCACCAGCCGCGCGACCACAACCAGGGACTGATGGAGCTGGGCGCGCTCGTGTGCACGCCGCGGAGGCCCGACTGCCCGGCCTGCCCGGTGCAGGATCACTGCCTCGCCCTGCGCCGCGACACGGTGGAGTTCCGCCCCCTGCCCACGGCCCGGGACAAGCGCATCGACATCGTCATGGCCTGCGTGATCCTCTGCCGGGACGACCGCTTCTTCATCCAGCAGCGGCTGGCCGACGACATCTGGGGGGGATTGTGGGAGTTCCCCGGCGGCCGCCTGGAGGAGGGCGAAACCCCGCTGGCCGCGGCCCGGCGCGAGGTCGTTGAGGAGACCGGCTGGCAGGTGGAGCGCCTCGAACCGCTCGATACGGTCATCCACCACTACACCCGCTACCGGGTGACCCTGCACGCCTTCACCGCCGCCCTGCCCGGGGATGCCGGCGCGGCCCGGCTCACCGCGGCCCAGCAATCCGCCTGGGTCACCGCCGCCCAGCTTGCCGACTACCCCTTCCCGGCCGGCCACCGCCGCCTGGCGCAGCACCTCCGGCGGGAGCTTTCCGGAAAAACGGGAACCGCTCTCGACAAAAAAAATAAAATATTTCCTTAGCGTTACCGATCGCCTCAAAAAAATCTGTCCGCTTTTCCGGAAAAAATTTGTGCCACCGGTCCGTGGCTGCTATGATGCCACAGACAGGAACAGTTTCCCTTCTCCTGCAACCCTGCCCGCCCCCAATCCGATCTGTGGACCAGCCGAACCTATCGACCATGCAGGCGGAGGTCGACCGCCTGAGCACCAACTGGCGCACCCTGCTCGACGCCATGCCGGAGATGGTCTTCCTTGTCAGCGAAGACGGCACGGTCGAATACCTCAACCGCAGCGCCCGCGCCTGCTTCGGTGACCCTTGCCCGGAACACGTCACCGACGGCCTCTCGCCCATCTGCCGGGACTGCCGCGACAGCCTCTCGCCGGCCGCCGCCGCGCCCGCGGTGCGCGAGGCGGTGCTCGGTTCCACCCCGGTGGAGTTCTCGGCCGTGCCCTTCATCGGCTACACCG
>CAZMNU010000237.1:0-1794 GCA_964567725.1 uncultured Desulfobulbus sp. | reverse complement strand
ATCACCCGCGGCGGGTCATGGTCCACCGCCTCGTATTCCACCTCCTTGTAGCGGTTGATGGAAAGATCGTAGTCGTTCCCGACGATCTCGGCCCCGGGCACGAGAAAGCTCTGGTCAGTGCGCTTTCGTTCCGTTTCCGCCGCGCGGTTCTGCCAGCGGCTGAGGATGTCCGGCAGGTCGCTTGTGTCCGGCTGGGGGCTGCGCTTGTCGTCCAGGGAAAAGCCGTCGGCGCGCATGTCGTAGAACCAGACCTGGTCCGTGCCGCCCGAGTTGGTCTTCGTGAACAGGACAATGGCCGTGCTCACCCCGGCGTAGGGCTTGAACACGCCCGAGGGCATGGAGATGACGGCGTCGAGTTTCTGCTCCTCCACCAGCATCCGCCGCAGGGCCTTGTGGGCCTTGCTCGAGCCGAACAGCACCCCGTCCGGAACGATCACCGCGGCCCGGCCGCCGGTCTGCAGCAGGCGCAGGAACAGGGCCATGAACAGCAGCTCGGTTTTCTTCGTCTTGACGATCTGCTGCAGGTCCCGGGCCGTGGATTCATAGTCCAGGCTGCCGGCAAAGGGCGGGTTGGCGAGGATCAGCGAGTATTTCTCGGCCTCGTCGTCGTCGGCCTGGGCGAGCGAGTCGCGGTAGCGGATGTCCGGGTTTTCCACGCCGTGCAGGAGCATGTTCATGCTGCCGATGCGCAGCATGGTGCTGTCGAAGTCGTAGCCGTGGAAGGTACCCTCGTTGTAGCGCCTTCGGGCGGCCTCGTCCCGGTAGATGGCCTCGCTGTGGTGGCGGATCAGGTACTCGGAGGCGGCGATGAGAAAACCGGCGGTGCCGCAGGCCGGGTCGCAGATCACGTCCCTGGGGGTGGGCGCGGTCATCTCGACCATGAGTTTGATGATGTGGCGCGGGGTGCGGAACTGGCCGTTCTGGCCGGCGCTGGCGATCTTGCCGAGCATGTACTCGTAGAGATCGCCCTTGGTGTCGGTGTCGGCCATGTCGATGGTGTCGAGTTGGTCCACCACGTTGGCGAGCACCCGCGGGGCCGGGATCATGAACAGGGCGTCCTTCATGTGCCGGGTGTAGGTGGAATCGTCCGGATCGCCGTCGCCGTGGTTGCCGTTGCGGCCGAGCCCCTTGATGAAGGGGAACACCTCGTCGCGCACCGTGGCGAACATCGTCTCGGGCGCGGTCTCCTTGAAGCGGGACCAGCGCAGGTGGTCCTGGCCGGCGGCGAACACCGGCTCCTCGACCGGCTTGCCGATGCGGGCGGCCTTGCGTTCCTTCAAGGTGTGCAGCTCGTCCAGCCGTTTGATGAACAGCAGGTAGGTGAGCTGCTCGATGACCGAAAGGGGGTTGGAGATGCCGCCGGACCACATGGTGTCCCAGATGCGGTCGACTTTGGCTTTGATTTCACCGGTGATCATGGCTGGTTGGTTGGGTTCTCTGGTTTTGGGGTGGTGTGGTGCCGGCCGGACGCGGGCCGGACCGGGTGGATGCAGGCCGCAGTGTAGCCGTTTTTGCTGTCATCTCAAAGAGTTGATTTTTTCTCTGGTGGAGCGGGAGGGCGGGCCGGGTGGAATTCCGCGTGAGCCGTCCGCGGCACGGCGGCCGGTGGCCCGCGCAGGGGCGCGGAAGAACGAAAAAAACGCACGGGACGGCCGGGCGTTGATCGAAAAAAGCCGGATGTCTTTTTTGGCGGTTTGACTGTTCCCGCGTTCCAGCTTGGGGAGGGTGTGGTGACGCTCCGGCGTTACCGGGTCGAAAGAATGCGGCCGGAAACCGCCCTGCCCGGACCGGGCA
>CAZMNU010000236.1:0-1817 GCA_964567725.1 uncultured Desulfobulbus sp. | reverse complement strand
ATACCGCGGAGAGACCTTCACGGCATTCCCTGACAAGGCGCGCCCCGTATTCGGCCGGTGAGACCTGCTCCTTTGTTTCGCGGACGTGCAGAGTGGGAACAAGTAACCTCGTCAGTTCGGCCGCATCGAAATCCACGTCTTCGATTGCAACGGTTCTCCAGTCTTTGCGGTTCATCCCTCCGTAAGTGACGAACGCTGTACGGAGCCGGTCCTTTTCCAGATCGTCCATACTGAGAATGCGGTGACAGTCGAACAAATCCCTTGCCTGTCCTCGCGCCGCCAGCGCAGCCAGCTTACCGGCCGCCAACTCATGAATATCGAGAACAGGAATATTCCTGGACTGGAAGTCCCCAAGCGGATGAGAATCGGCGGGCTGAATATCCCAGAGGGGTTGTCTGAACATAAAATTTATGTCGACCTCGAGGTTACCGGATTGTCCCGTGAAGCTCTGGTAGCTCAACCTCCATTTTCCTCCCGCGTGTTCGTTCGGGACTCTTTTGGTGGTGAACCCTTCCCGGGAAAACACCGCTTGCGCCGCCTGTTCGATCCTGGGCCTTTCCGCCAGCATTTCCTCACGATCCAGCGCCCCGATGTAATTGAGGTCGATATCCACCGACAATCTGGGGAGGGCGAGCGTAAACATGTTCAAGGCCGTGCCACCCTTCAAGACCCATTTGCCTTTGAGAAACGGGTGGGAGTTCAGCAGATTCAGCAGATTCAGCAGATGGAGCACTTTCTCGACCATCTCCGCTTTGAAACCGGTGGCTTCGACGACCGGCGACACTTCAGAAGACGAGAATTTCACAGCACTTCCCCCCATGACCTATCCAGGATTTCGACGGGAATCATCAGGTTCCAGTCCTTGACCCACTGGCAGTCCTTGCGTTTACCACGCACGAAATAATGCGGATTGCGTGGGCGCAGGCTGCGCAGCAGATGCAAGTGGGCATCGTCAACCATCAAGGTTTCCTTGTGCTGTTCCAGAAAGAATCCCACCTTTGCGGCGGTGGTCGCATTCTCCAGCAGAAGAACGTATTCGACGACCTGATCCAGGTCGAAGAATTCAATGGATTCCAGGGACCGCCAGATCTCTTCCCAACTTCCTGTCAAATCCGGCCGGTCCAGCACGTCGACGAAGGTTCTTTCAAGGTTGGTCACCCTGAGTTCCACCCCGGAACGTTTGTGGCTGACCACGCCAAACAACTCCTGGCCCTTCTCCAGCAGGAGATGCGGCACGGGAACGCGCGTGAACTCATGCGATTGAAACTTCAATGGAAGCGACTTGCGCGCGGAAAGGTACTGCACCCGCGTGTAGACCGAGTAGGCCTTCCCATGAAATTCCAGGGCGGTGTGATAGGCAAGAACCGCATCCACGCTCATTTTTGCCGCCACGAGATAAGGATCGACAGGGCTCGATGCCGGGTCGCCGCCCAAAGGAACAGTCGCATAGAGCCCGCGACGTATGGGGAGTATCCTCCCCCGGCTGCGGTAATACGTCAGGAGCGACTTGCGGGTGTTCGGTTTACCGGATCCTCTGGCGGACAGGACGCGGTCTAACTCGTCCACCGTAAACACGGCATGCCGCGACAGGAATTCATTCAGTTTCATTGACGCATCCTTTTGACGAATGATCGACATGGTAGCAAAAAAACAAGCTCTATCTCGACCGCTTGTCAAGTCGTTTCTCGGACGATTTGACGGAGTGGCGAGATAGGGGCAAAATACTTGCGCTTTTCTCTCCCGTTTGTCCACGTTCCAACAACCCGTCACCCGACGTTCCTTCAAGGATCACGCGGCCCGCACCGTAGATAAGGTCT
>CAZMNU010000235.1:0-1817 GCA_964567725.1 uncultured Desulfobulbus sp. | reverse complement strand
CAGGGGCTGACGCCGATGGCCGCGATCACCAGGTCCCCGGTGAGGGCCAGGTCGCCGGCGTGTACGGTCAGCTTGTCGCCGTCGGCAGTGATGCGGTCCACCCGGTGACCGTCGTACAGGCCGACCCCGCGCTGCTCGAGCAATTCGCGCACCGGCCGGGCCAACTCCCGGTGCAGCCAGGGCAACAGCCCCACGCGCGGCTTGACCAGGTCCACCGCCAGTCCCAGGTCGGCCAGGGCCTCGGTCATCTCCAGGGCGATGTAGCCCATGCCCAGGATCACCGCCCGCTCCGCCTTGCGCTCACGCAAAAATCGCTTGATGCGCCGGCCGTCCTCCAGGTTCTTGACCGTGAACACGCCGGGCAGGTCCGCGCCCTCGACGCCGGGATGTATCGAGGCGGCGCCGGTGGCGATGAGCAGCCGGTCCCAGTTCACGGTGAAGGTCGAGCCGTCGCTGCGCCGGCCATGCACCGTGCGCGCGTCCCGGTCGATGCGCTCCACCCGGTGGCCTGTGCGCAGGTCGATGCCCTGCTTGTCGCGGAAGGCGGCGGCACTGCGCACCACCAGGTCGTCCAGTTCGCGCGCCGGGTCGGCGATGTTGTAGGGGATGTTGCAGGCGCTGTAGGACACATCCGTGCCCTGTTCGAGCACGGTCACCTGCAGGTCCGGGTCGTTGCGGCGGGCCCGACTGGCCGCGCTCATGCCGGCGGCGTCACCGCCGATAATGACAAATCGCATGCTTCCTCCTCCTCTTTTTGTGGGACAGTGCGGCCGACAGGGCCGCAGGCGGAGAGTACGCGCGGCCCGGGAGAAAGTCAACGGCTTCGGAATCGGCATTGGCCGGCGAACAATCGCAACTGTCCCAAATCCCTCCGTCTTCCCCTGCGCAGCCCGGACTTGGTGCGGCGTTGTTCAGCCATGCATGGAGATTATCAAGACAGGCCCGGGCCGCCCGAACCGACTGCGTATCGGAAAAATTTCTCATTTTCTGCTTTGAAAAACAGGGCCGTTCTGGTGCAATACACCTGAGCCGGTTGCGTGGCCAGGCTGTAACGGGTGCGGTTGTCGCGTGCAGGCCCTTGGTCAACACCCCACGCATCGAGGCTCGCGGGCGGGTCGGAATCGATCACAAAGTGCAATGCGTACAAAATGGAAAGGAGTGAACATGCAGCGGATTCTCTGCGGATGTGTGCTGGGCTGTTGGGTCGTGTCAACGCCTCTGACCGGTTGGAGCCAGACAACCATGCCTGTTCCGGACACGGGCCAAACCACCTGTTACGACGCGGCGGGTACGGTCATCGACTGCCCGTCACCCGGGGAGCCGTTCCACGGGCAGGATGGCAATTACACCATCAACGCGCCCTCCTACACGGACCTGGGCAACGGCGTGGTGCTGGACAATGTCACCGGGCTCCACTGGGAGGTGAAAACAAACAAAGACAGCGTCAAAAACTACGACGACCCACGGGATGCCGACAACACCTACACCTGGTGCGACACCAACCCTCTCACCAACAACGGCGTCATTGGCACCTGCGGCGACCACGACACCATGGATTTCATCGCCGCACTGAACACGGCAAATCATGGCGGCTTCGACGACTGGCGGATGCCGACCGTCCAGGAGCTTCTCGCCATCGCGGACTACGGGCAGAACAACCCGGCCATCAATACGTCTTTTTTTCCGAACACGGCAGGTTCCCGGTACTGGTCGTCCACCAAGAACGCCAGCTATCCGGACAGTTCGCTGTACGTAGATTTCCTCTCCGGTTACGATGGCGGCAGTTACAAGTCCACCGCCTACCTCCTTCGCGCGGT
>CAZMNU010000234.1:0-1828 GCA_964567725.1 uncultured Desulfobulbus sp. | reverse complement strand
GCACGGCCGAGACCACGACCGCCTCGGCCGGAGGCTACGGCCTGCCCCTGCCGCCGGCCACCTACGAGGTGACCGCCACCCTGGTGGACGGCCGGCAAGCGACGCAATCCCTCACCCTGGCCGACCGGAACGTCAAGATCGATTTCCGCGCGGCCGATTTCGTTGTGCCCCGCCAGTGCGGATTGGCGGGTGATGTGAACGGCGATGGCGCGGTCGGCCCGGAAGATGCAGTGCTTGCCCTGCAGATTGTTGCCGGCCGCCAGACCCCGAATCCCCCCTGCCTCGAGGCCGCGGTGACCACCAGCGGCCGCATCGGCCTGGCTGAGGCGGTGTACGCCCTTGGCGTGGCCGCAGCCCGCTGACCTTTGCGTAGATTCGTATCGCGGGCAGGGCCCGCTCCTTGTATCTACCCACGAGCCCAGCCGGGGCGGTAGGAGCGGGCACTGCCCGCGATGGTGGTACGCGACACCGGCGCCCGCAAGGGGTAAACCGGGCAGCAGGTGAGGCAGACAAGGATGTAGACACCCACCGCCGGTTGATGCGACAACCCGGCGCAGCAGCCCAAAAAGAGGCAATATTTGCCTGTATCCGGCGGGGAGTCGGTGCACCAAGGTGACAGGTTTCGCGGGCGGGGCCGCCCCGCCCCCCGGCTGGGCTCGTGGGCGGGACCGGGCCCTGCCCGCGATGTTGTCCAACTGAAGAAGAGGAGAGAGCAGAGATGGCCAGGAAAACAAGCAAGCAGACATTGGCGCGTCCGTCGATTGCGCGGCAGATCGTCAAGAATATAGAAAAAATTCAACAAAGAAAAATCATCGACCTGGAAGAGTGGCATCAAGCCCGGCACAGAGCCGAAAACCTCGAGGCCACGGTTGCCTCGGACGAGAAGTTATCCCGGCTTGACCCGCTGCATGCGCTCTATGTCTATGCACAGGACATGATGGATATTTTGGCGCAACAACTCGTCCATTTGCCCGAGTGCCGCAAATTGGCCGCAGCCTTTGCCGAGGCGGTTGAGGTGTACAGGCCTTCGTATCCGCCCGAAAGTCCCATCACCCTCTCGTATTTTTCCTGTTGGGCGTTGTTCGACCTGGAAGTCGGCCTCGCCAGGGAAACGATTGCCGATGTCGTCATCGCGGTGAGCGCAAAGCTTGGCATCAATGCCAACATGCTCGGCCTCTATCGGACCATGCGGGCGTCGCGCATGGGGTTGTATGAGCACCAGGGGAACAAAGGCGGGCGGATCCAACTCAAGGAACTGGCAACGGAGCGGGAAATCAGTTGTGTCTCGCCAAGCGGCTATCTGGGCAGACCCGGGGAACTGTGGTTTGCGCGGATTTTTCCCGACCCGTCTGCTGAGAGTCGGTTCGGCTATTCCGTCGTTTTTACCACACCCTATGTCATCGCCAGGTCGGAAGGCGGTCGCGTTGTCAACACCGCGAGCCTGGAGCAGTGGCGGGCCTTTTTAGCGCGAACACTGGAGAAAACAGGGGAAACGGACAGGATCAGGGCTTATGAAAAGCTGATGAAGTATGGCCTGAATCGCCGGTATTGGCCTGAATATATTTTCACCGGCTATGCCAACTATTCGGCCAATGCTGTCCTCTTGACCGGCATTCCGGACCTGCCGGAGACCCTGCCGCATGCAGGGTGAAGGATCGCGGGCATGGCCCGTCATTGCGCTTATTTCGGACCATGATCGTTCCCACGCTCCAGCGTGGGAACGCTATCTGGACGCTCCAGCGTCACCAAGATGGCATCACCCACTTGCCGGGAGGCGTTCTTTTCTTTGCCTGCCCAAAGAAAAGAACCAAAAGAAAGGGCAGCCCTG
>CAZMNU010000233.1:0-1854 GCA_964567725.1 uncultured Desulfobulbus sp. | reverse complement strand
CTCGGCGGTCACCCAGGGCTGGAGCCTGCCGCTGGTGGCGCGCTGGCTGCGCCTGAGCACCCGCTCCGCCTCGACCGCGCCGGTGAGCGTGGAGATCAACGCCCTGCGCCACGTGGACGGCGAAATCGTCGAATACCTGGTGGCGCCGGACGCCAACGTGGCCAAGCGAACCCTGCGTGAACTCGCCCTGCCCTACGAGGTGACCGTGACCCTGGTAGTGCGCGGCAACGAGGTGATCATGCCGCGCGGCCGGACCGTGCTCGCGCCCGGCGACCGGGTGTTCGTAGCCATGCGCCGGCGCATCAAACCGCTCATGGACTGCCTGTTCGACGCCTGCGCCGACCCGGTGCTGCTCGCCCCGGGCCAGGAGATCGTCTTCCGCGCCGACCACACCGCCGGCCAACTCTGCGGCTTCTTTTCCCTCGCCTGCCCGCGCGACCGGCAGCAGACGCTCGGCGAGTTGCTGGCGGAGACGGCCGGCCAGCCGGTCCGGCTCGGCCCCTTCCTGGTCACCCCCGGCGAGGACGACGGTCTGGCGACCCTCGTCTTTGCCCCGGAAACCCCGACCCCGGCCTCGTTCCCGGCCGGCCGCGCCTCGGTATCGGGCGACTAACCCCACGGATCCCCCTGTCCGCCGCCCCAGGGGCGGCCTGTATTCCACCAAGGAGCACCCCATGCACAGCTTCCGCAACATCCTCTACGCCAGCACCGGCATCGGTGACGACATCGAAGGCCTCAAGCAGGCCCTCAGCCTGGCCCGCGCCAACCAGGCGGCCCTCAAGTGTCTGCTCGTCTTCCCCGATCTGCCCAGAAGCCACGAAATGTACCAGGAAAAGTACCGGGAGTTCATGCTCGAGCAGATGGACACCGCTGTCCGCCAGGCCCGCACCAGCCTGCACCTGCGCGGCAGCGAGCCGCCGGTGGCGATCGAGCTGGACGCCGGCAACGACCCGCCGGCGGTGCGCATGATCCGCCATGCCCTGCGCGAGGTGCACGACCTGGTCATCAAGGAGGCCGAGCCCATCGAGGGCGGGGTCGGTTTCACCTCGCTGGACATGACCCTGTTGCGCAAGTGCCCCTGCCCGGTGTGGCTGGCCCGGCCGATCAGCCGGCCGAAGAGCGAAATCCGCGTGGCCGTGGCCATCAGCGCCGACAACCAGGAACCGTCCGAGCGCGACCTGGCCCTGCGGCTGCTCACCCTGGGCCGCTCGCTGGCCGACACCTGCGACGGCGACCTGGCCATCGTCTCCTGCTGGGACTTCGCCTTTGAGCGGTTTTTGCGCGGCAACACCCGCGTCGAAATCCCGGCCGACACCATCCAGAACACCATGCAGAACGCCCAGAGCGCCCATCAGGTGGAACTCGGCCGGCTGATCGAGGAATCGGCCATCGGCGGCCGCTTTCACGTGCACCGCATGAAGGGTCAGCCCGAGAAGATGATCCCGCTGTTCACACGCAGTCGCAAGATCGACATCCTCGTCATGGGCACGGTGGCGCGCACCGGCATCTTCGGCTACCTCATGGGCAACACCGCGGAAAACATCATGCACGAACTGGACTGCGCCCTGCTGGCGATCAAGCCGGGCGGCTTTGTCTCACCGGTCAAGGCGTACTGAGGGGGGGGGGTGATTCGGCGGGCACAGGCCCGACCGGGGAAGGCGGCACCGGGACGGGCCGGGTCGGGGCAGGACGAGGCGCTCCCGGAGGAAGGCGGCAGTCGGGCGGAAACCGATTACAGCGGCAGGAGGTGGAAGAGGCGGGCGAGGCTGTAGAGGGCGGCGGCGATGGCCATGCAGATCGGGATGGTGAGCACCCAGGCCATGACGATGTTGCCGACGATGCCCCACTTGAGCG
>CAZMNU010000232.1:0-1867 GCA_964567725.1 uncultured Desulfobulbus sp. | reverse complement strand
CACGGATGGCTGCCGGGGCAGGGTTTTGTTCAGTATATAAAGATTTATTGGACAAAAAGGTAACGATTCCCGGCCCGATTGTCCAGTAAATTATCTTTTTCAAGACGATTGCAGCGCCCGCCACCCGCCACGCCACCCGCCCGCCGCCGCCTCACTGCCGGAGAACACAGGGTTTTTCCTCGGCCAAAGCTCTTGCCATCGCACCCGCTTCGGCATAAACAGCAGTCCGGTCTTCCTCCCCACCCATTCCCCTGCACCTGCCATGGCCATCAAAAAATCCGACCTCTATTCCTCCCTCTGGGCCTCGTGCGACGAACTGCGCGGCGGCATGGACGCCAGCCAGTACAAGGACTATGTCCTGTTCATGCTGTTTATCAAGTATATCAGCGACAAGTACGGCAACTCCGACGATTTCGCGCCGCCGGTGCTCATTCCGCCCGGGGCCTCGTTCACGGACATGATCGCCCTCAAGGGCAAGCCCGACATCGGCGACAAGATCAACACCCAGATCATCGCACCGCTGGTCGAGGCCAACGCCCGCCTGTCCAAGAGCGACTTCCCGGACTTCAACGACCCGAACAAGCTCGGCGAATCCCGGGAGATGGTGGACAAGCTCACCAACCTGGTCGCCATTTTCCAGAAGCCCGAACTCGACTTCTCGAAGAACCGGGCCGAGCACGACGACATCCTCGGCGACGCCTACGAGTACCTGATGCGCCACTTTGCCACCGAGTCGGGCAAGTCCAAGGGCCAGTTCTACACCCCGGCCGAGGTCAGCCGGCTGATCGCCAAGGTGATCGGCATCTCGCCGGACAACACCGTGGCCGCCACCACCGCCTATGACCCCACCTGCGGTTCCGGCTCGCTCCTGCTCAAGGTGGCCGCCGAGGCGGGCAAGCACATCACCCTGGAAGGCCAGGAAAAGGACGTGACCACCGCCGGTCTGGCGCGCATGAACATGATCCTGCACGACTTTCCCACGGCCACCATCCTCTCCGGCAACACCCTGGCCGCACCCAAGTTCCGCGACGCCCGGGACGACCGGCAGCTTCGCACCTACGACTACGTGGTCGCCAATCCGCCCTTCTCGGACAAGACCTGGTCCACCGGCCTGAAAACCCCCGACGAGTTCCAGCGCTTCACCTGGGGCATGCCGCCCGCCAAGCAGGGCGACTATGCCTACCTGCTGCACATCGTCCGCAGCCTCAAGGCCACCGGCAAGGGCGCCTGCATCCTGCCGCACGGCGTGCTTTTCCGCGGCAATGCCGAGGCAGTCATTCGCGAGCAGCTGGTCCGCTCGGGCATGCTCAAGGGCATCATCGGCCTGCCGGCCAACCTCTTTTACGGCACCGGCATTCCGGCCTGCATCCTCGTGCTCGACAAGGAGAACGCCCAGGCCCGTAAGGGCGTGTTCATGCTCGACGCCAGCCGCGGCTCCATGAAGGACGGCAACAAGAACCGGCTGCGCGAGCAGGACCTGCACCGCATCGTCGACACCTTCAACCGCCAGGCCGACACCCCGCGTTACGCCCGCATGGTCCCCTTTGCCGAGATCGCCGACGCCAAGAACGACTTCAACCTCAACCTGCCGCGCTACATCGATGCCACCGAGCCCGAGGACCTGCAGGACATCTCCGCCCACCTGCAGGGCGGCATTCCGGAGCGCGACCTGGAGGCACTCGCCCCCTACTGGCAGGTGCTGCCCGGGGTGCGCGCCGATCTGTTCGCGCCGCTGCGGCCCGGTTACCTGCGCCTGACCCGGCCGCTCACCGAGGTCAAGCCGGCCATCTTCGACCACCCCGAGTTCGCGGCCTTCACCCGCACCGTCACTGACCGCTTCGCCCACTGGCGCACCGGGGTGCTGCCG
>CAZMNU010000231.1:0-1884 GCA_964567725.1 uncultured Desulfobulbus sp. | reverse complement strand
CGGCCGGCGAGGATGCGCGACTCGAGCAGCTTGCCGGACATCCAGTTGTTGAGCAGGGTGTAGAGCGGCGGGTACTCGCACCAGTCACTGAACACTGCGGCGATGCGGACGATCACCGCGGGCAGCCACTGGCTGTACTCGCGCACCAGTTCCTCGCCCGCCCGCTTGCTGCGCGCGTACGGGATGTCCGCATCGGGCGGGGTGTCCTCGGTGACCGTCACCCCGAAGGGGCAGGCCGCCTGGGAACTGGCAAAAACAAAGCGCTTGGCGCCCACCTCGCGGGCCAGGTCGAGCAGGTTGCGGGTGCCGTGGACGTTGGTGCGGACGTACTCGAAATGCTCCTCGTTGGTGAAATCGTAGTAGCCGGCCAGGCTGATGACGTAGTCGACCGCGCCGCGCAGCCGACCGGCCAGGGCGAGCACGCCGTCGCGGTCGCCGAGGTCCACCTGCAGCCAGCGCAGGTTGGCATCCGGCTGGACCCCGGCCTCCTCCATGGAGCGCCGGGCAATGCAGTACAGCCGAAAGCGGCCGCTGGCCGCCTTGATGACATTGCGCCCGACAAAACCGGACGCACCGGTGAGGATCAATCCGGGCAATGCAGGATCCATGCTATCCCTCCCTGGCGCGGCCACTGCGCGCCGCCTGGTTCCGCGTGACGACCATCCACCCGTGATGCGTAGCCGGAGCGCCGGATTCTGTCAAGGGGCGGCGAGCGGTACCGTTGCCCGGCGGACGGCCACGGCGGATGTTGGTGTCTTTTTCCCGGCCATGGTGTAGTAGTAGCGGGCCATGACCACCTCTCCCGCCCAGCCCCTCTCAGCACCCACGGAGCCTGCCAGCCGCCTGCTGGTCATCGGCGGCGGTCCGGCCGGGCTGATGGCCGCCGGCCAGGCGGCCGCGGCCGGGGCCTCGGTGCTGGTGCTCGAAAAGATGCACCGGCCCGGCCGCAAGCTTGCCATCACCGGCAAGGGCCGCTGCAACCTGACCAACGTCGCCCCGCTCACCGACTTCCTCGGCCACTTCGGCCCCACCGGAAGATTTCTCCGCCAGGCCTTTCACCAGTTCTTCACCCCGGAGCTGCTCGCCTTTTTCGACGAACTGGGTCTGGCCACGGTCATTGAGCGCGGCGGCCGGGTGTTCCCGGCCTCGGGCAAGGCGCCGGAGGTGGTGGCGGCGCTCGACGGATGGCGCCGGCGGCTGGGCGTGCGCCTGCGCACCGATGCCCCGGTGGAGCGATTGCTGGTCGCGGACGGCCGGCTGGCCGGGGTGGTCTGCCGGGGCGAGACCCTGTTCTGCGACGCGGTCGTGCTCGCCGCCGGCGGCAGTTC
Source organism: uncultured Desulfobulbus sp. (assembly GCA_964567725.1). Taxonomy (GTDB): domain Bacteria; phylum Desulfobacterota; class Desulfobulbia; order Desulfobulbales; family Desulfobulbaceae; genus Desulfobulbus. The sequence goes on along the minus strand of CAZMNU010000231.1, from coordinate 556 downwards.
CTACCCGCTCACCGGCTCCACCGGCGACGGCTGCCGGCTGGCCGCCGGGGTCGGCCACCGCATCGTAACCGAACGGCCGGCGCTGGTGCCGCTGGTCACGGCCGGCGACCTTGCCGGCCGCATGGCCGGACTGCAGCTGCGCAACACCCTGGTGCGGCTGTTTGTTGACGGGAAAAAAAAGAGCGAGGCCTTCGGCGAACTGGCCTGCACCGACTTCGGCCTGAGCGGCCCGGTGATCCTCACCCTGAGCGGCCGGGTGGTGGACGCCCTGCGCGCCGGCGGCACGGTGGAGCTGGAACTCGATCTCAAGCCGGCGCTCGACGACAAAAAACTCGACGCCCGCCTGCTGCGCGACTTTGCCGACCGCCACGCCGAGCCGGTCGTCAGCGTGCTGCGCGGCCTGCTGCCTCGGGAGCTGGTGGAGATGGCCCTGGAGCAGGCGGGGCTTGCCGCGGAGCAGCCCGCCGGCACGGTCCGCGCGGCGGAGCGCAAACGGTTGCGCCACTGGCTCAAGCATTTCCGTCTCGCGGTCAGCGGCCACCGGCCGCTCGCCGAG
>CAZMNU010000230.1:0-1886 GCA_964567725.1 uncultured Desulfobulbus sp. | reverse complement strand
TCCATGTGCTCAGCCGGATCGAGTTCGACATGCAGCACATCCCCGGTTCGATCAACCTGCCTATCACCTCCATGACCGACGGTCGCGGACTGCCGGCGGACAAGGATCGGCCGCTGATCTTCTACTGCATGGGCGAACGCTGACCGTACAGCCTGCGCGCCGCCGGTCTGGCGGCCCGACTCGGTCACACCCGCGCCCACGCCTTTGTCGGCGGCATCCCGGAATGGCGCCGCTTCAACTATCCCATGTGGGTCGACCCGGCCAGCGCGACGATCTCCGTGACCAGGCTGGATCCGCGCCAGTTCCGGGAACTGCTCGACCGGGGCGGCCACTTCGTCCTCGACGTGCGGCCCCAGGATTTCGGACGGGACGCCTCGTTCATCGCCGGCGCCCGTCTCTGCCCGATGGTGGCGCTGGCAGAGCGCTACCGGACCATCCCCCGGGACCGCCCCCTGCTCATCACCGACTGGGCCATGAAGCAGTCGCCCCTGGCCGCAAAATTCCTGCTCGCCAAGGGGTACACGGTGGCCGGCGTGCTCAGGGGCGGCATGGAGCGCTGGCAGGCCGAACAGCTGCCGGTGGAGCAGCGCGAGCCGGATTCCGGGCCGGTTCTGCCGGAGTCGGCCGGCCGTGACTGAGACAGGCACCGACCGGACGACCGCGGACCAGCGCCCCAAACCGATCATCCGCCTGATCGTGGCCGTGTTCGTTCTGCTGGTGGTGGCCATGGTCGCCAACGCGACCTTTCTCTACCTCCGCCTGGAGGAGCACCTGCGCGCCCGGCTGGAGGGCGAGACCCGGGGGACCCTCAACCTGGCCCTCTCCCTGCACCGCAACCGAATCGAGGAAGGACGCATCATCAACGATATCGTCCGCGAGCAGAATCCGAAGTACTGCGACTTCCTCGACTATGGCAATGTCGATGCACTCGCCGCCATGGTCAAGAATCTGGCGGCCCTGCACCACCTGGACATGGTGCTGCTCTACGACGAAAGCGACCGGCTGGTGGCAGCCTACCCGCGGCCAGAACGGATCACCGCCCCGGACGGCTGCCGCGGCCTCCTCGATCTGCCCCCCGACTGGAACGGTATGGGCGTCCTCCGCACACCGGTCGCCGCCCCCCGTGTTCCGATCCCGCAGCCCGTCAACCGGGACGCGGAAGCCCTCAGCTACCTGACCAGTATCCCCCTGGTCCATGACACCGGCGATCTCTACGGGCGGATCGTGGTGGTCCGCTTCCTTTCCGGCAACACCGGGATGGTGGACACCATGCGCCGGCTCGCCGAGGCCGAGGTGGCCTTTTTCGACAGCCAGGGGCGGCAGGTCCTCGGCGGCGTGGACAACGGCGTCCTCCCCGCCGACCACACCGGGCGGGTGTCGGTCCGGGGCCGACCGCATTGCGCCGTCGCCAGCGAACTGACCGACCACCGCGACCGGGTGATCGGTCACCTGCTGGTGGCCGTGGACGAGGAACGGTTTTCCCGCCACCGTCACGAGGTGCTCATCGGTGCCCTGCTGCCGCTCTTCGTCTCGCTGCTCATCGCCCTTTTGCTCCTCCACCTGCTCAAGCAGCGGGTGTTCGGGCCGATCCTCGGCCTGAGCCAGGCCCTGCGCACCGCCACCAGCGGCGACGGCGATTTCACCTTCCGTCTGCCCGCACCGGCCCGGGGTGCGCCGACCGACGAGGTGGCCACGATGGCCAAGGATTTCAACGCCATGATGGCAACACTGGCCGACTCGCACGAGCAGCGGCAGACCGCCTGCCTGTCGCTGGAACGGGCCAACCGGCAGCTGCGCGAGCAGACCCTCGACCTGCAGCAGGCCAAGGAAGCAGCCGAGTCGGCCAACCGGGCCAAGTCGCAGTTCCTGGCCAACATGAGCCACGA
>CAZMNU010000229.1:0-1958 GCA_964567725.1 uncultured Desulfobulbus sp. | reverse complement strand
GGCACGACCACACCGGCCCGACAGAAGATCAGGGCCACCAGGCCGAGGCCGAGCCGGAAGAGTGGGAGCCACCTGTTGACCTGGACACCCCCGACTTGCCCGGCTTCACCGCGGCCGACTTCCCCGCCACATTGTGGGCCATGATCGAGGGCATAGCCAAGGCGACCGAAACCCCGCTCGAACTGCCTGCCATGGGCGTGCTCGCCGTTGCGGCCACCGCTTGCCAGCGTAGGTTGAAGATCGAGCTGGACCCCGGCTACACCGAACCGCTCAATCTGTGGTCAGTGACGGCGCTGCCGCCGGGATCGCGGAAAAGTGCGGTGCAAAAAATTGCCATTCGCCCGTTGGAGGTCTGGGAGATCGAGCGCGGTCAGGCCCTTGAAGCAGAGATCAGGGCGGCCAAGGTAGCCAGGGAAGCCGGCGAGATGCGTCTGAAGGAGTTGCAGAAAAGGTACGCCAAAGAGACGAACGAAGCCGAGCGCGCAACCCTGCAGCAGGAGATCGAGACCGCCGAGATGACTTTGGTGGAGATTCCCCGCAAGCCGCGGGTCTTCGCGCAGGACGTTACACCCGAACACCTGGGCACCATGCTGGCCGACAACGGTGAGCGGCTCAGCATTTTCTCCAGCGAAGGTGGCATATTTGACACCATGGCCGGGCGCTACGCGGCCGGCATTCCGAACCTCGACATATTCCTGCAGGCCCACAGTGGAGACCCTGTGCGCGTGGACCGGGGTACCCGGGCATCCGTCTACATGAAAGAGCCGGCGCTGTCCATGGGGCTGAGCGTGCAACCCGACGTGCTCCAGGCCATGGCGAGCAAGAAAGGTTTTCGTGGGCGCGGACTGGTCGGCCGGTTTCTCTATGCCATGCCAACCGATCTCGTCGGCAGGCGCACGTTGGAGACCATATCCATCGCACCATATGTCGTGACTGCCTATGAGCAGACGATATCGACCCTGCTCGATATGGCTGAAGTTCGCAACAGGCTGACCGGAGAGCTGCTCGCCATTTACCTGGAAGACGAAGCACACGAATCCTGGAAGGCCTTTGCCCGATGGGTGGAAGGGGAGATGGCGGCAGGCGGATCACTCGAGCACATGCGCGATTTTGCCGGCAAGCTGCCGGGCACAGCCGGCAGGATAGCCGGCGTCTTCCATTGTGTCGAACACGCTGACCGTCTGGTCCAGGATGCACTCAATACCCCGGACCGGTATAACCTGAGCGGGCGCACCATGGAGATGGCCCTTTCCCTGGCGCGGAAGCTGGCGATACACGCAATCCACGTATACGGGTTGATGGGGGAGGGCGACGATGTACAAGCGGCACGCCACATCCTCGCCTGGATCAGGCGAACCGGCTGCGGTACATTTTCAGCCAGGGGTTGCCACCGCGCTCTGAGAACCAGGTTCCCGAAGCGGGCTGACCTTGACCCTGGGCTGAACATCCTGGAAGAGCACGGCTATATCCGGCGGCACCAGCAACCGGTGGATCGCGTTCCTGGTCGACCATCGCTGGGGTTTATGGTCAACCCCTGCGTCCATGCGCGGTAGAGGGGTTTTGGCCATTTTGTCCGTTTTGTCCCGCTCTGTTCAAAAGAATTTTCGTCAGCAAGGGAAGCTCCCTCAGGTAGGAATAGCCTAAATAGTCGGGCCGGAAGGCATCGGTAAAGAGCGCGACGACATGGTTCTGGGTCAGCCTCTCAGGGCGTGGTTTTTCGGGCATGTCTATTCGCTCTTCTTTCTGCATCTTCTTTTAACTTCGACATCAAGGTCCTGGTGGAAAACATCTCTCATTGCTTGATAATGATAGTTAATAGCCTCTTCATCCCAAGGATCTGCTTTCATCATCAAGTACTGTTTGATGCTGTCGATGGTGTTGTTCTGGTAGTATTCCTTCTTTGCCTGCGGCATGAAATTGCTCAAACGGGAGTTCTTGCTGTGGCTGATCAGACAGAG
>CAZMNU010000228.1:0-1966 GCA_964567725.1 uncultured Desulfobulbus sp. | reverse complement strand
CGATGAGCACACAGCCCCAGACCGGCCAATCATCGTCAAGTCGCGTGTTCTTCACACCAGACCCGCAGCGGGCCGGGGAAAGACCCCGGCCTCGACCCCGCGCGCGAGCAACTCGCGCATGGCCTGCAGCCCCTCCTCGCCGAGATCATGGGAGAAGCGGTTGACGTACAGGCCGATGTGGCTCTGCATCACCGTCTCGTCCATCTCCTGGGCATGTTGGCGGATGTAGTCGCGTCCCTCGTCCGGGTGGGTGTCGGCCCAGCGGATGCTGGCCGCGATGGCCGCGTCGATGGCCGCGCGCACCTCGTGGGCCAGGGTCCGGCGGGCGACGATACATCCGAGCGGAATGGGCAGGCCGGTGGTTGCCTCCCACCAGGCGCCCAGATCCTGAACGCAGTGCAGGCCGTGCTCCTGGTAGGTGAAGCGGCTTTCGTGGATGATCACGCCGCCGTCCACCTCGCCACTGGCCAGGGCGTCCATGATCCGGTCGAAGCGCATCACCACCAAGTTGAGGCAGTTCGGGCGGTACAGCCGCAGCAGCAGGGCCGCGGTGGTGTACTCCCCGGGGATGGCGATCCGCCAATGCTCCACGGGTCCGCCGCGGTCGCCGGCGGTAATGAGCAGCGGTCCGCAGCCGCGCCCCAGGGCCGCGCCGGCGTGGAGCAGGGCGTAGCGGTCGAGCACATGGCCGAGCGCGTGGCAGGAAATCTTGCTCACGTCCAGCCGCCCGGCCAGGGCCCAAGCGTTCAGGGTTTCCACATCCTCCAGCACCGGCTCGGCAAAGGCCGCACCCTGCAGGTCGATACGTCTGTGCACCAGGCCGTTGAAGATGTAGGTGTCGTTCGGACAGGGCGAAAAGCCCAAGGTCAGGGAGGCGGGGTCAGTCATGAGGCAGTCCTTGGATGAGCAGTGCCGCCGCTTGGCCGCAGCGGTCGCTGGCCTCGCGCAGCCGCCAGGTGCGCGGGTCGTGTTCCTCGACCAGGTTGGAGACGCAGCGCATCTCGAGCAGCGGCAGGCCGAATTCCCGGCAGACCCGAGCCGCGGCCGCGCCCTCCATGTTTTCACACAGCCCCTGGTACTGGCGGGCGAGCAGGTCGCCCCGGCGGCTGGTGGCGCTGACGCAGTTCACGGTGACGAAGGTGCCGCGCCGACAGGCCATGCCGCCGCCGGCGAGCAGGGTTTCGGCCTCCTGCAGCAGCGAGGATTCGAGGTCAAAGGCATCGAAAATCTCCAGCGTTTCGCTGCGCAGGGAGGTGATCGCCTCCCCATCGCAGATGCCCAGATCGCCAAGCACCTCGCGCTCGGCCAGGCAGAGATCGAGCAGGTCCGCGCCGCCCTCCGCGCGCCGGTAGGCCCCGGCCACGCCGATGTTGATGACGCCCCGGTACCGGGGAGCGCCCGCAGCCTCGCGACGGGCGAGCAGCACACTCAGGCGCAGCGCGGTCTCCACCGGGCCGACACCGCAGACGAGCGGCTCGAAACGCACGCCCAGGGGATAGGCGCGCAGCAAGGGGTCCAGTTCGAAGGGGGTGGCGGCTATGACCAGGTACATGCTCTGTGCAGAAGGAGGAACAGGAAAGGACTGGGTGGGCGGAACGTGACCTTGGGGGTTGCCGGCCCGCACAATTTCTTTCGTTGGCCGGAAAAGTCGGGTATCTTGCCGCGCCTTGGCCTCACCCAGAACACCGCAGACCGGAAGACCGCATGACCGACACCATCCATCGGCTGGACGACTACGACTACCACCTGCCCCCGGAACAGATCGCCCAACACCCGGCTGCCCGGCGCGACCAGTCCCGATTGCTGGTTGTCGATGGCGCCAGCGGCGCGCTCGACCACAGGCGGTTCACCGACATCACGGAGTGGCTGCGGCCCGGCGACCTGCTGGTGGTCAACACCACCCGGGTGTTCCCGGCCCGCCTGCTCGGTCACAAGGAGAGCGGCGGCCGGGCCGAACTGTTCCTGC
>CAZMNU010000227.1:0-1982 GCA_964567725.1 uncultured Desulfobulbus sp. | reverse complement strand
CCGAGGAAGGAACCGCGGTAACGGCCGACGACCTCCCGCTGCACCGAGGTTTTGATGAGATAGCGGTTGCGCCAGATGCTGGCGAACATTTCCCGCGGAGCGAGAGAAAACGACTGCATGATGGTTCAATTCCTGGCTGTTTCTGCTGTTCGGTGGAGCCGGTCACGGCCCGATCGCCTGTGCGGCGGTTCGGTTCATCCGCACCGGGAAGAACGGTGCGCCCACCGGTACACGTTGGTGCGGGCATCTGCAGGCAAAAACCGACTGGCAAAGAGAAGGGCGCACATCGGCGGCAAGGCGTCCGAGAGAATTTAAGTCGCCAGAAATACAAAAAACCTCGTTTTCCTGCAAGGAGTTTCCTCGGCTGGGCAGTGTGGCAAAGAAACGGGCGTTAATGCTGAAAACGGATGCGGCACGACCGAGGGTGGAACCGAGGTCCCCTGAGACGGCTTGCCGACCCGTACGTCCGCTACCCGTCCACCTCCCGCCACTGCCCGTTCTGCAGGAGTTCATGGGGCCGGAAGCCGCTCTTGTAGCTCATTGCGGAGAGGCCGTCGATCCAGTAGCCGAGGTAGAGGAAGGGGATCTTTTGGGTGGTGCAGATGTGGTTGAGGGTGAGGATGTTGAGGGTGCCCGGGCTGCGCCAGCCGTGGTCCGGGTCGAAAAAGAAGTACACCGCGTTCATCCACGCCGGCGAGAGATCGACCACGCTCACGCCGACCAGGTGTTGGTCGAGCCGGTAGCGGATTTCGAAGCAGCGGGCGATGCTGGTGATGAAGAACCCGGTGTAGTAACTCTCAGCGCTGCTGCGGCCCTCGGGAAAACGGGTGGAGAGAAAGCGCTGCAGGAGCGCGATGTTCTCCCGCGACATGGTCAGCGGCGCGATCTCCACGCTGATGTCCTGGTTCCTCCGCCATACCCGTCGCTGGTTGCGGTTGTGGCGGAGCCGCTCCGGCCGCAGACGGATGGGCACGCACAGGGCACAATCCGGGCAGCGCATGGTGTACAGGCAATTGCCGTTGCGCCGGTAGCCGCAGGCCAGGAACCGACCCATGGTCTCGTCGTCGAGCCGGCTGAACATGCCTTGGTGATACACGGCCTTCTGGTCCCGGCCGTACGGGCATTCGCTGGTGACGTCGAGAAAAAAACGCTCCAACTGCTCGCCCAAATCCGGCACGCCGCTGTCCGCTCGCTCCCGGCCAGTCACCCCCCGCCTCCCCGGTGTGTCACCCTGTTGTCCGTCATCTCCGGCCGGATTCTCTCCATTCGTCCTGATTTTCGTTCTCCGTTTTCCCCACCGCTCCCGGGGCCGCCAGCCTTCACCGGGTCACCGGGCCGGCGCCGAGCTCCTCGGGCGTGTTGACGTTGCGCCAGGAACCGCGCAGGTGCGCGGGCGGCTGCGGCGTGATCACGCCCGGTGCCTCGCGCAACCGGTTCATGCGCCGCCAACCGCGGGCGGCCATGGTCTCGAGCAGGCCTGCGCAGCCGTGGTCGTAATAGGCAAGCAGCGGCTCGATGCGGCCGTCACCGGCCAGGTCGGGCAGAACTGCGACCACGCCGGGCGCCCGGCAGGCCAGCAGCCAGTGCAGGGCGCCGATCTCCATGTCCGGCAGGTCACAGGCCGCGACCAGCCAGCTGACCCCGGAATGGGCGCGGAAGGCGGCAAGGATGCCGGCCAGCGGCCCGGCCGCGCCTTCCGCATCGGCAAGGCGCTCGGTAGCAGCCAGGGCAGAGGGCACCTCCCCGGGACCAACGATCACCACCCGCCCCACACATTGGCCGAGCAGCAGCACCGTCCGCTCGAGCCAGGAACAACCGCCCGCCTCGATCAGGTGCTTGGGCCGGCCCATGCGCCGGCTGCGGCCGCCGATGAGCACACAGCCCCAGACCGGCCGGTCACCGACAGGCAGCGTTGTCTTCACACCAAGCCCGCAGCGGGCCGGGGAAAGACCCCGGCCTCGACCCCGCGCGCGAGCAACTCG
>CAZMNU010000226.1:0-2004 GCA_964567725.1 uncultured Desulfobulbus sp. | reverse complement strand
TCTCCTCGAACTGGGGAGGGGGTTCTCGTTCGTCGGCCGCCAGTTCCGCATCAGCACGGAAACCTCCCACTTTTACATCGACCTGGTCTTCTACAACTACCTGCTCAAGTGCTTTGTGCTCATCGATCTGAAAACCACCAGGCTCACCCACCAGGACATCGGCCAGATCGACATGTATGTCCGCATGTTCGACGACCTCAAGCGCGGCGAGGACGATAACCCTACCCTGGGCATAATCCTCTGCGCCGACAAGGATGAAACCATGGTGCACTACTCTATCCTCAAGGACAATGAACAGCTCTTTGCCGCCAAATACCTGCGGGTACTCCCCAGCCCGGACGAACTCGCCCGCGAACTGGAAGCACGGCATGTGCTGGATGTCGGTCGGGAAGGGGATGAGGGATGAAGTGGCCGACTTCAACAATCGGTGCAGTATGCGAGGTAGTTTCTGGCGCTACCCCCAAGACCGGGAACCCGTCGTTCTGGGATGGCGATATCCACTGGGTAACTCCCAAGGATCTGAGTGTATTACAGCAAAAATTGCTTGAGGATACCCCAAGGAAAATCACGAAAAAGGGACTGCAGAGCTGTTCGGCGAGAATTCTTCCCCCGCAATCGGTCTTGTTCAGTTCACGAGCCCCGATCGGCCTGGTTGCGATCAACAGCATCCCCGTCTGCACCAACCAAGGCTTCAAGAGTATGGTGCCACGAGTTGATTTGCTTTCAGCTGACTACCTGTTCTGGTGGTTGAAAACCCACAGGGAAGATATTGAACGCTTGGGGCGCGGGGCAACCTTCAAGGAAGTATCGAAGAAACGGGGTATCCACTTCGCTCAAGTTGATGTATCGTTCTCACCATGGACGAGCAGAGACCTCACCCCATTGGCGGCATCGACTATCCGAGAACCTTGCAAGAGTTTGATGATTGGTTTGCAACGGAGGATAAATGTGCCAACTATCTCATTCGCCTGCGTTGGCCACAGGGGTTCTCCTTTCCTGGTTGTGGTTCGCAAACGTCGTGGTTGACAGCTCGGAACCTGCTGCACTGTAAGCAATGTCATCGTCAAACCTCAGTGACAGCGGGCACAGTGTTCGAGGGCACAAGAAAGCCGCTGCGCGTTTGGTTCCAGGCCATATGGTACCTGACTAATCAGAAACTCGGTGTAAGCGTTCTTGGGTTGAAACGAGTACTCGGGTTGGGGAGTTATCAGACTGCCTGGACCTGGTTGCACAAGATGCGTCTCGCCATGGTACGACCAGGCCGGGACATGCTCAGTGGACATGTTGAGGTTGACGAAACATACATTGGTGGAGCAGAAGAGGGGGTTCGTGGCCGTAAGACTGTGACCAAGTCCATAGTTATCATAGCGATTGAAGTTCACTCTCCCAAAGGGTTTGGCCGCATACGGCTCCGGCAAATCCCCGATGTCACAGGACCGACATTGATTGGCTTCATCAAGGATGTCGTGAGTGCAGGAGCGATAGTATCGACCGATGGCTGGAGCGGTTACAATGGCTTGTCTGCCCTCGGATATCAGCATAAGCGGCGTGTTCAGTCTGGTAGCGATGATCCTGCGCATGTTGTTCTTCCTGGCCCTCACCGTATCGCCTCACTGCTGAAACGATGGCTAATCGGGACGCATCAAGGGGCAGTGAGGGACGAACATCTCGACTACTATCTGGACGAATACACCTTTCGATTCAACCGCCGCTCTGCAAAAGCCCGAGGGCTTCTTTTTCACCGACTTGTTGTGCAGGCTGTGCAAATAAAACCGACCACATATCGGGGCATTGTGACCAGGGCCGCCAAGCCATCGACGCGGTCATGAAAAATAACTGGAGCGAAGTGGATACCCCCTTCGAAGAAAATAGTCGAGGACATAACTTTTCCCCTCCCGCCCCTCGGTGAGCAGAAGCGGATTGCAGCCATCCTGGACGCGGCGGACGCCCTGCGGGCCAAGCGCCGCGAGACCCTCGCCCAACTCGACACCCTGCTCCAGTCCA
>CAZMNU010000225.1:0-2015 GCA_964567725.1 uncultured Desulfobulbus sp. | reverse complement strand
AACAGCTTGACCGTGAACCGCATCGACGCTCAGAAGTTCCAGAAGCTGTCGATGGCCTCGTCCGTGATGTCCCAGACCACGTTGTGCGGGGCGATGGGCTCATCCCGGAAGAACTCGGGCAGCCGGTCGTCCTTGTTGGTGAAGCCGGCGGCCAGGTTGAACGCATGCTCGGTCTTGAGGATGGTCATGCCCAGCTGGGTCACGTCGTCCGCGGTCAGCTTGGCGCCGAAGCGGGCGTTGATCATGTCGATCAGCGACGGCAAACAGGTGGCGTCGTCCAGGGCCGCAAAGGCGATGAACAGACACATGCCGGTGGAGTCGATGGCCGCGGTGGCGATCTGCAGGTTGCGCGACAGCTCCACCTGGCCTTCCTTGCTCAGCGGGTCGACCTTGCCGCCCACACCGAGGATGTTGGTGGCAATGGTGTAGCCCATGGTGTGGTCCGCGCCCTGGGTGGAGGTGGCGTAGGTGATGCCGATACCCTTGATGGCGCGCGGGTCATAGGCCGGGATGGCCTGGTTCTTGACCACCGGCACGCGGGTGACGCCGTAGGCGCGGCCCACCGAGCCGGCGCCGTTGCCGATGATGCGGCCCAGCGGCGTGCCCTTGGCCACCTCTTCACGCAGGATGCGGCAGAGTTCGACGCCGTCGCCGAACTTGAGCACGCCGGCCTCCATGGCCACGCCGAAGGCCACCGGAATCTCGATGGAGTCCACGCCGATGTCGTCCATGATCGAGTCCGCCTCGGCCACGTGGTCGAGGTTGTCGATGGCGCAGTCCGCACCGAGCGCCCAGATGGTCTCGTACTCGAAGCCCGAGGTTTTGTATTCCCCCTTGACGTCGGCGTAGATCTGCGAGCACTGGATAACGCAGCCCGGGTGGCAGTTGTGCTTGGGCTTGCCGCCGCGGGCGACGATGGTGTCGTGCATGGTCTCGCCGGAGATGGCCTCGTGGCCCTCGAACTGGCCGGCGGTGAAGTTGCGGGTGGGCAGACCACCGGACTCGTTGATGATGTTGACGAGCACGTTGGTGCCGTACTGGGCCAGGGCCTTGCTGATCGGGTTGTCCACCAGGGCCTTGGCAAAGGCGCGGTTGGCTGCCTTGAAGGCCTCGGGCTCGGCGATCTCAACCTTCTTGTCGGTCGGCTCGACGGCGATGAACTTGACCCGCTTGGAACCCATGACCGCGCCCAGGCCGCCGCGGCCGCAGGAACGCACGTGGTTGTCCGGATCTTTGACCGAAATGTTGGCGGCGAGCATCTGCATCTCGCCGGCCGGGCCGATGGAGATCACGCCGACCTTGTCGCCAATGCGCTGGTTGAGCGCCTGGACGGTGGCAAAGTTACCCTGGCCGACTACTTCGCTCTCTTCCTTGATGGTCACGCCGTTCTCACCCACCTGCAGGCTGTACCACTTGCTGGCGTCAGCCGGCTTGCCTTCGATGATCAGCGCCTTGACACCCAGGCGGGCGAGCATCTGGGCCGAGGTGCCGCCGGCGTTGGCCTCCTTGATGGTGCCGGTGAGCGGGCTCTTGGCGCCGCAGGAAAGGCGGCCGGAGTTGGCCGCCGGGGTGCCGGAGAGCAGGCCCGGGGCGAAGACGAGCTTGTTGCGTTTGCCGAGCGGATGACAGGTGGGCTCGACCTCGGCAGCGACGATGGTGGAGGTCAGGCCGCGGCCGCCCAGTCCCATCCAGGCCTCGGGCACGTCCTCGACCCTGGTGCTCAGATCCGACATGTTCACGCGAAAAATTTTATCAGCCATGCGCTTGCTCCTGAAAAGAGGTGGGGGGAAACCGGGCCTGGCGATGCTCCGCCAGCCGCAAAAAATTCTAATACACTAATATATCGTAGAAAATTGGTTTGTCAACACTTGTCCGGATTGGTCAATAACAGTCGGTATCGGAAACGGGAGCATGAGACCACAAGGAGAAAAGGCCCCATGCTCCCCTTCCGGACAGCAGAAAATGCGGGACAGGGACGAATCCCTGCCCCGCGACGCCAACCACAGCGTACTGGT
>CAZMNU010000224.1:0-2020 GCA_964567725.1 uncultured Desulfobulbus sp. | reverse complement strand
CCCATGGACTGCGCCTTCTGCTCGCTCACCCGCCGGGCCGGCCTGTTCACCGAGGCGATCGAATTCCCGGAGGCGGATATCCTCGCCTGGGCCCGTGAGGGCGCAGCCCAGGGCGCGGACGCGCTCAACCTGATGACCACCGGCACTTACCCCTTCGCCCGCCTGCTCGAGGTGGGCCGCTGGCTGCGCCGGGAGGTGGACGTGCCGCTGGTGGCCAACACCCGCGACCTCAACCATGCCGAGGCGGAGCAGCTGCTCGCTGCCGGCTTTGTCGGCTGCTACCACGCCGTGCGCCTGGGCGAGGGCACGGACACCCCCTTCCGGCCCGAGCGGCGCATCCAGACCATCCGCGTGCTGCGCGAGGTGGGGTTGCAGTGGATGAACTGCGTCGAACCGGTGGGCCCGGAGCACACCGCCGAAGAGATGGTCGAGCTGATGCTGCTCGCCCGGCGGGAGGGGGCCACCTACAGCGGGGTCATGCGGCGGATCAACTTCCCGGGCTCGCCCAAGGAACCCCAGGGCATGATCAGCGAGCGGCGCCTGGCCCAATTGGTAGCCGTCAGCCGGCTGGTCATGGGCGATAGGGTCCGGGCCCACTGCACCCACGAGCCACACAGCCTGAGCCTCGTGGCCGGGGCCAACCTGTTCTTCCCCGAGGTGGGCTCGAGCCCGCGCGACCTCACGGCGGACACCGGCCAGGGTCGGGGCCAGTCCCTGCACCGCTGCGCCACCCTGCTGCGCGAAATGGGCTGGAACCCGGACCAGCCCTCCAACTGCTTCTAAGCTACCCATCGCCACCGAACCCAATCCCATGCGCCTCCTGACCGCCCTGCTCCTTCTGCTCGCCCTGCTCCCGGGCCTGGCCGCGGCCGAGACCCTGCGCGTCGGCACCTGGAAGACCGCCCAGACCATCCAGCCCTTTTTCTACCAGGAGTTCCTGCCCGCACCCCTGACCGCCGAGGTGTTCGCCTTCACCAACCCGGTGGACCAGAAGACCGCCCTGCTCGCCGGCAGCCTGGACCTGGCCGGCACCACCCTGGCCCACGCCATCCACAGCGCGGTACTCGGCCAGCCGGTGGTGCTGGTGGCGGCCCTGTGCCACAAGTCCTCGGCCCTGGTGGTGGGCCGCGACAGCCCGATCCGGGCGATCGCCGACCTGCGCGGCCGCAGGGTGGGCTACGCCCCCGGGACCATGCACGAGATCCTGTTGCGCGAGACCCTGCAGCAGGCCGGCCTGGACGCGGAGCGCGACCTGACCCTGGTGCGGGTGGATTTCTTCGACATGGGCACGGCCCTGGCGCGGGGCTCCATCGACGGTTTCCTCTCGGGCGAGCCCCTGCCCTCGCTGGCCGTGGCCCGGGGCTACGGCCGCATCCTCGCCTACCCGTATTTTGACGAGAGCGTGGGCACGATCAACGCCGGCCTGCTCGTCACCCGGGCGACCATCGCCAAGCATCCGGACAGGGTGCAGGCCCTGGTCACGGCCCATGCCCGCGCCACCGAAACCCTCGTCCGCGACCGCGACCGCTGGCTCGGCCGGGCCGCGGACTTCGGCACTCCACCGGAGGTACTCGAACAGGCGGCAACCAACATGGAACTGAGCTGGCGCATGGACGACACCTTTGTCCGCCAGCTGAAACAGCTGGGCGAACGGATGCAGCGCTTGGGCCTGATCGACCGCCAGCCCGACTACGACCAGCTGGTAGACCGCCGCTTTGTCGACCATGCGAGCGGACAACTCCGCTGAGCGCCCGACCGGGCAACGGACGCGGAGGCACACCCCATGAACCACCGCGCCCTCCTGCCAATGCTGCTGCCGTTGGGTGTTCTCCTCGCCTGGACCGTGCTGAGCAGCACCGGCCTGGCGCCCGCTTACCTGCTGCCCGGGCCGGCTGCGGTGTTCGAGGCGGGGGTGCGCTATGTGTTCGCCGCGCCCGGCCAGGGCCCCTACGCGGGCCGCTTCCTCACCGACCTCCTGGCCTCGCTCGGCCGGGTGTTCGCCGGTTTCGGCCTGGCCGCG
>CAZMNU010000223.1:0-2041 GCA_964567725.1 uncultured Desulfobulbus sp. | reverse complement strand
GGCCTGGGTGGCCGGCCAGCGAACCAACCTCGCCCGGCTCGGCGCGGACATCGCCACCGCAATCCGCGAACCGGAGCGACCCTAGGCAAGGCCAGGAAGGCCGCACCTGAATGCCCTACACCAGCCGAACCGGAGGCCAGTGACCGCATGAATGCGCATCCCCCTGAAATCGCCCGCACCACCCTGGGTGTGCTCTGTATCGGCCTGCTGATCGTTGCCAGTTTGTGGGTCCTGCGCCCCTTCCTGTTCGCCCTCGGTTGGGCGGTGATGATCGTGGTTGCCACCTGGCCCTTCCTCCTGAGCGTGGAGAAGCACTGCGGCAACCGGCGCTGGGCCGCGGTGCTGATCATGACCCTGACCCTGCTGCTCTTTCTCGTCATTCCGCTCTCGTCCGCCATCCTCACCATCCTCAAACGAACCGGCGATCTGGCGGCCCTGGTCGATGCCGTGAAAACGGTGCGCATCCCCTCGCCGCCGGATTGGTTCGCCAGGGTGCCGCTCATCTCCCACTCCCTGGTGGAGCGCTGGCAGCACCTGGCGGTGATCAGCCCGCAGGAACTCAGCGCCCGCCTGGCGCCGCACCTCAACACCACCCTGAGGTGGTTTGTCGGCCAGGTGGGCAATATCGGCCTGCTCGCGCTCCAGTTCCTGCTGATGGTGCTCATCGCCGCCCTCCTCTACGCCAAGGGCGAAAAGGCGGCACACCTGGTGTGCGGTTTTGCCGCGCGCCTGGCCGGCGATCGCGGCCTGGAGGCGGCGAGACTCTCGGCCATGGCCATCCGCAGCGTGGCCCTGGGCGTTGTCGGCACGGCGATCATCCAGTCAGCCCTGGGCGGGTTCGGCCTGATCGTCGCCGGCGTGCCCGCCGCCGCGCTGCTCATGGCCGTGATGCTCTTGCTGTGCATCGCCCAGGTCGGCCCGGGCCTGGTGCTTTTCCCGGCGGTCTTCTGGCTGTACTGGAGCGGACAGACAGGCTGGGCCACCTTCCTGCTCATCTGGTCGGTGGTGGTGGCGGTGCTTGACAACGTCATCCGGCCGCTGCTCATCCGCCGGGGGGCGGATCTGCCGATTGTCCTCATCATCGCCGGCGTGATCGGCGGCCTGATTGCCTTCGGCGTGATCGGCCTGTTCATCGGCCCGGTGGTGCTGGCCGTCACCTACACCCTCCTGCTCGCCTGGATCAAGGGCTACGGGCCGGAACAGGGAACCGCCCTGCCCGCCGCCAGCGTCCCTCCTCCCGGAAACGGGCAGGGCACCTCGCTGCCGCCACCCGGAGGCGTTCATGAACAGCAACCGTAGACCAGGATGGCGGGTGCACCGCGGCCCTGTTCCGGGCGCGAAGAGAGCGTGGCCGTGGTGGCCGGGCAGACCTCGGCCGGGTCTGCTGCGCCTGTTGCTGCTGGGCGTCTGCGCCCTCGTGACTTTCCCTCTCGCTCCGGCGAGCGGAACTCCGCCCGCGCCCTGGTCGGAAAAAATTTTCGACCAGGTCCGCCGCGAGTACGGCGACCCGGCGGCCCAGCGACTGCGTTCCCTGCACGAACTGATCCTGGCAAACCAGGATCTGCCGGTCAGGGAGAAACTGGCCCTGGTCAACACCACCCTGAACAGGATCCCCTGGGCCACCGATGCGGCCCACTGGCGCAGCGAGGACTACCGGGCCACCCCGCTCGAAACCATCGCCACCTTTGCCGGCGACTGCGAGGATATCGCCATCGCCAAGTGGATCATGCTCCGGCACCTCGGCATACCCGGCGAAAACCTCCGGCTTGCCTTTGTCCAGATCAAAAACACCTGCGAAACCCACATGGTGCTCCTCTGCCTGGACCGGGTCGACATG
Organism: uncultured Desulfobulbus sp.; assembly: GCA_964567725.1. Taxonomy (GTDB): domain Bacteria; phylum Desulfobacterota; class Desulfobulbia; order Desulfobulbales; family Desulfobulbaceae; genus Desulfobulbus. The sequence goes on along the minus strand of CAZMNU010000223.1, from coordinate 204 downwards.
CCGTGGGAGCAACGGCACATCGACGTGCTCGACAACAAGGACAACGAGGTACGGCCCGGCCGGGACCGGGACGACCTGCTCGCCTTGTACCTGATGAGCGGCTCGGGCGAGATGGTGGTGCTGGCTGATGCGGGCGGTCGCCGGTCGATGAAAAAAAATTCCTGCCAACAAAAAACTGCAGCGACTTGACGCCATCCGCCAAAA
>CAZMNU010000222.1:0-2048 GCA_964567725.1 uncultured Desulfobulbus sp. | reverse complement strand
GCCCGGATCTGGTCGCGCACCGTGCGGTAGGCCTGGAGGATCACCGTCTCATCCGTGGCCTGTTCCGCCAGGCGGGGCGGGTCGGGAAATCCCCGGTGGACGATGCGCCCGGGAAAATACGGGCAGCTCTCGTGGGCATGGTCACAGAGGGTGACCACCCAGTCGAAGGAGACTGACGGCAGTTCGTCGATCAGCTTGGAGCGCTGGCCGCTGATGTCCACCCCGGCCTCGGCCATGACCCGCACCGCGTACGGGTTCATGCCGTGGCGCTCGATGCCCGCGGAGTACGGTTCGAGCACCTCGCCCCGCAGGTGACGGGCCCAGCCCTCGGCCATCTGGCTGCGGCAGGAATTGCCGGTGCAGAGAAAGAGGATGGTGATCTTGCCGGTCGCACCCGTCTGGTCAGTGGTGTGCATGGTGTTGTCCTCCCCGCGTCGTTCGTTCCATCGTTCCCCTTCCCTCATTCCCGCGGCTTGACCCGCACGTGGCAGACCCCGGTGAGGGTAGGCTCCGCGAACGGGAAATATTTCTCCTTGAGCCGCAGGGCCACGTTGACCAGGGCGATGAGCACCGGCACCTCGACCAGCGGCCCGATCACCGCGGCAAAGGCCTCGCCCGAGTTGATGCCGAACACGGCGATGGCCACGGCAATGGCCAGTTCGAAGTTGTTCGAGGCGGCGGTGAAACTGAGCGTCACGGTCTGCTCGTAGGTGGCGCCCGCTTTCATGGACAGGAAGAACGAAACCGCGAACATCACCAGGAAGTAGATGGTCAGCGGCAGGGCGATGCGCAGCACGTCCAGGGGCAGCTGAACGATGTACTCGCCCTTGAGCGAGAACATGACGAGGATGGTGAACAGCAGGAACACGAGCGTCAGCGGGCTGATGCGCGGGATGAACACCGTCTCGTACCACTCGCGGCCCTTCATGCGGATGCCGATCAGCCGGCTGAGCATGCCGGCGATGAAGGGGATGCCCAGGTAGATGAACACCGACCAGGCGATCTCGCCGATGGAGATATTCACCACCGCGCCGGCGAGCCCGAACCAGCGTGGCAGCACGGTGATGAACACCCAGGCGTAGAGGGAGAAGAACAGCACCTGGAAGATCGAGTTGAAGGCCACCAGGCCGGCGCAGTACTCGGTGTCGCCCTCGGCCAGGTCGTTCCAGACGATGACCATGGCGATGCAGCGGGCCAGGCCGATGAGGATCAGGCCGACCATGTAGTGCTGGTGCCCGGACAGCAGGGTGATGGCGAGCAGAAACATGAGCACCGGGCCGATCACCCAGTTCTGCACGAGCGACAGGAGCAGCACCCGGGTGTTGCGGAACACCTGGCCGAGCTGTTCGTATTTGACCTTGGCCAGCGGCGGGTACATCATCATGATCAGGCCGATGGCGATGGGGATGTTGGTGGTGCCCACCTGGAAGGCGTTGATCACCTTCTGCACACCGGGCACCAGGTAGCCGAACAGTACCCCGACAAACATGGCCAGGAAGATCCACAGGGTGAGGAAGCGGTCGAGGAAACCGAGCTGTTTGGGTTGTGGCATGGCCGTATCACGGTTGAGGGGTGCGGGACCGGTCCTGCCGGACCGGCCGGTGAACATGACGGGCATATTAATCCGTCCGAACGGATACGTCAATCCTCGGCCAACGCCGCCGCCCGAAGCCGGCCGGCCAGCGCCCAAAAGACCAGCGGGCCATGCCCACGTTCGGCCGCACTCGGAACTCGCCATGGTCTCGTCTGCTGCACCGCGGGGCAGACACCGACGCAGGCCAAGCATTTGCGCAGGTTGATGGGCATGGCCCGGCGATGATCCGTTTCCGGCGTCGCGAGCGCCCGCTCCAGGTCCTTTTGCACGACAACGGGAATATCCTGGTGTCCATCGGCACGATACATACATCCGAAGACAAGGATGCATTCAAGGCGGAACTGGGAACCATTGACCTCCGGCTGATGTGCCGGTATGGTGCCGCCATGAAACACACCGCCGAGTTTTTCAAATCCCTGGCCGACGAGACCCGTCTGCGCCTGCTCCTGCTGTT
>CAZMNU010000221.1:0-2066 GCA_964567725.1 uncultured Desulfobulbus sp. | reverse complement strand
GAGTCCACCGGCACCGGCGGCGGCATCAAGCTGTTCTGCGCCGGCGTGGGCGTGGGCACGCCGGACATGGTCAACGCCTCGCGGCGCATCAAGCGCACGGAGGTGGACGCCTGCGCGCAGAACGGCGTCAACGAGGTGGTCGAGGTCAAGGTCGGCTACGACGGCATCGTCGTGGCCAACAGCCGCAAGGCCGAGCCCTTCTCGCTCTCCCGCAAGGAACTGTTCATGGCCTTGGCCAAACAGGTGCCGGACGCGGACGGCCGGCTGGTCACCAACCCCTACACCACCTGGCAGGAGATCAACCCGGCCCTGCCGGCAACGAAGATCGAGGTGCTCGGCCCGCCGCCCACCTCGGGCACCCGCGACGCCTTCCTCGAACTGGTGATGGACCCGGGCTGCGAGGCCTTTGCCTCCATCAAGGCGATGAAAAAGACGGACGAAAAAACGTTCAAGACGGTCTGCCAGACCGTGCGCGAGGACGGCGCCTACATCGACGCCGGCGAGAACGACAACCTGATCGTGCAGAAGCTGGACGCCAACCCCAACAGCCTGGGCATCTTCGGGTTCAGTTTCCTTGACCAGAACAGCGACAAGATTAAAGGCGCGGTGGTGGACGGCGGCGAGCCGACCTTCGAGAACATCGCCAGCGGCGCCTACGCGGTGTCGCGGCCGCTCTACATCTACGTGAAGAAGGCGCACGTGGGCGTGATCCCGGGGATACCCGAATACCTGGCCGAGTACACCAGCGACCGCGCCACCGGCGAGGATGGCTACCTGGCCGACAAGGGGCTCATCCCGGCACCGGCCGAAGAGCGGGCCGCCACCGCTGCGGACGTCAAGGCCCTCAAGGTGCTGAGTGCCGACGCGCTGTAACGGTAGCAATGAGCACGGGGCACGGGGCGCAGCACCCATACACAACCAGCATGACACGCACGGTCGTGCGGGTGCGCCGCGCGCACCAAAGAGTCGCACCCGACGGTTTGTGATCGGGGCGATGGTTCAGGCGTATCGGTTACCCCCTCCCCCGGTGGCAGGGATAAGGTTTCCGACAAAAAATGGTGCGCACGGCGCACCCTACGCCGCCAACATGCCTTTCTGATTGAAAACAATGGTTAATCACCGGGCCACCGGACGCAAAGTATCAATGGCCACAGGGAGCGGGGCGCAGCACATCGACACGTTCAACAGAACACCTATGGGCGTGCGGTGCGCCGTGCGCACCAAAGGGTCGCGCCCATCGGTTTGTGATCGGGACAAAGGCTCTTCCGACAGGTGACATCCCCCCCCCCCCGATACGGTGGCAAGGGGTCTAACAAAAAACGGTGCGCACGGCGTGCCCTACTCCTAAAATCAGCTGGATACGATTTCCACGGGCTATGTCGACCTATCGGCGGGCGAGGTGTGCGGGCGGGACGTATTTCTTCACGGTGGTGAGCTGCCGACGGCGCCCGATGCTGTGCGAGGAACCGGTGCGGGCCGCCCTGCGCGAGGCCATCGAGGCGACCCGGGCCGCCTGTCCTTTCACCATCGAGGGTTGGGTGCTCCTTCCGGACCATCTCCACTGCCTGTGGACCCTGCCGGAGGGTGATGCCGACTTCGGCAAGCGCTGGTCCCTGATCAAGCGGTACGCCTCCCAACACTGCGGGCAGGTACTGCAGAGCCCGGAGAGGTTAACCGGCAGCCGGCAGCAACGCCGCGAATCGACCCTCTGGCAGCGGCGCTTCTGGGAACACCTGATTCGCGATGAAACCGACTTGCAAAACCACATGGATTACCTGCACTACAACCCGGTTCGGCACGGGTTGGTGTCCCGTGTGCAGGATTGGCCGTATTCCACCTTTCACCGGTATGTGCGCGAGGGCGTGTACCCGCCAAATTGGGGCGGGACGAACGACGCTCACCCGGAAGGATCGTTTGGTGAACCAGGTCTGTAAGAAGAACGGAGGTCATCGAAGTAGTGGACGGGGCGCAGCACACCGACAAAATCAACACCAGAAGTACGGTCGTGCGGTAGGGTGCGCCGTGCGCACCAAAGGATAATTCCCACCGGCTTGTAACCGAGACGA
>CAZMNU010000220.1:0-2147 GCA_964567725.1 uncultured Desulfobulbus sp. | reverse complement strand
CCCGGTTCGGCGCCCGGACCGTGTGTATCGCCCCGGCGGGTTCCCCGGCGGGCACGGCCTTCGGCCGATATTCCGACCCCCGGATTGCCGCCTGGGCCTGTGCCCACCAGTCAGCCGGCATCCCTTCCGCGGGTCGTTTCGGCGCGTTCAGCGCCCCGGCCCCGTTCGCCAGCAGAAAGACGGCGACCAGCACCGCTCCCGCGACCTTCCCGATCATCCGTTGTCTCGCGCTGTTCACCGCCCCTCCATGCCTTGTGTATGCAAACGCCTGGTCACTGGAGCGCAGGCTCCCGTCAGCTGCCTCAGTATGGCGCGGAAACGCCTGTGCGACAAGTCTTTTACCGTTCCTGCCGGAGCCGCGTCCCGGGGCTTGTTCGGCCGGGGGTGCTGGTTTTCATCCTGTTGCGTCCATGGATAATTTTTGCAGAGACGGCATCGGGTGAGCGAACATGGCCCTGGCCTTTTGTTGGGGAAAATCCGTTTGTTCCCTTGAATCGCCCGGCCCCGGACCCCTTCCTGGCTCCAGTTCTTTTTTTCTGTGCTAACCCCCTGGCAATACACGGGTACGGGGCAGGGCCCCCCTGTTCGCTCCTTGTAACGGTTGACATCTCCCCCAGGGTCGGATAATGGTACTACCATTCAACTGTACCGATAGTTCCCTGCCTGCTGTACGCTCCGCATAACAAGTCGTATTATCTGCAATATTGAAACCGTTCGGGTTGATCAAGATATTTTTTTGTTTTCTTGGCCACTTAATTGTACGACCATTTGACGGAAAAAAGACCCATGACACCTGAATTCAGCTTCACTCCCGTCCAGATGGGACGCGCCGGCGAGGATGTTGCCCTGCAGATCGAGGCCGCGATTCTTGACGGCACTTTCGAGCCCGGGGAGCGACTGCCCAGCGAGCGCGAACTGCAGAGCCAGTTTCACACCGGTCGGGGCGTGGTGCGCGAGGCCCTGGGGGCGTTGAAGCAGAAGGGGCTGATCGAGATCAGGAAAGGCGCCAAGGGCGGCGCGGTGGTCAAGAACGTGGAGATGCACCTGGTCAGCGAATCGCTGGCGCTCTTCCTCAAGCAGCAGCAGGTGCCCGCCCAGTCCCTGGTCGAGGTGCGCGAAAGCATGGACCGCACCATCACCACCCTGGCCATCGCCCGATCGAGCGACGACGAAAAGGCGGCCCTGGTGGCCGGCACGGAAAACCTGGTCCGCCTGCTGCAGGTCGATGAACCGGACCTGGTGGCGGTTTTCGAACTCGACCGGGAGCTGAACCTGCTGCTGGCACGCATGACGCGCAACCCGGTCTTTGAATGGATCATGCGGGCCATGCAGTCGGGCCTGGGGTCCCACGACCACATCCTGTACGCCAATGCCGACTATCGGCAGCGGACCGCGCTCAACTGGCAGCGGACCGCCCGCAGCATCGCCCAGGGCGAACCCCTGCAGGCCCTTTCCTTCATCGGCTACCATTACGCCATGCTGCGCGAATGCCTGGGCCGGGAGCCGGTTGAGGAACCCACCAAGGCGGATGGCCAACCCTGTTTCCCGCCGGAGAGCGCTCCGGCGAAAACCTCAGGCACCCCCGACACCGGGGAGACAGCCGTTACCCGAGGACAGTGAGATTCATGCTGCGCGTATCCCATGTAACCAAGAAGTTCGGCGAACTGGTGGCGGTCAACGACCTGAGTTTCCACGTGCCCAGGGGGCAGATCTACGGCATCGCCGGCCCCAACGGCGCGGGCAAGTCCACCATCTACAACCTCATCACCGGGTACTACGATTTCGAGGGCGAGATCCTGTTCGACGGCACCGACATCGCCGGCCTGCCGTCCCACAGGATCGCCCGGATGGGGATTTCGCGCACCTTCCAGGTACCGGAAACCTTTGACAGCCTCACCGCGGAGGAGAGTATCGGCGTGGGCTGCCATTTCGGCGACAGCGAGGCCTACGACCAGGAGCGGGTGGACGAGATCATCGCCTTCGTCGACCTGGAGGCGGACCGCGGCCGCATGGCCGGTGAGCTGAACCTGCTCGGCAAGAAAAAGGTGATGATCGGCGCGGCCCTGGCCACGCGGCCCCAGATGCTGCTGCTAGACGAACCCATGGCCGGCTCCAATGCCCACGAGATCCGCGACCTGATGGAGCTG
>CAZMNU010000219.1:0-2154 GCA_964567725.1 uncultured Desulfobulbus sp. | reverse complement strand
TTCCTCGTCCGGCGTCTGTCTGTTCAGCGCTCCGGTCCAAGTTTGATGAACCTCAGGCGCAGCGCATTCATAATGACGCTGACCGAGGACAGCGACATGGCCGCCGCGGCAAAAATCGGGCTCAGGAGTATTCCGAAAAACGGGTACAAAAGACCTGCCGCGACAGGAACACCGACCGAGTTGTAGACAAAGGCGAAAAACAGATTCTGCCGGATATTGCGCATCGTTGCCAGGGAAAGCTTGCGCGCTTCCACAAGACCCATCAGGTCCCCTCGCAACAGCGTGATACCGGCACTTTCGATGGCGACATCGGTCCCCGTACCCATGGCCACGCCCACATCCGCCGTGGCCAGAGCCGGAGCATCGTTGACCCCGTCACCGGCCATGACCACCACGCGACCCTCGTCCTTCAGGCGCTGAACAACCTTTCCTTTGTCTTCGGGCAAGACTTCCGCTTCAACGGCATCAATAGGCAGTTTGCGGGCAACCGCCTCCGCCGAAGTGCGGTTGTCGCCGGTGAGCATGACCACCCGGATGCCCTCTTTCCGCAGGGCAGAAAGGGCCGCTTCCGTGGTTGCCTTGACCGGGTCGGCAATGGCAAGCAGGCCACAGACCTTGCCGTCGACAGCGGCAAAGATCACCGTGGCCCCGTCCCTGCGCAGTTCGTCGGCCGCATCCGCAAAGTCTGCCGTCTCGACTCCTTCCGCTTCCATCAACAGGCGATTGCCGAGCAGCACTCGCTGACCTTCAATGCTTCCGGTCACCCCTTTGCCGTTTGGGGCATCAAAATCCTCGGCATCTGGTAAGGTCAGCTCCATGGCCTTGGCCTTTTCGAGAATGGCGTGGGCCAGCGGGTGCTCACTGCCTTTCTCCAGGCCGCCGGCAAGCCGCATCAGTTCTTCCTCGCTGAACCCCTCGGCCGGAACAAGCGTGGTGACCCGGGGCTTGCCCTCGGTCAGGGTACCGGTTTTGTCCACCACCACGGTATCCACCTTTTCCATGCGCTCCAGGGCTTCCGCATCGCGGATGAGAACACCGCTCTGGGCGCCTCGCCCGACACCGACCATGATGGACATGGGCGTTGCCAGCCCCAACGCACACGGGCAGGCGATGATCAGCACGCTCACCGCGGCGATCAGGCCGAAGGTCATGGCCGGTGTCGGGCCGAAGAACGACCAGGCGAAAAAGGCGATGAGGGCAATCACGATCACGGCCGGCACAAAGTAGCCCGCCACCTTGTCGGCCACGCCCTGGATCGGTGCGCGGCTGCGCTGGGCACTGGCCACCATCTGCACGATCTGGGACAGCATGGTGTCCTTGCCGACCTTGTCGGCCCGCATGAGAAAGCTGCCCTGCTGGTTGATGCTGCCGCCGATCACATGGTCGCCGGATTTCTTGCTGACCGCCAGGGGCTCACCGGTCACCATGGATTCATCCACATGGGAGCTGCCTTCAAGCACCTCGCCGTCCAGCGGCACCTTGTCTCCCGGGCGAACCCGCAGGCGATCGCCGACCTTGACCTGGTCCAGCGGGACATCGGCCTCGCCGCCGTGGTCATCGAGTTTCCTGGCCGTCGCCGGGGCGAGGTCCAAGAGAGCCCTGATGGCGCCGGAGGTTTTCTCGCGCGCCCGCAACTCCAGCACCTGCCCAAGCAGCACCAGGACCACGATGACCGCTGCAGACTCGAAATACACGGCAACCGAACCACCGTCCTGCCGGAAGGCATCCGGGAAGACCTGCGGCATCAGGGTGGCCACCAGGCTGTAGATCAGGGCGACACCGGTGCCGAGGGCAATCAGCGTGAACATGTTCAGATGCCGACTGACCACGGATTTCCAGGCCCGGACAAAGAAGGGCCAACCGCACCAGAGCACGACCGGCGTCGCCAGCACCAGTTGAATCCAGTTGGACAGTTGCGGGGCCACGATGTGCCCGAGCCCGGTGAGATGGCTGCCCATTTCAAGCACCAGGACCGGCAGGGCCAGGACCAGTCCGATCCGTAATCGGCGCGTCATGTCCTCGAGTTCCGCGGAGGGGCCGTCATCCAGGCTCACCTGCTCCGGTTCCAGGGCCATGCCGCAGATGGGGCAATCACCGGGGCCCTGTTGGCGAATTTCCGGATGCATGGGGCAGGTGTACATGGCATCCGGCGCC
>CAZMNU010000218.1:0-2161 GCA_964567725.1 uncultured Desulfobulbus sp. | reverse complement strand
GTAATCCTGGATGGTTCTTGGTCGGTAAACGCCATAGGCGGGACTGACGATTCCAGCATGGTTTGAGACACCCAATGCGGACATCCAGGCCCACATCGTATTGATGACCAGATCGCCGGGCTGGCAAAGTTTCTGGCCGACATTCGATTCGGCCTTGAACATGGTCACGTTCTTCTGGCTGCGAGGTGTCACTCCTGTGATGTGCGACACCGAGAGCATTTCTTCACCGCCTGTCTGGGAGCGCTCATCGACCTCTTTGAAGTAATACTTTGCCCGCTTCTCAGGCCAATGCGCGGGAATCTTCCCCAACCACGGTACACCGGAATCCTTGTACTCCGAATACGGGATCAGCTGCATCATTCCGCCTCCCCGTTGTTTTTGGCAGGCAATCGTCTGGCCGCTTCCTCCAGCTGCTTGACGTAGTCCGCCGCGCCAAGGGCTTCCCTGTCCTCCCTCCGGCGGGTCTCGAACTGCTCGTACTCGGCCCTGGCATGGTCCTCGGCTCCCTTCCTGCTGACCGTGCCGGCGCCCGGCAGCACCCGGCGATCGTTGAACCGGAGGAAGTCGTCGAGCTTCTGTTGCCAGTCCTGCATGAAAATCCGCTTGCGCCGCCGGGCCTGGTCTTCGGCAAAGTCCAGCCACATGACCACGATGCGGTTCAACTCGTCGATTTCCTCGGCCCGAAGATAGTTCTTGGCCGTGGTGATATCCGTTTTTCGGACTTCGCCGCCGTGCCAACTGGTCAGGCCCATGTTGGGCAGCAGGTGGTCGGCGCGGCTCTTGATCAGTTCGGCGGCGGTCATGCCGGTGGCGGCGAAGTGCAGCTTGTTCTGGATGATGCTGAAGAACCTGGTGGTTTCGCTCCAGGTCGGTTCGTAATCCGCCGCCATGGCGAAAATCTCCCGCACCCGCAAATACATGCGCCGTTCGCTGGCGCGAATGTCGCGGATCCGCGCCAGCATCTCGTCAAAGTAGTCGGGGACGGCGGCATCCTTGACCGGCGGGTTTTTCAGCCGCTCGTCGTCCATGGTGAAACCCTTGACGATATACTCCGTGAGGCGCTGGGTCGCCCAGATGCGGACGCGGGTGGCGACCAGGCTTTTCACCCGGTAGCCGACGGAGATGATCATGTCGAGGTTGTAGTATTCGAGTTCGCGACGTACGTCCCGATTGCCCTCCCGGCGAACTGTCAAATATTTTTTGACAGTTGCCTCCGGCTCAAGTTCGCCTTCCTCGTAAATGGCCTGGATGTGGTGGCTGATGTTCTGTTTGCTGCTCTGAAACAGCTCGGCCATCATCTGCTGGGTCAGCCAGACGGTTTCGTCCTCCAGGCGTACATCCAGCCGGATTGTTCCATCCTCGGTCCGGTAGACGAGAACCTCGCCGCCGGTGGGCGGCACGCTTGGCTCGCGCATCACTCCACCTCCCGCAGGATCGCGGCTTCGAGGTCTTTTTCCAAGGACGAATCCCTGAACCCGAGAAAATCCAGGAAGTAGGGGTCGCGGAAGGCCAGATCCGGGCTCAAGCGATCTTCTTCCCGCAGGGATGCCAACTCGATCCGGGCCAGTTCCTCGGGCTTGCGGGACAGGGCGGTGCGCTCGTAGAGCATAGAGCCGATCTTTCTTTGCAGTGTGCGGGCGCTCCATTTCTCAACCCTGCACATTTCAATGTAAAAATCCCGCTGCAGAGGGTCGGGCAGATAGATGACCGCCAGAAGATGGGTCCAACTCAATTGTCTCATCACTGCCGAGACAATTCGCTCATCCGGGAAGGCTTCTGCAAAGCGAATCATGTGGCGCAGGCTTTTTTCCGAAAAACCGCGGCCATAATCCACCGTCAATTGTCGCGACAGGGTCGCGACAATCGCATCGCCGTAGCCAGCCCGTTCATGTCCCAAGACAGCTTCCTGGATGCGTTTGCCGATTCGCCAATAGAGCAGGGTCAGCCCGGCATTGACTGCGGTCGCGACAGCCGACCGGGTCTCTTCGATCAACGCCCGGATATCGCATACAAGGGCATCGGCGGGAGCAACCCGGTCTGTGCTTGCCGTTGGTGGTACTGCCGTCTTCTTCATTACTTGGCCTCCCCGACAATTTGTTCCAAGAGCCCGTCGGTCTCCTGTTCCAGGGCGTAGATGTCGGCCCTGATCTCCTCCAGGGTG
>CAZMNU010000217.1:0-2181 GCA_964567725.1 uncultured Desulfobulbus sp. | reverse complement strand
CACGTGGTTGCCGTTGCCGCGGTAGTAGCTGGCGTTGGCGCCGCCATTGCCGAAATGGACATACCAGGCGCCGCCCGAAGAACCGCCGCCCGGCGAGGCCGACCAGAAAAGCGACGAGGGCGTGTTCGGGAACACGGCCAGGTTGATGGCCGGGTCGTAGCAGCGCTCCTCGACGATGGAACTCAACTCCTTGACATTGGGCAGGCGCCAGTCGGTGTAGCCGGCATGGGTGCTGTCCCGCGCCCGGATGAGGGCATCCGCCCAGGTGAAGATGGCGGCCGTGCCTTCGGTGCAGGCCGACCCGGACAGCCCCTCGGCGCACTGGGCCCAGATCAGACCGGTTGCCGTGTCGGTGACCGTACCGTTGCCGTGCACGAGAAAGCGGCCGGCAGGAGTGGTGGACGGCACCTCGGTCTCGGTCCGGCAGGTCTGGGCCGCGGCCTGGGCACAGGTCAGCAGGGTGAGCAACAGGGCCAGGGGCAGGTGGCGCGGGTTCATGGGTGTTTCCTCCCGGGCGCGGGCCCGTGGGTGGTGGTCTGATCGTTCATGGCAGCAGATGGGGGCGGCGGGTCGGCGAACACCACGGCGGCGAGCACCCGGCGTTTCAGCCCGCCTTTGAGAAACCCCTCCTCCCTCACCCGGACCACGCGGGCCAGGTGGCGGATGGTGGCCGCCTGGCCCTGCCGGATGCGGCCGGAAGGGGGGAAGACATCGGTTTCAGTGCCGCGCTGTACCTCCAGGCGGGCGCAGGGAAAGCAGCGCCGGAACCAGGCCACCTGGGAGCGGTAGCCGCTCACCCGGCCCGGCTGCCACAGGGGCAGCAGCCGCTGGTGGTGCTGCCGGAACAGCAGCCCCAGCCAGGGGTACCGGCGGAGCAGGGAACCGACCAGCCGCTCGCTGTGGGCATGGGCGAAGTGGCCGAGATAACTGGCGACCACGGCCTGCAGCCGCTGGCGACGGCAGGCCGGCAGGCGGAGCAGCCGGCGGCCGCCGGATGCCCGGCCGAGCAGTTCCCGGGCAAAACCGTCGAGCCGCTCGCGACAGTTGCCCACCACCCGCCGCCGCACCAGCCGGTACCAGGGCCTGACGATATAGCCGAGAAAATCGGCGCCGTCGGCACAGGGCCTGAGCACCGACGGGGTACGCAGGCGGAGGTGGAGCCGTTCCGCGAGAAAATCGCTGATCTGCCCTTCCCACTGGCGGAGTTGCGCCTCCGAGGCGTGGAGGAGGAGGAAATCATCGACGTAGCGCAGGTAATACCGGCATTTCAGCGTGTGCTTGATGAACTGGTCGAGTTCGTTGAGGTAGACGTTGGCAAAAAACTGGCTGGTCAGGTTGCCGATGGGCAACCCCTTGTCCGCGCCCGCATGCAGCAGCCGCTTGTGCGCGGGTATCCGGGCCAGCAGCCGCCGGTCGCCGATGGGCCGCGCCACCCGGCCGACATCCTGGCGCAGGATGCGGTGGCTCACATCCCGAAGGAGGCAGGCCGCCTCGGCCTCGACACGCCCCGCCCGCACCCCCTTGCGCAGGCGATGCTGGAGCAGGGCAAACAGCAGCGGCCGGTCGATGCTGTTGAAGAAATTGGCGATATCGAGCTGCAGGTAGAAACCCGACGCCTGGCGCCCGGTATGCAGCGCCCGCATGAACCCCTGGAGACGGTCGACAGCGGCATGAATGCCCTTGCCCCGGCGGTTGGAGTAGACATCGTGGATGAAGACCGGCTCGTACACGGCCTCAAGCCGGGGCACCAGCCAGTGGTGCACCACCCGGTCGGCGTAGGCCGGGGCATGGATCTCGCGAGCCTTGGGCCGGCTGACACCAAAGCAAACAGGGGGGGTCGGCTGCCATCGTCCCGCGGCCAGCGCCTGCACAGTGGTCACCAGGTTGTCCAGCACCCTGGCCTCGTACCACTGCGCCTGCGGGGTTCCGCGTTTCCGCCGGCGGCACAGCCGCCAGGCGGTGTACAGGGAGCGGAAATCGGGAACCGCCGCCCGCTCACTTTCCGGAACGCACCAACCGCACGTGGTTGTTGTTGCTGCGGTTGTTGTTGTTGTTGGCGTTGCCATTGTTGAAATTGACATTCCAGGCGTTGTTCGAAGAATTGCCGTTCGGCGAGGCCGACCAGAAATTCGACGCTGGACCGGCGGAGTTCCCGAAACAGGCGGCATCCGTGCGGTAGCC
>CAZMNU010000216.1:0-2190 GCA_964567725.1 uncultured Desulfobulbus sp. | reverse complement strand
CATTAGAAGTGACGCTGGTTCAGGCGGTAAACGAACCACATCGTCGTACCCTGAATGGCCACCGCCAGGGCCGATATCAGCCAGTAGACAAGCGAAAATTTATCGATCAGGCCGGCGTCCACCATGCCCCGGTTGAGCCAGAAATGGAGCATCACCGCCAGAGCCACGCCCGGGCAGACCAGGGCATAGGAGCCGGGCGAGGTCTCGTCACCGACAATGAACCGGGCCGCGTACCCCAGTCGCACCAGCACCAGCGCGGTCAAAAGGGCGCAAAGGACCTGGGCGGACAGGTACTGGCTGAGCAGCATCAGCCGGTCGGCACCACCGCTGGCCAGGGCGAAGTGCTCGTCCAGGCCGTGATTCTGCCGCAGCGAGAGGATGGCGATGATGGTCAGCACCGGGATGAAGACCGACAGCGTCGGCGCGGTCTCGATGGTGGCCCCGTTCTCCAGGAGCGAACGAAGGCCGAGCACCAGGGCGACCGCGCCGATCAGGGCCGCGGCCACCAGGAAAAAGGTGGAGAGCACCAGCCCGGTGCCGGCCACCAGGCGGCTCGCGGACATGCCGGCGGGCGCGGCCAGACCCACGCCGATCATGGCCAGGGCAAAGGCGGGCAGGGCCTGGGCAAAGGAATTGTTGCCGGCGCAGCTGAAGCCGCCGTTCACCAGCACCCGGCCGAGGAATCCGCCCAGCAGGCGGAAGGCGAGCACACCGATGGCCAGGAAGGCGAGCACGGCCAGGGGAAAGAGGTATTCCACCACGTTCCACAACCCGGGCACGAACACCATGCCGAGCATGAAGCAGACGTTCACGCTCATGGCCATGGCCAGCGGCATGGCCATGAGTTGCGTTTCGGCGTTGGACGAGCGAAGTTGGGCGTAGGGTTCACTCCCCTGCCAGGCCCGGTAGCTGCGCAGGTTCCACAGCAGGTACTTGAGGTTGAGAAAGGCGTAGAAGGCGATCCCCGCCACGGCCACGACAATGGCCACGCGCAGGGCGAGGCTGCCCGTCCCGAGGGCGGCGACAATATCCTCGAACAGCGGCACCGACCGCCCGGGATGGGGTACCCAGTGCATCAGCCACATGAAAAAGGTGACCACCAGGCCTCCCGACCCCAGGGAGACGAGAAAGTACAGGGGCGAATAGGTGTCGGCAGGTCTGGCGGGGGTGGGAGCCATCATCGTTCCTCCTCGGGATGACAGGGTGGCTGCGGACTGCGGCAGCTCAGAGAATCCATCGCTTCCTGATGTTCCACAAACTCCCCAGGAACAGGGTGACGCAGAACAGTGCCAGCATGCCCAGGTCGAGCCAGTAGGGCAGATGGTGGCTGCCGCGCACGGCGCCGTGCAGGGCATCGGCCCCGTAGGTGAGCGGCAGCACGTAGGACACCGGCTGGAGAAAGACCGGCAGCCGGTCGATGGGGAAAAACAGGCCGCAGAGAAAGATCATCGGAAAGCGGAAAAAGTTGGAAAAGGTCTGCGCCTCGAACACCTCGCTCACGGCCACGGCGATGAACAGGCCGAGAAAGGTCGAGGCCACGGCGATCATGGCCACCGCGGGCACGAACACCAGCCAGTCGGTGTGGCCGAGGTCGACCAGAAACGAGGCCATGACCACCGGCACAAAGGCGTTGACCGCACCGAACAGGATGGCGCCGCTCGTTTTGGCGAGCATGAGCAGCTCGAGCGGGATGGGCGCGAGCAACAGCCGCTCGAAGCTGCGGTTTTTCTTCTCGAAGGTGATGGTCACGGCCAGCATGGAGGTGGTGCCGAACAGCACGGACACGGCCACCACCCCGGGCAGCACCTCGGGGATGGCGCCCAGGCCGGAGCCGGAGCGGATGAAGAACATACTCGTCCAGGCCAGCGGAAAGATGAGGCCCCAGCTGATGTTCGGCCCCTTCAGGTAGTAGGTGCGCAAATCCTTCTCAAGAATGCTCCAGAAGGCGATCCACCGCTTCATTGCCTGCCTCCGCCCTTTTCTTTTTCCCGGCGCATGGCGTCGATACCGATGCCGGTGATCTGCACGAACACCTCCTCCAGGCTCGGCTGCATCCTGCGGGCCTCGAACACCTCGATGCCCGTATCTTCCAGCGCCCGCACCAGCGGCCCGACCCGCACCGGCCCGTCGGCTTCCACCCGCAGCAGGTTCGGCTGCGGGCTCTTGAACTGCAGGTCCGGGAACAGACCG
>CAZMNU010000215.1:0-2208 GCA_964567725.1 uncultured Desulfobulbus sp. | reverse complement strand
TCAGCGTGGCGCGACTGCGCTTCGTGTGGTGGCCGTTGCATCCCGTGATGTTCTGTCTGTGGCCACATTATCCGGGGCTGATGATGGCGTCGTCGTTCATCCTGGGTGGCTGCCTGAAGATCATCGTCACCAAGTACGGCGGCAGTCGCAGCTACCTGCTGCTCAAGCCACTGATGTTCGGGCTCATCGCCGGGGATATGCTGGCCGGGCTTACGGTGATTGTCTCCGGCGCCGTGTACTATTTCCTCACCGGCATGCCGCCGAAGACCTACTGGGTGCTGCCCGGGTGAGGTGAGGGGCGCGAGGGGGCCGAGGAACACGAGCATAGAGGACGCGTAACCCAGGGCGGCGCACGTCTTCGGCGCGCTTGCCCTGGGCTGGTATGTTTCGCGCTTTCAGCGCTTCGGCCGCTTCGCGGCAATTTTCATTTTTTTTGCGGACGGATCGTCGACTTGATCGGCCTGATCTTCTTTCTTTTTTTCGCGGACGGATCGGACGGATCGGACGGATCGGACGGATCGGCTGATTGGAGGTCAAGAAACGCAATGAACACACCTACTGACATTCAAATCATCCATGACGGAGCGGGAAATCCGGCCTTTGTGGTGATGCCCTATGCGCAGTGGCTCAAACAAACCTCCATCACGGCCGGGTTGATCCCCAACGAGGTGGTGGGCGCGGTGATCGAGGGTGGCAAAACGACCGTTCGCGCCTGGCGCGAATATCTCGGGCTCACCCAGGAAGAGCTGGCCGCCAAAGCCGGCATGACGCAAGCCGCGCTGTCGCAGATCGAATCGGGCGAACACAAAACCCGCAAGACCACCCGCGAGAAATTGGCGCGGGCCATGGGTATCACGACTTCGATGCTGGAATGATTGTCGTTCTCGTGAAAAGCCACGAGAACGACGTTCCTTGCTTCGTAACATGCTGTTTTTGCGAAGCGTAACTTTGCGGATTTTGACTTTTTACGATGCCATCATGATTGTCGTTCTCGTGAAAAGCCACGAGAACGACGTCTCTTGCTCCGTAACAGGCTGTTTTTACAAATTTACTATTGCAGATTTTGACTTTTTACAGTGCCATCATGAATGCCGAACGAAAATACTGCCTGAGCTGTTCAGGCGGCAGGACTTGACCTGACGACGGCCCTCCGCTCGTGCGCTGCCTGCAAGGAACCCACGTTGCGGGCGATGACGCCACCCGATTCATTTTTTATCGTCAAATCAAGGAATACAGGTGACATAAGGTAGGTTACCGAGGGCGTCATCGCCCGCATGGCCGGCTCCTGCCGCAGGTGAAGCGGTCTTGCGTCGGTGCGGGGTTTGAGGATGCATTGTACGGCGCAATCGCCCGGAGGACCAGGCCCCTGCAGAGGATGCGGGATATCCTTCTGTAGGAGCCCGGCCCCCCGGGCGATGAAGGGGATGGTGCGTGCCTTGGTGTTTGGGTTGGTGCACCCGTTACCTCGCCTCCCCGGATTGATATCGATTGACAAGTTGTATCCATCTGGCTACGATCAAGTCATGGTTGAAATTCGAAAGACTGAACTCTTTATCGAGTGGCTTGATGGGTTGCGTGACATTCGTGCACGCGCTCGCATCCTTGTCCGAATAGAGAGATTGGCAGCAGGGAACCCCGGAGATGCTCAGGCTGTCGGTGAAGGTGTTTCAGAACTGCGGATAGACTATGGCCCGGGCTATCGGGTGTATTACACAAAGCGTGGCTTGGAAGTTGTCCTTTTGCTGGCGGGTGGAGACAAGAAGACCCAAACCAGAGACATAAAAATTGCCCTACGTCTGGCAAGGAATCTCTAGAGGTGCATCATGACCAAAACAATCACTTCCAGATACGATGTGGCCGAGCATCTTCGCACTCCAGAGGAAATGGCTGCGTATCTTGAAGCATGTCTGGAAGAAGCAAATGGCGATGCGACATTTATCGCCAAAGCTTTAGGGGACATCGCCCGGGCCAAAGGTATGTCCCAAGTGGCCCGTGATGCCGGGTTGTCCCGTGAAAGCCTGTACAAAGCACTTTCAGGAGAACGGAACCCTGGTTTCGACACAATACTGAAAGTCGTTTCCGCGCTTGGTATGAAACTGCATGCGGAAGCAGTGCACGCAAAAGACTGAAGAGCCTGCCGTGCGCACCAGGCAAAATCGTCCTTCGCGGCAATTTTTGATCGTTCCTGCGCTGGAGCGTAGGAACGTC
>CAZMNU010000214.1:0-2220 GCA_964567725.1 uncultured Desulfobulbus sp. | reverse complement strand
GCGTAGTCCCTGGCCAGATGACGGATGGCATGGACCGCCTCGCCGACCTCCTCGTGTTCCCGGTGCAGCCGCTCCAGGGAGGCGCGGATGGTTGCCCGGTCCCCGGCCTCCGGTTCGAGGCCGGAGGTGGCGGCCGCCTCCGCCCGCTCGACCGCCGGAAAGAAGACCTCCTCCTCTTCCTTGAGATGGGCGGTCAGGTCTGCGCCGATCCTGGCGAAGAGATCGGCTCTCTCGATCACCTCGGTCCCGGCTCCCCCCAACCCTTCAGCAGTTGACAAAGCTCCCGGCTGTCGCTACCAAACAAGGACCTGCGGCCCACCGGGGCCGCCACAGGCTGCCGGTTGTTTCGCCCGGGTTTCGGCCGGTGGCGACAACTCGGCATCGGGCCGGAGGTGCTCTTTCGTGCCCCGGGCCGGATTTTTGGGCCGTCCACCGTTTGACCACAGGAGAAGGCCATGGCGCTGTCCCGGCAGACCCTCACCCTTGCTGTTCAGGATCCGGCCGGGGCGGTCCGTTTGTCTCGGGCCGGGGTGCCGAAGGACGCGGCCGACCGCTCCGGTCATCCTCTCTGCAGGCTTTGCGCCTGACCAGCCATGCGCATTGCCCGCGTCCTCCTGCTGCCGCTCTTCGTCGTCGTGGTGCTTGTCGGCGCCTGGCATCACTGGGGCCATCGGGTGCTGCCAGTGCTGCTGGCGCGCGCGGGTCTGCACGATGTCCGCCTGGGCCGGATCTCCCTGACCGCGGATTCCCTGCGTATCGGTCAATACACGGCAACCCTTGTTCTCGATACCGGGCCGGTCCGCATCGAGTTGGACGATGTCCTGTGCCGCTACCGGATCCCTGATCTCATCAGAGGCTCTGTCGGTTCCCTGAGCATCGGCCGGGCGGAGATGACCCTTCCCCCCGCACCGGCAGCGCAGCCACAAAACCTGCCGCCCGATATGGCCGGTGTACTCAAACGCGTCGCTGAAGCGGACGTGCACCTGGAGCAGCTGCAGATCCACAGGCTGCTGGTTGTTCCGAGCGGTGCAGAGGGCCGGCCCTATCCGCCCCTGGCCGTGCACCTGACTGCTGGCACCACCGACAAGACCCTGTCCCTGGGGCTGGCGGACCTGCCCCCGGACACAGCTGCGCCCCTGACCGCCCAGGTTCAGCTCGATCACGATCAGCTCAACGGCAGCCTCCAGGCAGAAACCCAGGTGTTCAAGGCGTTTGCCGCAGAAACTGGCGCCGGGTCGCTGCCCTCCCGGGGCCGGCTCACCGCCCAATTCCGCCTTGACTGGCAGCGGACGGAGGAGCAAACGCTGCACCTGCTGCTGAGCCTGTCAGACCTTCAGCAGAAGCAAGCATCGGCCAAAACCATGCAACTGCAGGTGGACGGAACCTGGACCCCGGCCAGGCAGCTGCTGCAACTGGCGCCCTCGTCGCAGCTTGTGGTGGATGGCGCCCGACGGGAGGGTCTTGCGGTTGCGGCCGTGCAGGCCAATCTCGCCGGACAGATTAGCCTCAAACCAGGCGGCTGGCAGGTGCAGGTAAAGCCGGCCAGTGCGTGGACAGTCGAAGGATTGGTGCTGAACACGATGCCTCTCAACCCGCTGCACCTGAACGTTGTGCAGGCCACGGTGGAGCAGGCGGCAGGCGACGCCATCACGGCGAACTGCCGTTTCAATGCCCCGCAGGGAGCGGGACTCCTGCAGGCCGACCTGGAGTATCGGCCCGGCAGCACCGGTGGTGGCAGGGCAACACTGAAAACCGTCGGTCCGCTGGTCATGAGTGCGTCCAGCAACCCGCTGCTTCTGCTGCCCGCGGCCAAGAAAAGGCCGTTCACCCTCACAAGCGGTGCGGTCGGGTTGGATCTGCAGTTCCGCTGGAGCAAACAGGGCAAGGCTGAATTGCAGGGCTCGCTCAGCCTGGACAACGGCGAAGCCATGATGGGCAACACACCGCTGACCGGGATTGCCCTCCGCCAGCACCTCAGGCTCCTGCCCGTGCTGGAGTCGACGGAACCGGGCACAGTGCAGATCGGACGCCTGGGCGGCCCCGTTGCCCTCGAGCAGCTCCGCCTGGCCACGGCTGTGCATCGTTCCGACTCCGGGCCGCTGCCAAGCCTTGTCCTTGCCCGCGCCAGCGGGGAGCTGTTCGGCGGCCGGATCACCGCGGAGCACTGCGTCTATGACCTCAACCAATCGGTCCATTCCTGCCGGCTGCAGATCGCCGACG
>CAZMNU010000213.1:0-2231 GCA_964567725.1 uncultured Desulfobulbus sp. | reverse complement strand
TGCCCTACGGCTTCTGCTTCTTCAACAACTGCGTCATCGCCGCCCGCTACTGGCAGAACACCTACGGCCGTCGGCGGGTGTGCATCTTCGATTTCGACGCCCACCACGGCAACGGCATCCAGACCGCCTTCGAAGAAGAGGCGGACACCACCTACGTGTCCATTCACGAGCATCCGAGCTTCAGCTACCCGGGCACGGGCTGGGCCGAGGACCGCGGTTTCGGTCCGGGGAAGGGGACCATCCTCAACCTGCCGCTGCCGCCCGGGGCTGGCGAGGAGCAGGTGGTCCGCCTCCTGCCCCGCATCAGGAAATTCCTCGAGGAGGCCCGACCCGACGCGCTCGTCGTCGGCGCCGGTTTCGACGCCCTGCGCGAGGACGACATGTCGGGCCTCAACTTCAGCGTCGATGTCTACCGGCGGCTCGGCGCCTTTGTCACCGAACTCGGCCGGGACCTCACCGGCGGCCGCGTCGTTTCCATCCTCGAGGGCGGCTACAACCTGGATCACCTCGGCGTCTGCGTCGAGGCCTACCTCTCCGGGCTGGTCGAAAACAATCCCTGAGATCACCCCACACCATCCTATTCTGGCGGGAGAAGCGAGATGTTCATTCACTACCACATGACCCCCGAGCCGGTCGCCATGCACCCCGAGGAGACCGTTGCCCAGGCCATCGAAATCCTCGAGCACCATTCCTTCCGCCACCTGCCGGTGGTGGACGAGGAAAGCGTGCTGCTCGGCATGGTTTCCGACCGCGACCTGCGCTCGGCGCTGCCATCCACGGTGGCGCGGAGCACGTCCCGCGAGGAGGTCGAGGCGCGCATCAACAACACGCCGCTGGCCGCGTTCATGACCCGCGACTGCCTGAGCCTGTCGCCCATGGCCACCCTGGATGATGCCCTGCTGCTCTTCCAGGGCCACAAGATCGGCGCCCTGCCGGTACTCGACGACGAGGGCCGGCTCATCGGCATGTTCACCATCGGCGACCTGCTGCGCGCCTACCGCGGCCTGTTCGGCCTGGGCGACATGGGCTCGGTGCTCATCTCGGTGGAGGACGACGGCGACCCCAAGGCCCTCAGCCGCCTGGTCCAGGTCATGGAAGAGAAGCAGATCAGCTTCTCCCGGCTGGTGCGCAAGGCGGCCACCCGCCGGACCAAGCCGATGATCTTCCTGCGCGTCAATGCCTACAACATCCGCTCGGTCCACAAGGCGCTGGAGGCGGCCGGGTTCACCATCCACGTCCCGTACGCTGCGTCATGAACGAGGTTGCCATGCTCGACAGACTGTTTTCCCCCCGGTCGATCGCCGTTATCGGCGCCTCCAAGATCGTTGGCAAGGTCGGCTATCTCACGCTCAGCAATCTGGTGCAGAGTGGCTTCCAGGGTCCTATTGTGCCGATCAATTCAGCGGGTGGCGAACTGCTCGGGCTGCCGGTCTACAAACAGCTGGCCGACTACCCGGACGCGATCGACCTGGTGGTGATCGCCGTGCCGGCGGAGATGGTCCCGGCCGCGGCCCGTGACGCGGTGGCCAAGAAGGCCGGGGCCGTGGTGGTCGTGGCCTCGGGCTTCAAGGAGGCCGGCCCCGAGGGGCGGGCGCTGGAGGAGGAGCTGATCGACATCTGCCGCCGCGGCGGGGTGCGCCTGCTCGGTCCCAACTGCCTGGGCGTGATCAACACCGCCATCCGCATGAACGCCTCGTTCTCGCGGCGCATCCCGCAGGCGGGCAGCATGGCCATCTTCTCCCAGTCCGGGGCCCTGTGCACGGCCATGATGGACATCGCCGACGAACGCGAACTGGGCGTTTCCAAGGCCATCTCCATCGGCAACAAGGCGGACATCACCGAGGTGGACGTGCTCGAGGCCCTGGCCGAGGACGAGGACACCAAAGTGATCGTCGGCTACCTGGAGGACATCAGCGACGGCGACCGGTTCGTCAAGGCGGCCGAGGCGGCCAGCAGCCGCAAGCCGGTGGTCATCCTCAAGGCCGGCACCACCGCCGCCGGCACCCGGGCCGCGGCCAACCACACCGGCGTGCTCGTCGGCAAGGACACGGCCTACGGCGCCGCCTTCAAGCGGGCCGGCATCTGCCGCGCCGACACCTTCGACGCCCTGTTCGACTCGGCCACGGCCCTGGCCCTGCAGCCCACGCCCAAGGGCGACCGGGTGCTGATCATCACCAACTCCGGCGGCTCGGGCACGATCTCCGCAGACGCGGTGGAAAAGGCCGGGCTGA
>CAZMNU010000212.1:0-2257 GCA_964567725.1 uncultured Desulfobulbus sp. | reverse complement strand
GTTTGCCGACAAAGCCTTCGCCCCCAGGAACCGACCGGTTCCTTCGTGGCGAGGCATGGTCGCCACTGCATCATCAGGAGGCCGTTGCACGAACCCCTGCCAGTCCGGAACCTGCATAAACAGCGGGGCCATCCGGGCAAGCCGGTCGTCCGTGCCGGCAAGCCGGGCACGGGCACTGCTCCAGTGGTAATCCCCCGGTGTCCGCACCAAGTTGGCGCCAACGGGGTTCATGCCAAAATTTTCGATGCAATCCTGCCGTGTCCACATTCCCATCAAGCTACCTGTTGTCATATTCTTTGACCGAGATGATGGGACTTGTGGCCGCAGCAGGGGGCCGGAAAAGATGCCCCGTTATCATGCCTCTGGTCGTGCCGAAAGCGGCCAGGACCCAGGCGGCGAGCAGCCCTATATAAAACGAGACGCTGGCCCAGGCAAACAGGGGCAGACCGGTATGGTGCGCCAGTTGCGCCGTACCGGTGACGCAGGTGCCGACCGGAAAGGTAAAGGCCCAATAGGTGAGGGCAAACTTCATGTTTCTGTGGTGGGCCCGCAGGGTCAAAAGAATCGCGAAACAGGTCCAGAGGATCACAAACCCGAAAATGGGGACACTGTAAAACACGGCAAACAGTTCAAAGCCGCGAGCCAGATCCGCCGGCAAAGCTCCTTTGGCAACCGTGCCCAGGATGCCGGCGGCGGTCATGGATTGTCCCAGGGGCCCCAGCACGATCCACAAGGTCGGAACACGCGAGGTGCCCGAAGTGCCGTGATGCGCCAGCCGGCTCCAGATCATCGCAATAATGATCAGCGCGGCCAGCAGACTCAGGCCGAACTGGGAGAAGCAGAGGTAAAAGAGCGTTTGCCTCGGCACGCCCACGGGCATGTAGGGAACGAGCATGGCGCCGATGGTGGCGGACACCATGGGAGGGACGACCGGCATGAGCCATCCCCCGAACGCTGAGTCAGGGCGGACCTTGAAGATGGTAAAGAGGCGGTACGGTATGATGACGGCTGAACAGAAGCCCGTGATCGTGCCTATGAGCCAGAGAGACCAGGCAATGTCCAGGGCCAGGTCCCAGCCGACGAGATTGTGGCCTACCAGGAGGGCGCCGCCGGCAACAGTGAGCGCGGCCATGGGAGGAGCCCCGTAGAACTGCGCCATCATCGGGTCCCGGAAATGTCTGACCCAGACGTTCTTCCGTCGAAACAGGAAAACGCTCGTTGCCAGCAGGAGACCGAGCAGCATCGAGGAGGCGAGACACCAGACAACAAGGGCAAACTCGTCCAGATGCCTGGAGAAGAGCGGCAAGGAGGCCGCGGCGTTGGCGATAATTCCGGTGCCCATCACCGAGGCATACCAATTGGGGCCTACTTCATAATCATAGTCCGCTCCGGTAACGTTATAGAAGAACCGTTTCCACCAGAGGCCTTTGGCGTCTCTGTTCTTGCGCTCTTCGTTCATATCCTCACTGTCCTGTATCAACGTATCGTCCTGTTCATTTAGACAATCCTTCTCTGGTCTCTCGACGGACATGGGTCGCGAGGAAGCGGTCCAGCTGATTGGCGAAGTTTTGTCGGTCTCTCTGGCTGAACACGGCGGGACCGCCGGTTTCCACGCCCGCTGCCCGCAGGCTGTCCATGAAGTCACGAACACTGCGTGTATTCCGGATGTTGTCCTGGGTGTACAATTCCCCCCGGGGATTCAGGGCAAAGCCTCCCTTGGCAATGACTTCCGTGGCCAGGGGAATATCCGCGGTGATGACCAGATCACCGGCAGTCAACCGCCGGACAATTTCATTGTCTGCCATGTCAAAACCAGCGGCGACGCGCAATGAACGGATATTCTTCAGTCGCGGTGTGACCATCGCCTGATTGGCCACCAAAGTCATGACAATTCCATCACGTTCAGCGGCCCGAAAGAGAATTTCTTTGATGACCCTGGGGCAGGCGTCAGCATCGACCCATATATGCATTGTGCACACCTCTCTGTGAAACGCTGTTTTCAGTACTGCGGGGAAAAGGACAGCTGTCCTGCCTTTCACCGGGTTGTCCGTGCCGCCCTGTCTTTGCGGAGGCGTTTTTCCTGAAGGGATTCCCTCCGGTTTGCGGCTTCTCGCTGGCGCAGAAAGCCCTTTGCTGCCAGCAACGGTCCCGTTGTTCCTGTGGCACTCTCCGCCATCATCCTCACAGCACCCCTGCCGTCAAGCACTCGACCCGGTTGCGGCCGCGGGTCTTGGCCAGGTAGAGGGCCTCGTCGGCC
>CAZMNU010000211.1:0-2273 GCA_964567725.1 uncultured Desulfobulbus sp. | reverse complement strand
TGCACTCGTCACTCGCGGTGCGGCTGCGCAGGCTGCCGTGCGGCCCCTCGCGGCGGAAGATCGCCCCGGCCAGGCCGGGCATGGCCGCGCTCAGGGCTAGGGTACCGCCGCAGCCGAGCGGCCGGTCGAGCGTGTCGGCGGCGCTGCCGTTGATAAAGATGGTCTGCACCGTGCCCTCGATGTAGTCGGCTGTGAAGCCGGGCAGGGCGAGCAGGAAGGGGCGGATCTGCACTGGCCCCGCCACCGGGCAGAGAATGCCGTGCTGGAGCAGGGCGGCAAAGCCGGGGACGGCCGAATCGGGCAGGTCAAGGGTCAGTTGGGGAATCGTTTCGTTGGTCATTTCTGCACGCGCGACAAGTGGTGTTGATGAAGTTCGCCCGGAACGCGGGCGGGACAGGGACGAGGTTCAGGCCGGCGGCTGGGCGAGGCTCAAGGAGTCCGCTGCGAAACCGAGGGACACGGTGTCGCCCACGGCCGGCCGCTGTGCACGATACCGCTCCCGGTCGAGGAGTACAACCACCAGCACGCCGATATCCACGGTGACGCGGATCTGCGCGCCCTCGGCCATGAGCAGCACCACCCGGCCCGGGCATTCGGTGGGATCGGTCGGATCGCCGGTGCGCAGGCGGATGCGGGTCGGGTCGATGGCCACCCGGCCGGGCTGTCCCGGTTGCAACCCCGCGGGCAGTGCGGTCAGGGGGATGGCCGCCTGGCCGTGGAGAACCAGCCGGGGCGGGACAAGGGTCTCGTCCAGGGTGCAGGCGTAGTGGTTTTCGTAGGTGGTGGCGGTCAGCCGGCCGCTCTCCAGCACCACCGTGCGTTCGGCCAGGCTGGCCGCCTGCAGCCGGTCGTGGCTGGTAAACACGATGGTCGTACCCTGCTCAGTGTTGATGCGGCGCAGCAGGGCAGCGATTTTCGCCTGGTTCTCGGTGTCCACGCTGGCGGTGGGCTCGTCGCAAAGCAGCACGGTCGGCGCCAGGGCGAGCGCCCGGGCCAGGGCCAGCCGCTGGGTCTCGCCGCCGGAGAGTTCGTGGGCCCGGGCCGCACGGTAGCGCTCCAGACCGACGGTCTCCAGGGCCGCCTGCACGGCCCGCTGTCGGGCGGTCCGGTCGATCTTGCGGATCTTCAGGCCGAACTCGATGTTCGCCGCCACCGAGGTGGAAAACATGATCGGGTGCTGGTCAACGAGTACCACCTGGCGGCGCAGGGCGAGCCGCTCGACCCGGTCGCTGCCCACCGGTTTGCCGCAAAAACGCAGGCTGCCCGTGGTGGGCTCGTCGAGAAAGGCGAGCAGGTTGAGCAGGGTGGTCTTGCCGGCGCCGTTGGGGCCAAGCAGCGCGTACATCCGGCCGGCCTCGATCTCCAGATGGTCGATGGCGAGCACAATGCGCCGGCCGTAGGACCGGGTGAGGTGTTCGAGCTGGTAGAGACTCATCGCCCGGCCCGCCCCTGGACCAGGTTGAAGACCACGTTCATGCCCAGGCTGATGGCCATGAGCACGAGCCCTAAGGCCACGGCCAGGGTGAAGGCGCCCTTGTCGTATTCCAGGGCCATGGCCGTGGTCATGGTGCGGGTGAACCCCTTGATGTTGCCGCCGAGCATCATGGAGATGCCGATCTCGGAAATGACACGGCCAAAGGCGGAGATCACCGCCGCGGCGATGCCGAAGCGGCCCTCGCGCAGCACCACCAGCGCGGTCTGCCAGGGGCCCGCACCCAGGGTCTGCGCGGTGCGGCGGTAACGCTCGTCCACCCGGCTGACCGCGGCGACGGTCAGGGCGGCGATGAGCGGCACGATCAGGATCACCTGGCCGATGACCATGGCCTGCTGGGTGTAGAGCAGGTCCAGCGGCCCGAGGATGCCGCGCCGGCTGATGAACATGTAGACGAACAGGCCGATGACCACCGTGGGCAGGGCGAGCAAGGTGTTGAGCAGGGTGATGATCGCCCGCCGGCCCGGCACCCGGCCGTAGGCCACGAGAAAGCCGAGCGGGATGCCCCCCGCGGCGGCAATCAGGGTGGCCAGGCAGCTCACCGACAAGGACACGCGAACAATGGTGAACAGTTCCGGGTCGAGTGCCCAGACCAACCGGCCGGCGGCGACGAAGCTGTCGAGAAAAAAGCTCATGGGCAGGCAAAAAAGGCGGGCGCCCGGACCGGCGCCCGCCTTGATCTCAGTGGGAGGGAAACGATCCGCTTATTTCGCGTCGCCGAAGAAGAGCGGCTTGCCGTGCAGGCTGTAGCCGGCGATCAGCGCCTGGCCCTTGGCGGACA
>CAZMNU010000210.1:0-2276 GCA_964567725.1 uncultured Desulfobulbus sp. | reverse complement strand
GAGTTCCCAGGAATCCAGGTGGCGGTCGACAAAGGCGGCCAGGGTGGCGGACTCGCGGAAGGCCGGTCGCCGCACATAGGCGAACGAACGGCCCGCGTGGTAGGCCTCGGCCACGGTGGAGTAGCCGACCTTGCCGACCACCAGGTCGGCCGCGGCCACCAGGTCGGGATGGTACCATGCGGGGTCGTCGCTGCCGAGGAAGCGCAGGTTGTGGAGAAACTCGTTCTCCCGGCCCCGGCCGGTGAACAGGAAGAGCAGCTCCCTGCGCTTGACCAGCGGCGCCAGCGACACCACCCCGCCGCCCACCCCGCCCATGGTCACCAGCACCAGCCGCTGGCCGGCAGCGGGGCGGAGCCGCCGGCGCACCTGTTCCGGGTCGCGCACCGCTCGCGCCACCGGCTGTACCACCAGGTCGCAGGCCGCGGCGCGCCCGGCCGGGGCGGCCTGGATGCGGTAGTCGGCCCGGGCGAACAGCCCCGCCAGAGAGTCGATGTGCCGGGCCAGGCCGGGGCAGCGGTCCAGGTAGCCGGCGTAGATCCAGTCCCAGGTGAAGTTCTCGATGAGCACCGAGGGGATGCCGGCCCGGGCCGCGGCCGCGATACCCAGCGGGGCGATGTCGCAGAGCACCAGTTCACAGCCGCGGAGCAGGCCGGCAACCCGGTCGATAAGGCTGTCCGCCAGCGGGTAAAACCCGTCCAGGGTCGCCAGGGTCGCGTCCAGGTCCTCGGTCATGGCATCCCGCTGCACCAGGCCGATGTCCACCACCAGGGGATGAACGGTGAACGGTGCGCTCAGCGATTCGGCGAACAGCTGCGCCGGCGCCGCGGTGACGATCGTACAGTCGACCGGCAACCGCCGGCCAAGGGCCTCCATGACCGCCGCGGCCCGGGTGGCGTGGCCGAAGCCGTGGGCGGTGATGCAGCAGCCGATGCGCCTTGGGGCGGGCATCATACCCCTGTCGGCAGGGTCACGGTGAAGGTACTGCCGTCCCCGGGCCGGCTCTCTACCGTGATCCGGCCGCCATGCTTTTCGATGATGGAGCGGGCAATGCACAGCCCCAGGCCGGTGCCGCGGCTCTTGTCGGTGTAGAACGGGGCGAAGATCTGCTCGAGCTTATCCGCCGGGATGCCCACGCCGGTGTCGGTGATCTCCAGCACCGCCAGCTGGCCGTCGTCGTCCAGCCGCGAGCTGACCACCAGGTCGCCGCCGTAGGGCATGGCCTGGACCGCGTTGAAGACGATGTTGAACACCACCTGGTAGACCTGCTCGGCGTCCATCGGGATCTCGGGCAGGTGCGGGTCGAGCCGGCGGCGCAGGAGCACGGATTTCTGCTTGAACTCCGCCTCCATGAAGCGCAGCACCCGCTCCACCACCTCGTTGAGCGAGGCCTCCTCGAGCCGGATCTCGCGCGGCCGGGCAAAGTCGAGGAACTCGCGGACAATGGCGTCGAGCCGCAGGGTCTCCTCCATGATGATGTTGGCCAGCCCCTCGTTGCCCGGCGCCACCTTGCCGATGCGGCTGGCGAGGATTTCGGCGGTGGAGCGGACGATGCCCAGCGGGTTCTTGATCTCGTGGGAGACCGCGGCCACCATCTTGCCGAGCGTGGCCAGCCGCTGCGCCTCGTTCAGCTGCTCCTCGAGCTGCAGCCGCTCCTCGGCCCGCTTGGCCATGATGCGGTTGGCGCGGACCACGATCAGGCTGAGGATGGTGAAGAGGATGCCCATGATGGTCAGCGACAGCACGATTACCCGCCCCTGCAGGCCGATGATGGTCTCCAGGTCGTCGGACAGGTCCTGGACCACCTCGATCACGCCCATGATCTCGCCGGTGTGCTCGCCCAGCCGGTTCTCCTGGCGGAAGGGCACGTAGGTCTTGAGCGTGCAGAAGATCTCGGCCGTGCCGGGCAGCAGGCTGAGCAGCGAGCCGCCGGAGATGAGCGCCGAGTTGTTTTCGCCCTTGAGCGCCTTCTGATACTCCAGCCCGCCCAGGTCGCGCTTGCCCATGAGTTCGGCCATGGTCGAGTAGGCGATGCGGTTCTGGCGCGGCTCGTAGATGGTCACCGACTCGATGCGCATGCCGCGGGTGATGTTGGCGACGATCCGGTCGAGCCGCTCGTACTGCTCCGGGTCGGACAGGGCGATGCGGCCGTAGCGAACCACCGTGGGCAGGACGAACTGGACGAACACCTGGCGGTTGAGGTTGTCCGCGAACAACCGTGAATAGGCCTCGCTGCGCTGCAGGAGCACGGTCTTGGCGTTGCTCGCGATCACCCAGGA
>CAZMNU010000209.1:0-2343 GCA_964567725.1 uncultured Desulfobulbus sp. | reverse complement strand
CGGGTGGCGAAATACCCGTTGGCCAGGGTGCACAGGGCCTCGCGCAGACCTTCCTGTTTCGGATCGAAGGTGTCGTACACCAGGGACCAGGCTGTCATGACGCCCTCCTGCACAGTGGGCTCAGTTTCTGGAGAAATTCCCGCACCTGGCCGGGATGGACCAGGCTGAAGGCGGCCGCGGTCTCGTAGGGCTCGTCCCGGACCACGATGCCGATGCCCCGACCCTGCAGCGCCCGGAAGGCGTCCTCGTCGGTTACGTCGTCGCCGATGTACACGGGCAGAACATCCTCGCCGTCCATGTGCAGGGCCTCCAGCAGGGTCAGCAGCGCCTTGCCCTTGTGCCAGTCCATGTCCGGCTGGAGTTCGAATATCTTCTTGCCGTAGGCTTTGCGCAGCTCCGGGTGGGCAGCGGCGGCCCTGTCCACCGCCGCTTCCACCTGTTCCACCTGTTCCGCGGCCACCAGCCGGTAATGGATGGCGATGGCGAACCGTTTGCGCTCCACCAGTCCCCCCTCGACTGCTGCCAGCGCCTCGGCCAGCTCTTTTTCCGCCTGGTCGAGAACGGGCAGGAACTCGGTGCCCACCTCGTTTTCCAGGTGCAGGCCTTCCGGCCCTGAAATATCGAAGCCGTGGCTGCCGGAATAGATGATCGAGTCGATGTCCGCCATGCGCCGCACATCGTCCAGGTCCCGCCCGCTGATGATGCCCACCGTGCAGTGCAAGGCCAGTTCGACCACGGCATCCCGCGTGGCGTCGTCCATGAAGGCCTGGTCCGGGGTGTCGACGATGGGGGCCAGGGTGCCGTCATAGTCCAGAAAGATGGCGAGCCGTTTGCCCTCGGCCCGGCGGGCAATGGTCTCCAGGTCGTCCAGGGCCGAGGGGAGCGGTTCCGCCGGTTCGGCGCCATTCGTGACGCGGACCGCGGACAGGTCAGTGACCGCCATGTCGGCGCCGTTCTCCAGCAGGGATGCGGTGTCGCCGCTGCGGGCGATGCCGATCACCAGCCCGAAATGCCCGGCCCGGCCGGCCTGGACGCCGGAAAGGGCATCCTCGATCACCACCGCCCGCTCCGGTGCGACCTGCAGCTGGCGGGCCGCCTCGAGGAAGATGTCCGGGGCCGGTTTTCCGGGTATGCCGAGACGTTCCGCATCCACCCCGTCCACCCGCGCGTCGAAAAGATCGGCAAGACCGGCTGCATCCAGGATCATGGCGCAGCTTTTGCTCGACGAGATGATTGCGGTCTTCAGCCCGTGTTTTTTTGCGCTGTGAATGAGGGCCACGGCGGGTTCGTACACCTGCACCCCCTGGTCCCGGACCTGGCGCAGGAATTCCTCGTTCTTTCGCCTGGCAAGCCCGTGGATGGTCGCCGTGCCGGGCGGATCGTCCGGTCCGCCCTCGGGCAGAGAGATCCCCCGAGCGGCGAGAAAGCTGCGCAACCCGTCGAACCGGGGCTTGCCGTCCACGTGGGCGCGGTACTCGGTTTCGATGACAAAGGGTTGCAAGGGGATACCTTCCCGGTCGGCGTGCCGGGCGAGAAATTCATCGAACATCTCTTTCCAGGCCGCGGCATGTACGGAGGCGGTCTCCGTGATCACCCCGTCGAGATCGAACAGGAGCGCATCAAACTTTGCTGCCGGGATCGCATGGACTGTTTTGTCGTGGGCCATTGTGCACCTCCGAAAATCGATGTTCCGCTCCGGAATTTTTCCCGGAGAGGAGTTGGCTCTGGTCTATCGACCCTGCATGTTGCCCGAGACACCGCCGAAAGATCAAGCCAAACCGAGATCGATGGTGCCAATATGCTGAAATTTTTAGGAAAAAATCGAGACCGTCTGTTTCCGGGAAAACCGCCCGTGCCGCATGCGCGGCGATCGGAACCCGCTGGGCAGGCGGTGGCGCGGAAGTTTTCAGGCGCCGCTGTTCAAAGGCTGCCGGGCAGGGACAGCGGGCTGGGTTGAGGAGGTGGCGGTTGCACCCGGGCATGGGCTCCGGGGCCGAACCGGTCTGCGGTGCGGATATCAGGGTATTCTGCTGCAGACAGCGGCGTCGACGCTGCCGTAGAGTACCGAGTCCCGTTGGGCTGGGCAGCGGATAAACCGAAAAGGTCTGCCATGGCGCGTCACCCGCCTTTGCGGTTGTCCGCAAACATCTCCACCGGCATGGGATGTTTGAGGCGCCAGACCATGCGGATTGGCCGTTCGCTCTCGTCGCTGACCAGGTCCGCAGGGCCGAGGCAGGTGAACGGCAGGGTCACTGTGTTGCGTTTTTTCTGGCCACGGGCAAACACCAGCACCGTATACCCCTTTTCCCGGTGGTGTAGGAGATTCTGGCCATCGGCGTGGTG
>CAZMNU010000208.1:0-2403 GCA_964567725.1 uncultured Desulfobulbus sp. | reverse complement strand
CACGCGGTCTACGGCGGCGGCCCCAACCTCAAACTCGGCCTGACCAACGTCGCGGCCAAGTATCGGCCGGCACTGATCGGCATTGCCACCACCTGCCTGACCGAGACCATCGGCGACGACGTGGGCCGCTATCTGCGCGAATACGCCGAGGACACCAAGGGTTCGGTGGGCCTGCCGACCCTGGTCCACGTCTCTACTCCCAGTTATGCGGGTACCCACATGGAGGGGTTCCACGCCGCCATCCGTGCGGTGGTGGCGCAGTTGAGCGAAGGCGGGCCGCGCACCGGGACAGTCAACATCCTGCCCGGGTTCGTCAGCTCGGCCGATTACCGCCTGCTCCACGAGATCCTCGCCGACTTCGGCCTCGGCTGCACCCTGCTGCCCGATCTGTCCGAGACCATGGACGGCCCGGCCCTGGTGGAATACGAGAAAATCCAGGGCGGCGGTACACCGTTGGCGGCGATCAGGGCCATGGGCCGCTCCCGGGCGTCCATCGAGTTCGGGCCGACCCTGGCCGCCACCGGCGGCACGGTCCTGGCGGAAAAATTCAGCGTCCCCCATCACCGCATCGGCATGCCGGTGGGCATCCGTGCGACCGATGCCTTCTTCCATCTGCTGGAAGAACTGAGCGGCCGCCCGACCCCGAAAAAATACGCCAAAGAGCGCGGTCGCCTGGTCGACGCCTATGTGGACGGCCACAAGTATGTGTTCGGCAAAAGGGCCGTGGTCTACGGCGAAGAGGATATGATCGTCGGCCTGTGTTCCTTCCTCGCCGAGATCGGCATCCGGCCCGTGCTCTGCGCTTCGGGCGGTACCTCGGGCAAACTTGAACAGGCCATCGCCGCCGCCACCGCCGATACCCTGCCCGAACAGCCGCAGGTCTTTGAAGGCATGGATTTCTTCGAGATCAGCGAGATGGCCGAACAGCTGGAGCTGGACCTGGTGGTCGGCCACAGCAAGGGCTATCCGCTGGCGAAAAAGCTGAACATCCCGCTCATCCGGGTGGGCTTTCCCATCCACGACCGGGTTGGCGGTCAGCGTATTCTCCACCTCGGCTACGCCGGCGCGCAACAGCTGTTCGATACCGTCGCCAACGCGATGATCGAGAAAAAACAGGACGATAGCCCGGTCGGCTATTTCTATATGTGATGGCCATTCATCCGCTCAAGGAGCCCGCCATGTTGAACGAAAAAGATTTCAATCGTCATCCCTGCTTTAACGTCCAGGCCAAAGGTCAGTATGGGCGGGTGCATCTGCCGGTTGCACCGAAGTGCAACATCCAGTGCAACTACTGCAACCGCAAGTACGACTGCGTCAACGAGTCGCGGCCCGGCGTCACCTCCACCCTGCTCAGCCCGGACCAGGCCCTGGTGTACATGGGGCGGGTGCTGGAGCGGGAACCGCGCATCTCGGTGGCCGGCATCGCCGGTCCGGGCGATCCCTTTGCCAACCCGGACGAGACCCTGGAGACCATGCGGCTCATCCGCCGTCACTACCCGGACACCATCCTCTGCCTCTCCTCCAACGGCCTTAATGTTGCGCCGCATGTGCCGGAACTGGCCGAGATCGGTGTTTCCCACGTGACCATCACCGTCAACGCGGTGGACCCGGCCATCAGCCAGCAGATCTACGCCTGGGTGCGTGACGGCAAGATCATCTACCGCGGCCGCCAAGGTGCGGAACTGCTGCTCGCCCGCCAGTTGGAGGCGATCCGCCTGCTCAAGGAGCACGGGGTCACGGTCAAGGTGAACACCATCGTCATCCCCGGCATCAACGACGCGCATGTGCCGGTGCTGGCGGCGACAATGAAGGAACTGGGCGTGGACCTGCTCAACTGTATGGCTATGTTCCCCAATGCCGATACCGCCTTCGAGCATATCCCCGAGCCGGACAGGGAGATGATGGAACGGCTCCGCGGTGAGGCCGAGCAGTACCTGCCGCAGATGCGCCACTGCACCCGCTGCCGGGCCGATGCGGTCGGCCTGCTCGACGACGATAAGACCGAGGCGTTTCGCGGATGTCTTTCCGCCTGCGCCCAACTGCCCAAACCGGAAGAACCCGTTCGCCCCTATGTGGCCGTGGCCACCCTGGAAGGGGTGCTGGTCAACCAGCACCTGGGCGAGGCGACCCGTTTCCAGGTCTGGGGCGAGGACGGCCAGGGCGGCTACACCTACATCGAGGACCGGAAGGCCCCGCCCTCAGGCGGAGGCAGCCAGCGCTGGCTCAACATCAGCCGCATCCTGGCCGATTGCCGGGCCATCCTGGTCAACGACCTGGGCGACGGGCCCAGGGAGATGCTCAGCAAGCGGGGGCTTTGGCCGGTGGTCATGGCCGGATTCATCGAGCGCGGTTTGGAGGCGGTGTACACCGGCAAGGATTTGATCGGTCTGCAGGGACGACAGC
>CAZMNU010000207.1:0-2418 GCA_964567725.1 uncultured Desulfobulbus sp. | reverse complement strand
GGTCAAGCGAAACACCGTCCGCATCGTCATTGAAAAGAGGGTTCATGTAATTTTGATGCTGTCGAAATCAGCATCTTCCCTTGACCGTTGTCTCCTCGCCGCGGAACACGGCGCTGTCGAACAGCACGCAGCCAGCCCTTGTCCTGCAGGGTCTGCAGCAACCCGGCCACGGCCGTGTGGCTGACGCCCAACTCCTCGGCCGCGGTGCGCAGGCTGGGCGCGTCCTGGCCCGCCTCCATGCGGACGCGCAGGTAGTCGAAAAATTCCCGCTGGCGCCGGGTGAGCGGTTGTCGTTGCCGGGTCATGGTCCACCTCCGGTGTTCAGATTTGGACCAATGTACAAAAACATTGGTGACAATGTCCAGGTGGTGCAGGGAAGTTCTGCCGGTTGATCAGTGGCCCGGCTCCAATCGTTTCTGGCGCTCCATGTGAGCGTGTAAGACACGAATGATTTCAATCCCGCCTTGCACCACCCGATAATAGATGATGTATTTTTGGAAATGTGTGACCGGAAAGAACCGTATGCCCTCAAGCCTTCTCCGTTTGGGCTGGTACAGGGTGCCCATGGCGGGCATCGAGGCGAGGGTTGCAAAGGTCTGCTCTACGGCTTCATAGACCTTGTCTGCTGCCGCCCTGTTGTCCCGAGCGATGTAGACCCACAGGTTTATGAGATCGCTTTCCGCCGCCGGGGTTATCAGGATGGTGGGCATTACTCACCGGTTGTTCTCTTGAGGACCGCTTCTGCTGTCTTTTGCAGGCTCGCCATATTCAGGGGGCGAGTGGGACCGCTGTCGAGGCCTTCAACCAAAAGTCGTTCCGTTTCCTCGCGGTCATGCCGAATGAGATCACGCAAATAGTCACTGGCACTTTGATATTCCCCCGTGTTGACGCGAGCCTCGATATAGGCCCGAAGTTCATCAGGCATGGATATGTTGAGTGTCGCCATGGTTGATCCTCCTTATAAGCTGTCTTTCTTGCCAACATACTGTATGTGGCAAAGTTTGCCAACATGGCGCTCTACACCCAGGAAGGGGCACGCGCCGAGCCTGAGATCTCTGATGCGGGTTGGTCGCCCACCTGTCCATGTGCGAGGGGCTCTTCCGGGACGATGGGGTGGCGGTTGTACACCGTCACCGATTGGTGCGTTGAGAAGATGGGGCCATGGACCGGGCGCGGCGCCATCCTTTTCCCGGACCTCGACCGTCACGGCCACGACCTCCCCGCCCCCGGCCCACTGGCAACCGGCAAAGCGGAGCCCCGCCACCAGGTCGGCAAAATCCCATGGTGCGCACGGCGCACCCTACCCGCGAACATGCGTAAGCGGTTGTTTGTACGTAGGGTGCGCCGTGCGCACCATGTGCGAGGGGCTCTTCCGGGACGATGGGGTGGCGGTTGTACACCGTCACCGATTGGTGCGTTGAGAAGATGGGGCCATGGACCGGGCGCGGCGCCATCCTTTTCCCGGACCTCGACCGTCACGGCCACGACCTCCCCGCCCCCGGCCCACTGGCAACCGGCAAAGCGGAGCCCCGCCACCAGGTCGGCAAAATCCCATGGTGCGCACGGCGCACCCTACCCGCGAACATGCGTAAGCGGTTGTTTGTACGTAGGGTGCGCCGTGCGCACCATGGTCGATCGCCCGCCAGGCCAGCGAATGTGGACCTCGTGTTTTTGGGCGGTATCCGGGAGGAAAGGGGGAAGGCATTCATCGCTTTGAAGCAATGGAAAACCTCCCCGCAATGGCGTAGGGGCGAAAAATCTTTCGCCCCTGCAGGGGAGGAGCTGTGCCGGACCGGTCGCCTTGTCCGCACCGATCGGCAGCGGGCCTGCCCCGCTCAGAGCGCGGCCATCTGCTCGGGGCCGCGCTGGATGCCGATCACCTTGCCCTGGATGAGCACTTCGCCGAGGGTGTAGGTCTGCACCGGGTGGCGGTCGTTTTCCGGGCGCAGTTCGATGTGGTCGCCGCGGTAGAAGAAGCGCTTGACCGTGGCCTCCTCGCCGCCCACCAGGGCGACCACGATCTCGCCGTTGGCCGCGAACTGGCGCGGTTCGCAGATGGCCAGGTCGCCTTCGAGGATGCCGGCGTCGCGCATGGAGTCGCCCTGCACGCGCAGGGCAAAGAGGTTGTCGCCGCGGAACACGGTGCTGTCGACGAGCACGCTGCCGGCCCATTCCTGCTGGGCGTAGAGCGGCAGGCCGGCGGCCACCCGGCCGATGATGGGCACGGCCCGGGCGTTGCCCGCGACATCGGCCGCGCCGCCATCGAGCAGCACCAGGCTGCGGCTGTAGCGACCCTCGCGCCGCAGCCAGCCCTTGTCCTGCAGGGTCTGCAGCAATCCGGCCACGGCCGTGTGGCTGACGCCCAACTCCTCGGCCGCGGTGCGCAGGCTGGGCGCGTCCTGGCCCGCCTCCATGCGG
>CAZMNU010000206.1:0-2442 GCA_964567725.1 uncultured Desulfobulbus sp. | reverse complement strand
GGCGCGCTCCAATGTTGATGATCGGTTGGCGCATTATGCCATAGCTGGTCGGACAGATAGCGTCCTACCGTGAGAAAAATCACCGTAACGAATCACAGGGTGGCCAGTCTCAAGCCGCGGACCTGATCCATTCCAGATCAGGTTGTTGTTCTTTGAACGAAGCATTCATCGCCTTCACGAGCACGTGGAAAGATGATTTGCCGTGCAGGCGGCAGGTCTGCCGGAGGGAGACAATGCGCTCCACCCAGCGGTTGCCTTTCTCGCTGTTGGTGCCCTGGCTGCGTTTCCGCCAGAGCACGGCATGGCGGAGCATTCGTTCCCCGAAGTTGTTGGTGGGCTCCACGCCCTCCTCGAGCAGGAAAGTGAACAGCGAGTCCATCTCCGCATCGAGATGGCGGACAAGCTTCCCCGCTTCGCTGTCGGAGTCGATATACAGCGCAATCAGCCGGTTGAACCGGGCATAAAATGCATGCCACTCCGCCTTGGTCGGCGGCGCCTTGGCCATTTTGCACAGGCGGCGCAGTTCGTCCCTGGCCCAGGCTCCGCATCGGGCCAGTTCCGGCTCCTTCCGTTCGGCCAGCCCTTTGGCCCTGCGGATCAGGTGGGCCAGGCAACTTTGCCGAGCATGCACCCAGTTTTGGTACAACCGATAGCCGTCGCTGACCAGGATACCTTGCCAACCTCCCACCAGGGCTTCAAAGGCGACCCGGGAGCGATTGGTGTGGACCATGAAGAAAGCGACCACCGGACTGGCCATAACCCAGAGCCAGTTGAGCTTGCCGCTGTTTTTCCAGGTGGTTTCGTCGACATGATTGACGGCCACGCTGCGGGCCTTGTCCCTGATCGCCTCGTAGTGGGGCAGGATGGCCCGGGAGGCCCGATCGATAATCTTCTGGATCGCCCCGAGGCTGATCGTGCAGCCCAGCACCGAGGAGCAGAACGATTGGATAGTCTGTCGGCTGTTGCCGTCAATCCCGCCGATCTCCGCCACCAGGGCGCAGAGGCGGGGGCCGAAGCCGGTTTGCCATGCCGTCGGTACGTAGCCCTTGCCCGTTTTGCCGCAGGCGGTGCACGTGCCCTGATAGAGGATGCAGTGGATGACCGTCATCACGATCTCGGGCAACTCGATATGCTGGTGGGTGTAATAGGGTCGCAACGCCGTAAACGTGTGGCATCCGCAGGGACACGGGCCGGGATGGATCGCCTCGGTCCTGGTCGGCGGCATGAGCTGCTGGCGGTGGCCCTTGTGGCCTTTGCGTCCACCAGGCTTGCTCTTGTTGGGCTTGGGCGCGTTTTCCTGGTACGGCGAGTCGGAAGAAGGCGGCTTGTTGGAATTGGCCGAGTTCCGGTCAAGCCTGACCCGGAGCTGATTGACTTCGGCCTCCAGTTCCTTGATCCGCTGGTCCTGCCCGATGATATGGGTCAGCAGTTTGCGGACAATCAGGCGCAGGGCCGAGGGCGGCAGCTGTTCCAGTTCGGCATCGCTGAGTTGCCAGTCCAGGGCGGTGTATTCCGGTTCAGCCACGAAGTTCCTCCCGGAAACGCCTGGTCAGCGGATAGAGCCACACCGCCTTCACCGGCTCGGTGCGTTGATTGCAACGGTCATATTTACCGCGACCGGTGGTCTCGCCCACCCTGGCCCAGTTGGCGGCCCGGTAACAGGTGCCCTGGAAGCGGTCCTTTTCGACAAAGGTCTCCAGCAGGCAGATGGGCTCACGGTAGAAGGCAAACCAGTCGCGCTCCAGGTGGCGGATATTCAGAGCCAGGACCTTGGAGGCCAGGTGGCGGATGTTGACCCAGGGCAGAATGAGGAAACGGACGTTGTTGACCACCTTGGCCAGGTTGCGTTCCCGCTGGTCCCGATCCCAGCCGATCAGCCGGTCGCGGGCCGCCACCTTCCACGCGGCGGAGCCCCAGCCAAGGCAGGCCACCAGGCGATCGTCAAGATAGGCGAGATACTTCAACGAGGCGCCGACGATCCAGGGAGAACCCAGATAATGATGGCGGTCAATCAGGTAATCCCACACCCCTTCATCAGGGGTTTGGCGCACCATCTTGATTGTCAAAGAGCCAAACGCGGAAACAGCGCCGGCCATTTCCGTGGTGTCCATTGTGTAGGAACGGCGATCCGCCCGTCGCGGAAAACGATAGGTCTCCTGCATGCGAGGCGGCAGGGTGAGTTCGCCTTTTTTCTCCAAGGTCAGCAGCAGGCTCCGGCAGGCCATGTCCTTCAACTGGCCGTTGGCTTGCCGCCATTGCCAGCGCTGGCAGAGTTCCCGTGAGATCGCCGACCGGCCGTGATGCCAATGGTCGGCAATGACCTGACGGATTTCTGCGACATCGTTTTCGGTGAGGCTGCGACCCCGAATCTGGTGCACAGGTGCTGTCGTCTCCATGACAACACCGTAGCAAAGGCCGGCTCATGACGCCAGTGGAAAATTA
>CAZMNU010000205.1:0-2474 GCA_964567725.1 uncultured Desulfobulbus sp. | reverse complement strand
TTAGGCTGTAGGCCTACTGCCTAAACACCTACAGCCTGAACACCTGAACGACACCCGGACCTGCTGCCCCAGTACGAAAAATGTCTGCACATCCTGGCGGCCAACCCGTTTCACCCCTCGCTCCGCCTCCATCCCCTGCAGGGCAGGCTGACCGGCCTGTACTCGCTCTCGATCACGCTCAGTTACCGGCTCACCATCGAATTGCTCATCGAGGACAACGAGATTGTGCCGGTGCATATCGGCACGCATGACGAGGTGGGTTGAAGCGGTTGAGCCTTTGAGCCTGTTAGCTTTTGAGCGGTTGAGCGGTTGAGCCTGTCAGTCGGTTGCGCTGCGCGCACCGCAAAGGGACAGTGCCCAAGGTTGCGGGATGTTGGCCGGGACGATACCCGCCGGGCGGTGCGAGGGCGTGACCTGTAGGGGCGAAAGATTTTTCGCCCCTACGCCCGCCAGGTGGTCCCGGGTGACCGGTGGTCCGGCAGGCCGCGCGGGCGGCGGTGCGGGTCCGGTGTGGTCGTGGTGCGTTCGCCGCAGCGGGCAAATGCCCGGTGGACACGAATGGTGCGCACGGCGGACCCAGAATGCAGCTGTTGAGCTGTTGAGCCTTTCGGCCGCAGGCCGGCGACTTTGGCCTAAACAGCTAACAGTCTAAACAGCTAAACAGCTTGCCCCCAAAAAGCAACTCACTGAAATCACCCACCAACTTACCCAAACTCAATCCCCACCGCATTATACCGCTCCCAGATCGCCACGAACTCCTCCCGGTTCTCCAGCAAAATATCCACCAGCTGCGGGTCGAAGTGGCGGCCGCGTTCCTCGCGGAAGTGGTTGAACACCGCTTCCCAGTCCCAGCGGTCGTGGTAGACGCGCTTGTTGGAGAGCGCGTCGAACACGTCGGCCACGCCGATGATGCGGCCGTGGATGTGGATATCCTCGCCTTTCAGGCCCTGGGGGTAGCCCTGGCCGTCCCAGCGCTCGTGGTGCAGGAGGACGATGCGGGCCGCGGCCTGAATGATCGGGCTGGGCGAGCTGGCGAGCAGGTCGTGGCCGCGCCAGACGTGGGTCTTGATGGTGTCGTACTCCTCCGGGGTGAGCGGTCCGGGCTTGTTGAGGATGGCGTCCGGGATGCCGATCTTGCCCAGGTCGTGCGGGGTGGAGGCGAGCTTGAGCATCTCCGCCTCCTCCTCGGAAAGGCCGACCTTGAGCGCCAGCAGGCGGGCGTACTCGGCCACCCGGCGGACGTGGCTGCCGGTTTCGGCGGAGCGGCACTCCATGGTCTCGGCGATCTGGAAGATGATCTCCTTCTGGGTGTCCTCGATGCCCTGGTTCAAAAAGAGGTTGTCAAAGGCCAGCGAGACGTTGGTGAAAAAGAGTTCGAGCAGGTCGTGGTCGTCCTCGTCGAGTTCCTTGGGGATCTCGAAGTAGAGAAAATTCTCCGAGCCGCTCTGGCTCTTGAAGTACCAGGCGCAGCGGCCGCCCTGGCAGTAGAAGCCGCGCGGCCGGGTGCGGGCCAGGTCCAGGGCGGTGCGCATCATGGCCGTGTCCACCTCGGCCACCGGCCGGTGCTCGAAGGGACTGAAGGCGCCGGTGGCGGCGAGTACCACCGGCTGGCCGTCGATGGCCGCGGCGGTCAGTCCCGAGGCCCTGACCCCGCCGCTGTCCGGGTCGCCGCGCAGTTCCAGGATGGCGGTGAGCTGGTCGAGCACGCCGCGGCCGAGCCGCTCCAGCGACTGGCGCTCGAAGATGTCGCCCGAGGCCTCGATGATGCGCTTGAGCCCGCGGCGGTTGTTCTCGATGGTGGTGATGAAGTGGTAGCTGCGCAGGGCGGAGATGAGGGTGACGAGCATCTTCTCCAGGGTGAGTTCGGTCTTCTCCTTGTAGTCGTTGATGTCGTACTCGACGATCACCCGCGCGGCCGGGGCCTTGCCCGGCTGGCCGGTGCGCAGGACGATGCGCACGGTGCGGTTGCCGAGTTCCTCGCGGATGTAGTGGACCAGCTGCAGGCCGCTGTCTTCGGTTTCCATGACCACGTCGAGCAGGACCACGGCCAGGTCCGGGTTGACGGCGAGGATGTCCCGCGCCTCGCGGCCGCTGTAGGCGTGCAGGAACTCGAACCCCCGGCCCAGGTACTGCTGGCCGCGGAGCATGAAGGTGGTGACGCTGTGCACGTCGGCCTCGTCATCGACGATGAGAATCCGCCAGGGGGCGGCGGCCTCCACGGTGTCGGCTGCGGCCGGCTGCGCGGGTTCGTCCGCGAACAGGGGCCGGTCGTCCTCGTCGGGGAAGAGCAGTTCGTCGCGATCGTTCATGGTGCCTCCGTCGGGTTCGTGAGCGGCACGGTCACCCGGAAACTCGTCCCCTGCCCCGGTTCGCTGGTGCAGACAATGCTGCCGCCCAGGGTGGCGGTGACGACGTTAAAAACGATGTGCATGCCCAGGCCGGTGGAGCCCTGGCCGCGGGCGGTGGTGAAGAAG
>CAZMNU010000204.1:0-2504 GCA_964567725.1 uncultured Desulfobulbus sp. | reverse complement strand
CAGCTGGATAAATTGGAGGGCTTGACTCCAGAAGAAATTGAGGGCTTCTAAGCAATCGGCTCAATTTTAATTTAAGTGAAGCATTCACCTTGTCAGTCTCAACTAATGGGTCATGATTGAGGCCATTCAGGAAAAATCGAGCCAGCAACCTTCAGTGGCAGAGATTCTCGCCGAGGACGACCTGATCATGGTCTCCGCCCTGCAGCACTACCTGTTCTGTCCGCGTCAGTGCGCCCTGATCCACGTTGAACAGCAGTGGATGGAAAACCGGTTGACCGCCGAGGGCCGCATCCTCCATGAACGGGTGCATACCAGCGGCCACGAGTCACGGCGCACCCTGCGGGTGGAGTACGATGTGCCCATCCGCTCCCTGCGCTTTGGCCTGGTCGGTTTTGCCGATGTGGTCGAGTTCCATCGCCAGGAGGACGGGTCCTGGCAGCCCCTGCCGGTGGAATACAAGCGCGGCCGGCCGAAGCGTGACGACTCCGACCGGGTGCAACTCTGCGCCCAGGCCCTGTGCCTGGAGGAGATGCTCGGCTGCACGGTCCCGCAGGGCGCCTTGTATTACGGCGAAAAGCGGCGGCGGACCCCGGTCGTTTTCGATAACGACCTGCGTGACTTGGTTCGCCGGACCGCGGACGAAGTACATGCCCTGCTGGCCGCCGGCAGGACACCGCCCCCGCGCCGCGGGCCACACTGTGCCCACTGCTCCTGCCTGCCGCTTTGTCTGCCCGAGGTCGCGGCACGAAAAAAAGTCGGCCCCTATCTGCGCAGAATGGTGGAGGACGTATGAAAAAGCATCTCAACACCCTGTTTGTCACCACCCAGGGTGCCTATCTCGCCAAGGACGGCGAAACCGTGGCAGTGCGCATCGATGGCGAGGTGGCCTTGCGCGTGCCGCTGCACACTCTGGGCGCCATTGCCTGCTTCGGCAATGTCGGCTGCAGCCCGTTTTTGATGGGGTTCTGCGGCGAACGCAACGTGGGCCTGAGCTTTCTCACCGAAAACGGCCGTTTTCTCGCCCGGGTCCAGGGGCCGATGTCCGGTAACGTACTCCTGCGCCGCGAGCAGTACCGCCGCGCCGACGACCCGGTCTTTTCCGCCCGCATTGCCGCGGCCTGTGTGCTCGGCAAGGTCGCCAACTGCCGCACCGTGCTGCTCCGCGCCCGACGCGACCACGCTGACCGGGTGGACACCGACGCCCTCCAGCAGGCTGCGGACCGGCTGTCTGCCTCCATGCGGCGACTGCAGGACGACCTCGACCTGGATGCGGTGCGCGGCATCGAGGGCGATGCGGCCCGGGTGTATTTCGAGGCCTTTGACCACCTCATCGTGCGGGAAAAGGACCATTTCTTCATGCGCGGGCGCAGTCGCCGGCCGCCGTTGGACCGGGTCAACTGCCTGCTCTCCTTCCTCTACACCCTGGTGCTGCATGATCTGCGTTCGGCCCTTGAATCGGTCGGTCTTGACCCGGCGGTGGGCTACCTGCACCGAGATCGGCCGGGGAGGGCAGGGCTGGCCCTTGACCTAATGGAAGAGTTCCGACCCATGGCGGACCGGCTGGCCCTGTCCCTGGTAAATCTGGGCCAGCTGCAGGCCGGGGATTTTGTCTTCAGCGACAGCGGTGCGGTGCGCATGAGTGATGCGGCCCGCAAGACCCTGCTGGTGGCCTACCAGAAGCGCAAGCAGGAGGAGATGGTCCACCCGTTCGTGGACGAGCGGATGTCGCTCGGGCTGTTCTTCCACATGCAGGCCTTGCTGTTTGCCCGGATGCTGCGGGACGAACTCGACGGCTACCCGCCGGTCATCTGGAAATAGGAGGGTGCGTGATGATGGTGCTGGTCAGTTACGATGTGCGCACCAGTGAGCCCGGCGGCGCCAGGCGGCTGCGACGGGTGGCCAAGGTGTGTCGCAATTTTGGTCAGCGGGTGCAGTTTTCAGTGTTTGAATGCCTCGTTGACCCAGCCCAATGGGTGCGTTTGCGGCAGCAATTGATCAATGAGATCGACGAGGAACTGGACAGCCTGCGGTTTTATTTTCTTGGCGCCAACTGGCGTGGCAGGGTCGAGCACGTTGGCGCCAAGGCGAGCCTGGACCAGGAAGGTCCGCTGATTGTCTGAACGAACGGTCCCGCGAACCGTTCACAACCAGGAAAAGCCGGCAGGTCCGCGACGCCGGCGGTGCAAGGCTTTGCGCCGAACACGGAACAGCGGGACAGGGCAGGGGAGACGCCCGTCCCGGCAGTTCGCGGAACATGCTGTACAAATCGTGGCGTATCAGCAGGATACAAAGCGACAGCCGCCCCCCGCGCGGGGGCGTGGATTGAAACGACCAGTCAGCAATCGACAGCGCCGGGATCACCAGCCGCCCCCCGCGCGGGGGCGTGGATTGAAACCCCTACTGGCAGTACAGCGCCATCAACGACCGCC
The DNA here is from genome assembly GCA_964567725.1 of uncultured Desulfobulbus sp. Lineage (GTDB taxonomy): Bacteria > Desulfobacterota > Desulfobulbia > Desulfobulbales > Desulfobulbaceae > Desulfobulbus. The sequence continues at coordinate 75 of CAZMNU010000204.1, read as the reverse complement.
GCCGCCCCCCGCGCGGGGGCGTGGATTGAAACCGCACCAACATCCAGACCGCCTACAACGTGGGCAAGCCGCCCC
>CAZMNU010000203.1:0-2508 GCA_964567725.1 uncultured Desulfobulbus sp. | reverse complement strand
CCTACAGCCTAAATTACGGCTCGGCAAACAGCCGCTTTACCGTCGCCGGAATCTCCCCCTTGGGCGTGAGCCGGTGCTCCTTGTCCACCTCGTAGATACCGAACCACTCCTCCGGGTCCTCGGGTTCGTGGCGGGTGGTATCGTCAGGATCCTCGCCGCTCTTCCACCACTCGTCCTGCAGCTCGAAGAAGACCAATCCGGCGAAATGTTCCTTACCCTTGGCGGTGCGAATGTCCCGCCAGACCGACTCGAAGGTCTTGGGCACGTCCGCCACCTTGTGGCCGCCGAACCCGGGCACGTGCGGCTTGGGCGCGATGGGTGAGGTGGACAGCCCTACCTGGGTGACCAGGATCGGCTGGGTCATCTCCGCGGCCAGCTGCTCCAGGTAGCCCTGGTAGGTGGTGCCGGTGGTCGAGCCGGGCGGCGAGGTGCGCACGCCGTTGGCGTACGTGTAGATGTTCAGGCAGACCAGGTCGCCCATGTCGGGCAGGAAGACGTTGTCCGCGCTCACTTCCAGGTCCGGCCGGTCCGCCACCGGGCCCACGTGGGTCCAGCTGGTGTGGCAGTAGAGGTGACGGCGACCGTAGGTGCGCAGTTCGTAGTCCATGGCCCCGTCCACCAGTTGGGCCATGGCCACCTCGGCGGCGGTGCGGCCGGTGAGGCGCAGGTGTTTGCCGGTGAAATCGTGGCGGCCCGGGTGACGGGCGTTGGTCGAGGCGATGTTCGCGGCCTGCAGCTCGTCGCCGATGGAGAACAGCACCAGCCGGTCGGGCCGGCCGACCGTGTAGGTGTGGTCGATGATCTCCTTGATGTCCTTGAGGGTCCGTTCCTGGTAGGCCGGGTCGAGGAAATCGGGCTCGTACGGCCAGACAAAGGTGTCCTGGCCGTAGACCATGTCGGTCTTGTCCAGGGCGGCAAAGAAGTTGGCTGGCATGAGCCGCGGGAACACGTGGATGTAGGTGGCGCCGAGATCCTGCATGAGCTTGACCTGGCCCGCGTAGCGGTTGTCGTTGGCCGGCGGCACGCCGTACATGGGCGTTTCCCCGGGCATGAACGGCGAGTAGCCCATGCCGCGGAAAAAGAGCGGCTTGTCGGGCTGCTGCAGGTCGACCAGGGTGCGGCCGCGAACTACGAACCGGGTCGGCTCGGGCGTGTCGGCGTTGATGGCCGAGGTCTTGACCAACGGTGGGGTGGCCGCGTCCGTGCAGGCGGCAAAGGGCAGGATCAGGAGCAGGGCCAGGGCGAGACAGGGTGCGTTCATCGGTTCACAGACAGTTGGAGTTGGGAGGAGTCGACCGGCGGGCGCAACAGGAGGACCGGCGCATCGTGGGAAATGCACCCATCATACGCCAGCGACGCGCACCGAGAAAGACAATCCGCCCGGCCGGGCAGATTTTTCACGGGCACCGTCTCTCCGTACCGGTCTTGAAAATTCAGTCGATGAAAATGATCCCTGTTTTTCCGTCCTGACCCCTGACCGGGAAAAATACGGGCGAGGTGTTCGTTGGGACGCCCTCATCGGTATTGGTCACCGACACGTCCGGTGGATCGATGCCGTTGTAGTTCGGGTCCGTACTGACGGCGGGTTCGATGATGATGGTGTACGCCATGTCGCCATCAGCGGTGCCATCATCCACGCCGGTCACGGTCACGGTCTGGGGGACGTTCCAGTTGGCGGGTGTGAACGTCAGGCTTGTTGGCAAGACCGTGCCCTCGCCAGGGTCGCTCGAGGACAGATCAATGGTCACGTCCGCGGTGGGTTGAGCGCCGAGCACCAGGGTAAAGGTGGCCGTACCGCCCGATTCGGTGGTCGTAAGGCCGCTCGTGGGTGACACGATAATCGGCTGAGGCCCTCGGACCATGCGAACGTAGTAGTTGGCTGATGTCTTCTGGTCACGGTCAACAGCAGTGCCCCAGTAGGCGTTTACACCCCACGCAAGTCCTGGATTATTGGTAACCGTTGTCGATGACCAGTAATCCTTGTTGAAATCATCCGAGACTGTATTGGGGAAATAGGTGATGTTGATAGCGGGGTTATACCTGTTGCGATCCACGAGGGAGGAAAGCTCCTTGATGGTGGGAAGGCGCCAGTCGGAATAATTGCCCAGGGTGCTGGCTTCGCAATAGGCCAGTGCCTGCTCCCAGGTCATGGTTCCGGGGGCCGTCTCCTGTTGCCACATGAGCCAGGTCACCGTGTCTGTCACGGTGCCGTCGCCATGGTCGATGTACCGGCTGTCGGCGGGAGGGTGTCCGCCCCGAACCGCGCGAACGTGGAAGGCATTAGACTTGTAATTGCCGCCATCGTAGCCGGAGAGGAAATCTACGTACAGCGAACTCTCCGGATGTCTGGCGTTTTTGGTGGACGACCAATAATGGGTGCCTGCCGTATTCGGGAAAAACAACGTGTTGATGGCCGGGTCGTGCTGCCCGTAGTCCGCGATGGAGAGAAGCTCCTGGACGGTCGGCATCCGCCAGTCATCGAAGTCACCGTGCCTTGCCGTGTTCAGT
>CAZMNU010000202.1:0-2534 GCA_964567725.1 uncultured Desulfobulbus sp. | reverse complement strand
ATGAGCGGCTCGGGCGAGATGGTGGTGCTGGCTGATGCGGGCGGTCGCCGGTCGGTGAAAAAAATTCCTGCCAACAAGAAACTGCAGCGACTTGACGCCATCCGCCAAAAGCTCGAGGCCAACGCGGCCTTCTACCAACAATTGAACGACGGCCGGCCCGTGATCCCGGACTGATCAGGACCGCCCGCTTTGCGGCGCCGGGCCGTCCAATCAACGATCTCAGCGGCTGCACGATCATCGACATCGTCAACACCGTGGCCGTCACCGCCATCATGGCGCAATCGAGCCGATAACCCGAGCACCACCCCTTTCCCGGGGAAGGCACAAACCAGCAAGGAGGCAGCCAATGAAAAAAGAAAAGAAGGGCAAGAAAGGCAAAGGCACGACCGCACCCGAGGCAGCCGGCAAGCTCGGCCGCACGGCCTATGAAACCGAACTGGCCAGGCTGCACGGTGAACTGGTGCAGTTGCAGCAGTGGGTGGTGCACAAGGGGCTCAAGGTCTGCATCGTCTTCGAAGGGCGGGACGGCGCCGGCAAGGGCGGCACCATCAAGGCCATCACCGAACGGGTGAGCCCGCGCATCTTCCGCGTGGTCGCCCTGCCCGCGCCCACCGAGCGGGAGCAGTCGCAGATGTACGCCCAGCGCTACCTGCCGCATCTGCCGGCAGCGGGTGAAGTCGTCATCTTCGACCGCAGCTGGTACAACCGCGCCGGGGTCGAGCGGGTGATGGGATTCTGCCCCGAGGAAAAGGTCAAACGGTTCCTCGGGGTGGTGCCGGCCTTTGAAAAGATGATGCTCGAGTCCGGTATCATCCTGCTCAAGTACTGGCTCGAGGTCAGCCCGGAGGAACAGACCCGCCGGCTCACCGCCCGCATCGACGACCCCCGCAAGGTCTGGAAGCTCACGCCCATGGACCTCAAGTCCTACGACCGCTGGGACGACTACACCCGCGCCCGCGACGAGATGTTCACCGCCACCGACACCCCCTGGGCGCCGTGGTACGTGGTCCGTTCGGATGACAAGAAGCGGGCCCGGCTGAACACCATCACCCACCTGCTCCACGCGATTCCCCACAAGGCATTGAAGCAGGACAAGGTGGAATTGCCCAAACGGAAAATCGGCAAGAGCTACCAGGAAATCGAATACCCGTTCAAATTCATCCCGGAGAAGTTCTGACGGACAAGCAGGCATCCGACCTGTCCGGGCAGGTCTCCGCCGCCGGCAGGGATGCTCGGGCAGCGGCAGCCTGCCGTTCACCCTGAACAGTGCCCCGGGCGGGACCAGCGCGGAGGTCCGCAAGGCGGGTCGGGCCGGCGCCGGTGCCACTGCGCTATGAGCACATGCCGCGCCAGGGGGTCGTCTTCCCCTGGCCGGGAAATCCGGCCGAAACCTGAGCGGGCAGCGGGCCGCCGGGTTCGCCAGTCCGTTCCCGCATCTGACCAGCACAACCCGCCTCGCAACCACAACCGGAGTACCCACCCGTATGCACACCCCCGCACAACCGGAAGGAACAACACCGCCAGCGGCTGCCGCGGCCAGCCTGGTCCAGCGCTTTCTTCCCGGGCTTGCCATGCTGTTCAGGTACAAACGGCGGGACCTTCGTTCCGACCTCATTGCCGGCCTGTCGGTGGCCGCCGTCTGCCTGCCGGTGGGCATCGCCTATGCCGAAATCGCCGGCGTCCCGGCCGTGTACGGCATCTACTCAGCCGTGCTGCCGCTCATCGTCTATGCCCTGGTGGGCTCATCGCGCCAGCTGATCACCGGTCCGGACGCGGCCACCTGCCTCATGGTCGCCTCGGCCCTCGGCCCGCTGGCCGCCGGGGATCCGCACCGCTACATGGAGCTGATGATCTCCCTCACCCTGATCACCGGCGTCTTCAATATCGTCTTTGGCCTGTGCCGGTTCGGGTTCATTGCCAATTTTCTCTCGCACCCCATTCTTGTCGGCTACCTCAACGGCATCGCCCTGATCATTCTCGCCGGCCAACTCTCCAAACTCTTCGGCTACAAGGGCGAAGCCGACCTCTTCTGGGGAAAACTGGTCGAATTTTCCCAGAAAATCAGTGCGAGCCACCTGCCCACGCTGGTGCTCGGTGTTGTTGCCCTGGGCCTCCTGCTCGCCCTGAAACGATGGGCGCCACGGCTGCCCGCCGCCCTCTTGATCGCGGCACTGGGCATTCTCGCGGTGCGCCTGCTGCAGCTAGAGACCCACGGCGTCGCCGTACTGGGCACGGTCCCGTCCGGATTGCCGACCCTGCATTTGCCCTCCTTCGATCCCGCGCGTTTCCAGTCCCTTGTCCGGGATGCGGCGACCATTGCCCTGATCAGTTTCACCAGCGGCATCCTGACGGCCAAAAGTTTCGCCCGCCGCAACCGCTATGCCATTGACGCCAACCAGGAACTGATCGCCTTTGGCGCGTGCAATATCGCCACCGGGCTGGTGCAGGGCTTCCCGGTCACCGGCGCCGATTCGCGCACCGCGGTGAACAATGCCATGGGCGGCCGGACCCAACTTGTCGGCATCATCGCGGCC
>CAZMNU010000201.1:0-2539 GCA_964567725.1 uncultured Desulfobulbus sp. | reverse complement strand
GATCGCAGGCAGCGGTCGCGGCCCGTCCGGCCCGACCCTCCGTCCCGCTGCGCAGGCCTGCGGAAGGTGCGGGCCCGCCTATTTTTTGTTTCGCCCGCCTCTTTTTTGTTGCGCCAGGGCGCGGTCAACACCGGTTTGGGCGGCAGGGGAGGACCCAGAAAAGAGCGGGTGCGGGCTCGGAGCGTTCGTGATAAGAACACCTTAGAGGCATCATCGGAACAAGGGGGCGAAACTGGCACCCATCGTGCTAGGACGCAAGGGCAGGGCCGGTTCTCACCCCGCAACCCGCACCGGAAACGCGCATGGGCACACGACACCTGACATCGACGACGATCTTCCTGGCACTGGCCGTGGCACTCTGCCTGCCCGGCGAGGCCCTGGCCCTGCAGGTGCACGGCGAGCCGGAAGGGCTGTATGTCCACCAGATGGCCCACCTGCACTATCTCCTCGCCCTGGGCTACTTCTTCTGGGACATTCGCCGCACTGCCTTCACCGGCCGCGGCTGGCGCTACCTGCAGCTCTACTGCATCCTCATGGCCGCCTGGAACGTGCTCGCCTTTGTCGGCCACATCGTCGGCGTCTACCTGCACCCGGACGAACTGCTGCGCACCAACGGCTACCTGTCCACCTACCTGCTCGGGCCGCTGGACCTGCACAAGCTGACCTTCTACGCCACCAAGCTCGATCACCTGCTGTGCATGCCGGCCCTGTTCTTCCTGTTCATCGGTATGCGCTCGTTCTACCATTCGGTGGCGAAATCGCACTCCAGGGGGACCCGATGAACGGCCTGCCCCTGCTGCCGGCCATCCTCGTGGATGTGGCCGGATCGGCGCTCAACATCGTGTTTTCCTTTCTCGCCACCTGGTACGCCTTCCGCCTCACCCGGCTCAGGCCCGACAATTTCCTCTGGGGCTACCTGTTCTACGTCAACCTGGCCATCGCCGCCTTTGCCACCAGCCGGGCCGTGGGCCACATCAGCCGGGAACTCCTGCAGGTCGCCGGCCGCGGTGACATCTGGCAGGCGATCGGCCCCTACTCGGGCGGGTTCAACACCCTGTTCATGATCTCGGTGGCCGCGGTGATGATCTTCTACCACAAGGGCGTGCAGGCCTACGAGGCCATCGAGCAGGAGGCGGCCAAGCTCAAGCAGTCCAAGATGCGGCTTACCCAGGCGGCCCGGGAACTCAAGGAACTGAACCTCAACCTGGAGGAAAAGGTCGAGGAGCGCACCGGCGAGTTGTCCACGTCGGAGAAGAAGTTCCGCCACCTGTTCACCGCTTCCAAGGACATGGTGTTCTTCACCGACAACCGCCAGAACATCGTGGACATGAACAGCTCGGGCTACGAGATGCTCGGCTATTCGCACGTCGAGTCCATCCGCCTCAACCTGCGCGACATCTTCCGCCACGAGGGCGAGGTCGACACCTTTGTCGCCCTGCTTGCCCGCGACGGCTTTGTCAGCGACCTGGAGGCGGAGTTCGTCAAGAAGGACGACGCCACCATCTACGTGCTCATCTCGGCCACCGCCCTCTACGACGACGACGGCAACATCGTCGGCGCCGAGGGCATCGCCAAGGACCTGACCCGACTGAAGACCATGATGGAGCAGCTCGTCTCCAGCGAGAAAATGGCCACGGTCGGCCAGATGGCGGCCGGCATCGCCCACGAGATCAACACCCCGCTGGGCATCATTCTCGGTTACACCCAGCTGATGATGGACGACTTCGAGCCGGACTCCGAGACCTTCCAGAACCTGGAGGTGATCGAGCGGCAGACCAAGGCGAGCCGCAAGATCGTCGCCGACCTGCTCAAGTACTCGCGCCAGTCGGGCAGCGCCCGCGAGTCGGTGAACTGCAACGAGATCGTCCAGGATTCGGCCGCGGTCACCGAGCACAATCTCAACCTGAGCCACATCAAGCTGCGCCTGGACCTGGCCGCGGACCTGCCGCTCATCGTCGGCGACCCGGAAAAGCTGCGCCAGGTGATCGTCAACCTGATCAACAACGCCCACCACGCCATGGAGGCCAAGGGCGGCGGCGAACTGCTGCTGGGCACCGGTGTGGACCGGGATCGGGGCCTGGTGCGCATCGAGGTGCGCGACAGCGGCGACGGCATCCCGGAGCCCATCAAGGCGCGCATCTTCGATCCCTTCTTCACCACCAAGCCGGTGGGCAAGGGCACCGGTCTGGGCCTTTCCGTTTCCTACGGCATCATCCAGGAGCACGGCGGCACCATCGAGGTGGAAAGCCCGGTGATCGGCCCGGACAACACCAGAATTCCAGGCACGCTGTTCCGGCTGCTGCTCCCCTTTGCCGGGGAAACCGCCGCGGTCAGGGACGGGCAGCTTTAACCACACGGAGACCAACCATTATGGCAGAGATTCTCACCCTGGACGACGTGCTCGACGCCACTGTGCTCGTCGGCAAGATCCTCAAGAAAAAAGGACACACCGTGCACACCTTCACCGAGGAGGACGAGGCCATCGCCTTCAACCGGGAGCATCCGGTGGACCTGGCCATCCTCGACATCAAGCTGAAGA
>CAZMNU010000200.1:0-2562 GCA_964567725.1 uncultured Desulfobulbus sp. | reverse complement strand
GGGTTCGATCCGCTCGCCCTCGGCCAGGAGCACCAGCCGCTGCACCAGGTTCTCCAGTTCGCGCACGTTGCCGGGCCAGTGGTAGGCGGCCAGCCGGCGCAGGGTCTCGTCACTGAACGACGGCGCCGGCCGCCCCAGGTCGCGGCCGTACCTGGCGCGGAAATGGTTGACCAGGAGCAGCAGGTCGTCGCCGCGCTCGCGCAGGGGCGGCAGCGGGATGTCGATGACGTTGATGCGGTAGTAGAGGTCCTCGCGGAACAGGCCCCGGTCGATGAGCTGGGGCAGGTCCTTGTTGGTGGCGCAGATGAGGCGGATGTCCACCCGCACCGGCCGACTGGAACCAACCTTGTGGATGGTCTTCTCCTGGATGGCGCGCAGCAGCTTGGCCTGCATGGCCGGGCTGGCGTCACCGATCTCGTCGAGGAACAGGGTGCCGCCCCCGGCCATCTCGAAAAAGCCGCGGCGCGAGGCCACCGCACCGGTGAAGGCCCCCTGGATATGGCCGAACAGCTCGCTCTCGATCAGGTGTTCCGGGATGGCGGTGCAGTTGACCGACACGAACGGCGCCCCCCGGCGCTCGCCGGCGTAGTGGATGGCGCGGGCAACCAGCTCCTTGCCGGTGCCGCTCTCGCCTTGGATGAGCACCGTGGCCGCGGTCGCGCCGGCCCGGTCGATGAGCCGGAACACCCGCTGCATGGGCTCGGAAGCACCGATGATGCCGTGCGCCCCATCGGCCGCCGGGCCGGCGTGGGCCAGCCGCCGGCGGGCCAGCTTGGCGATGATGGCCTCCACCGCCTCGACCAGTTCCCGCTCGGTGAACGGCTTGGCCAGGTAGTGCTCGGCCCCGGTCTTGACCGCCTCCACCGCGCCTTCGATGGTCGGGTAGCCGGTGACGATCATGATCTCCGTGTCCGGCAGGGCGGTGCGCACGTGCCGCACCAGCTCCAGGCCGCTCGCCCGCGGCATGCGCAGGTCGGTGATGACCAGGTCAAACGGTGTCGCGGCGAGCAGGGCCAGCGCCTCCTCGACCGAGGAGCAGGCGGCCACCCGAAAGCCCTGGTCCTCCAGCTGGGTCTGGATCACCTCGCGCGCGTCCGCGGCGTCGTCCACCACGAGGATGCGGGAGCGGTCCGGGGCCGGCGCCGTCTCGGCCGGTTGATCAGCTGCCATGTTCCGTCCTCCTTTTCGCTGCGGCCGCAGCTTCCACCTCCCCATCCCCGCAGACCGGCAGGGTGATGGTGCAGACCGTGCCCCGGCCGGGGCTGCTCTCTACGGCGATGGTGCCGCCGTGGGCGGTGACGATGCCGTGCACCACCGACAGCCCCAGGCCGGTGCCCTGGTCCACCTCCCGGGTGGTGAAGAACGGCAGAAAGATCTGCTCCAGGGTGGCCGCGTCCATGCCCGTGCCGGTGTCGGCCACGACCAGGCGCACCGCCCCCTCGCCCCGCTCGGTGCGCAGGGTGAGCGTGCCGCCGTCGGCCATGGCGTGGAGCGCGTTGAGCACCAGGTTGACGAGCACCTGGGTGAGCTGGGCGCTGTCCGCCTCGATGGGCGGCAGGTCCGGGGCAAAGTCGGTGACCACGCGGATGGCGCTTTTGGCAAAACGCGGCTCGAGAATGGCCAGCCCCTCGGTGAGCACCCGGTTCAGGTCCACCGGGCTGGTGCGGTGCACCCCGGGGCTGCTGAACAACAGCATCTTGCGGATGATCTCGCGGGCATGCAGCGAACTCTGGATGATCCGCTCCAGGTAGCGGCCCGCCTGCTCGGGCGCGTCGATCTTTTTCGCGGCCAGCTGGGCGAAGCCGAGGATGGCGGCCAGCGGCTCGTTCAGCTCGTGGGCCACGCCCGCGGTCAGCTGGCCCACCTTGGCGAGGCGGTCGGCGTGGCGCAGCTGGCTCTCCAACTGGGCGCGCCGCTCGTTGGCCAGGCGGATGCCGATCATCAGGCTCACCTGGCCGGCAATGGCCTGGAGCAGCTGGCGCTCCTCGGGCAGGAAACGGTCTGCAGCCGCGACCGGCGGCTGCTCCCGCTCGAGCGCGAACACCTCGATGGCGCCGTGCTCCCCGCCCTCCAGCTGCAGGTCGGCGCGCAGCACCTGCGCCGAGGCGGCGAAGCCGTCGCTCTGGAATTCCTGGCCGGCGACGACGATGCGGGCGCACACCCGCTCCGGGTGGTGGAAGGCCGAGGGCAGCACGCGGACAATGGCCTGCAGGAGTTCGGCAAAGGTGGTCTCGCTGCGGGCGACGATCTTGGCGATCTCGTACACACAGGCGAGTTCCTTGTTGCGCTCGATCAGTTTCGCCCGTTCCTCGCGCAGGGCCTGTTCCTGCATGGTGTCGCCTCCCTGGTGCTGTGCGGCGGCGGCCCTCCCCGGGGCGGGGCAAAACCGGCCACCGGGGAAAAACGCCCCGTTTTTTTCTGGTGCCGTCACGGCCGACCGGCGGGCCAAGGGGTGCCCGGAAGCGGCCGGAAGCAGAGATTATCTGCTTGTTTATTGATACTTTTTCCCGGAAAGCCTGCCGCCGCGGCCGCGTATCGGCCCATCCGGCACGGAAGTTGCCT
>CAZMNU010000199.1:0-2583 GCA_964567725.1 uncultured Desulfobulbus sp. | reverse complement strand
TGAGCAGGATCTTCATGACCGGCCTCCCCGGACCCCGGTCTCCGGGGTGAGCCCGTGCTGCTTCAGCTTGCGCCACAGGGTGGTCCGGCCCCAGCCGAGGATGGTGGCCGCCTGCGAGCGGTTGCCGCGGGTGCGGGTGAGGGTATCGACGATCAGCTGCCGCTCGATGGCCAGCCAGTCGCCGCCGGCCACCGGCGCCGGTACCGGAACCGTGCCGGCCGCGACCATCGCTTCCGCTGCCACCGGCTCCGCCGCACGGGCGAGCAGGGGCGGCGGCAGGTGCTCCACGCCGATCTCACCCTCGGGGCAGATGTTCACGCAGTACTCGACCACGTTGCGCAGCTCGCGGATGTTGCCCGGAAAGGGATAGGCCATGATGCGCTCCAGGGCCGCAGGGGTGAAGGCGCGCGCCTCCGTGCCGGTGCGGCCGGCAAAGGTGCGCAGGAAATGGTTGACCAGGAAGCGGGTGTCGCTCTCGCGCTCGCGCAGCGGCGGCAGGTGCAGGTGGAGCACGTTGAGCCGGTAGAACAGGTCCTCGCGGAACAGCCCGGCCGCCACCCGCTCCTTGAGCGGCCGGTGGGTGGCGGCGATGATGCGCACATCCACCTGCACCTTCTTTTCCCCACCCAGGGGGAAGAACTCCTGGTCGTCGAGCACGGACAGCAGCTTGACCTGAAGCGGCAGGGGCATGTCACCGATCTCGGTGAGGAACAGGGTGCCGCCCTGGGCCAGGCGGAACATGCCCGGCTTGTCCTTGACCGCGCCGGTGAAGGCGCCCTTGACGTAGCCGAACAGCTCGGACTCGAGCAGGGGCTCGGGCAGGGCGCCGCAGTTGATCTTGATGAACGGCCTGTCGGCCCGGCCGGAGCGCTGGTGGATGGCCTCGGCCACCTTGTCCTTGCCCGTGCCGGTCTCGCCGGTGATGAGCACCGAAGCCTCGGTGCGGGCCATGAGCGGGATCAGGTCGAACACCGCCTGCATCTTGGCGCTCTGGCCGATGATGGTGTCCGCGCCGGGGTCGTCGCGGTCCGCGCCGGCACCCGGGGTGGCCGGGGCGTCCAGGGTGATGACCAGGCCGATCACCTCGTCACCCGGCCCGTGCAGGGGCGCCAGGGTGAACCGCATGGCCAGGCGGCTGCGGTCGCGGCCGAGGATGTCGCCCTCGACCACCCGGTCCTCGCCGCTGTCCAGCACCTCGCGGAAGATGCGGCCGCGGCCGCCGATACTCGAGCGGAGAACGAAATCCACGTACAGGCCGCGCGCCTCGTCCTGGCCGAGCCCGGTCAGGGGTTCGAGCCGTCGGTTCACCGCCACCACCCGCAGTTCCCGGTCCACCACCACGATGGGGTGGGGGATGGCGTCGAGCAGTTCCGGGACAGCGATGTCAACAGGAGCGGGGCAAGGGGCGTCGGCCATGGCGGATGCGGCGGCAGATGAAGGAAGAACAGGCCGTCCCGCCCCCGGCGAGTGGCACCGGGGGCGGGACGGCAGGGCGGAGGGGTCAGACGACCTTGGGAACGAACACGTCCATGCCCATGATCGGCCAGACAAAGGCCACGAACAGCCAGAGCACCACCATCAGGAGAATACTCGCGAGGATGCCGAACTTGAGGAATTCGGCGGTGGTGAACTGCTTGGAGTTGTAGGCGATGGCGTTCGGGGCCGCGCCGATGAGCAGCAGGAACGGCATACCCGCGACCACCAGCGAGGAGAAGAGAATGACCTCGCCGGCCACGCCCAGGTAAGGGGCGATGACCAGGGCCACCGGCAGCGAGATGGCGATGGCGGCCACGTTCATGATGAAGTTGGTCATGATGAGCACGAAGAAGGCCATGCCGAGAATGAAGACGATGGCCGGGGCCTTCTGGAACAGCACCAGCCAGTTGACGGCCAGCCACTTGGCCGCGCCGGTCTCCCACAGGCAGAAGCCGATGGACATGGCGCCGGCGAACAGCAGGATGATGTTCCAGGGGATGTCTTCCAGGTCCCCGATGTCGAGGATGTTGAACACGAAGAAGGCGATGGTCGAGCAAAGCAGGATGCCGGTCTTGTCCAGTCCGGCCAGGGCCGGGACAAAGCTTTTCAGGGCGATGAGCAGCACCGCGGTAAAGATGATCACCGCGGCGAGGATCTCGTTGCGGGTGATCCCGCCCAGTTCACGGTACATGCGGCTGGCCTTCTCCTTGAGACCGACGATGCGGTCCTTCTCCGGCTTGCACAAGAGCAGGAAAAAGCCCCAGAGCAGGAAGACCATGAGCCAGCCGATGGGGAACATGTAGTAGGTGAGCGTGCCGAAGCTGACGTCCACCTTCATCATGTCCTTGTAAAAGCCCAGCGCCACGGCGCCGCGGGCTGCACCCAGCAGGGTGACGATGGAGCCGGCGCCGGCCACGTAGGCCATGCCCATGAACAGACACTTGCCGAAATTGGTGGGCGTTTTTTCCGTGGTATAGAGGGAGTAGATGGCCATGAGCAGCGGGAACATGGTGGCGGCCACGGCGGTGTGCGCCATCACGTGGGTCAGGGCCGCGGTCATGACAAAGCAGCCGAGCATGATCAGCGACGTTTTCTCGCCGATGATGG
>CAZMNU010000198.1:0-2590 GCA_964567725.1 uncultured Desulfobulbus sp. | reverse complement strand
TCGGGCCGCAGCAGGCACACGAGGTCGTTGAACTGCATGGGTGAGAGCGGCGCGCACAACTCGCCCAGCAGGGGAGGCGGCCGGTGGAGCAGGCCGCCCTTGTCCGTGGGGCTGATGATGAACACGCCCAGGTCGCGGGCCGCTGCCTGCTCGAGCACCGCGGTATGGCGCCGGAAGATGGCGTACCAGTGCAGGTTGACATAGTCGAAGCCGCCATCACCGCGGTGGCAGACCGCTTCCAGGAGCACCTCGGTGGGCCCGTGGCCGGAAAAGCCGACCGAGCCGACCAGGCCACGGGCCTGCAGCCGCCGGGCCGCGGCCAGGCAGCCCCCGGGCCGGCAGGCGTGCCACAGCGCCCGGTGGTCGTTGACACCGTGCAGGGCGAGCAGGTCGACGCGGGCCACGCGCAGCCGCGCGAGGCTGTCCCGCACCTCGGTACTGAACCGTTCCGGGTCGGCGCAGGGCTGCACCTTGGTCTGCAGGATGACCCGGTCGCGCCCCACCTGCTCGAGCACCCGGCCGAGCTGGCGCTCGGACGAGCCGTAGCCCCGGGCCGTCTCGAAATGGTCGATGCCCAGGCGCAGGGCCTCGTTGGCCACGGCCAGCATGGTCTCCTGGCTGGCGGGGTCGATCTGCGCCTCGTCCATGTCCTGCCAGGACTGCATGGCGCGCATGAAGCCGGCGGAGAGCAGCGGCAGGCGCAGCCCGGTGCGGCCGAAGCGGCGACGGGGCACAGCGGCAGGAGCATCGGCCGGGGCCCTGCCGACGGTGGGGTTCGGGTCTTTTTTCATCGCGCAACCGACTGTACTTTCCACACATCCCACGGTATAGGATGGGGCGGGACGACCGGCACACCAGCCGCCGGCCGCCGCCCCTCCTGTTCACCCTCTCTGCAAGGACTGCCCATGGCTCCCCTGCGCTCTGTCTGCACCCTTCTTCTGGCCCTGCTCTGTGTGCTTGCCGCCGCCGGCACCCGGGCCGAGTCACTGCGGCTGCCGCTGACTGTTGACCTGGAGCTGCTGCGCACGCTCATCGTCCAGCAGGCCTACCCCATCCCCGGCGAAAAGGCGAGCATCCTCAACATGGGCCAGGGCTGCAACCAGATCGCCCTGCTCTCACCCCGGGTGAGCGTGGACCAGGGGCTCCTGCGCTTCCAGACCGGGGTGGCGATCAAGTGGGGCACGCCGGTGATGGGCGCCTGCGTCACCCCGTTCACCTGGGAGGGATCGGTGGTGCTCTGGCAGCGGCCGCGCATCAACGGCCAGTGGCAGCTGAGCTTCGAGACCGTCAACTCGGTGGTGCTCGACACGGCCGGCCGCCAGGTCAAGGCCGTGGACCTGCTGTGGAACCTGATCAAGGACCATGTGCACGGCTACCTGGACAGGATCGCCATCAACCTGGCCCCGCCGGTGGCCGACATGAAGGCGAGCCTGCTGCCCATGTTCGGCCCCGACCGGCAGGCCATGGCCCAGCGTTTCCTCGCCTCCATGCGGCCCGAACAGCCGGTGGTGCAGGCCGACGGCGTGCAGCTGCACATCCGGGCCGAGATCGACCTGCCGCCCCGCACCGATGCGCCGCCGCCGGCCCCGGCCAGCCAGCAGGACTACGCCCGGGTGATCGAGCTGTGGCACTCCTGGGACGCCTTCCTCATCTTCCAGCTCAAGCAGTTCACCGAATACCCGCTCAGTGAGGAGGACCGGCAGATCCTGCTCGACACCATGCTCACCGCCCGCTACGAGTTCAGTTCGGCCATTGCCGAGCAGCAGGTGACCACCGGGTTCATCCGCGACCAGTTTCTGCGCGGCTGGACCCAGCTCGCGCCGGTGTTCCGCAACCACCTGCCCAAACGCCGCAAGAACAACCTGCTCGGCTACCTGGCCTTTTTCACGGCCAGCGACGCCCTGCGTGTGCTCGACCAGCTGGGTCCGGCGGTGGGGTTGGAGATCAGCGCCGACGGTTTCCGCCGGCTGGCCGCCATGATCAGTCCCACCCCGTACCAGGAGGCCGACCCGGACAGCGAGGAGGTCGATCCGGAACTGCGCAAGGCGCTCGGCCTCGATCCCCTGCCCGAAGAGGAGCTGCCCGCCGACCGGCCGGTGCCGGTGACCGCGCCGATCGAGCGGGAACCCACCTCCTGCGCGCCGCCCGCCGGCTGGCACCGACTGGCCCGGCTGTTCGCACCGGCAGAGGCCTGGGCGGCCGGGGCGGGCCAGGCCTCGCTCAAGGACATCCGCCGCTGGACGGCGGAGTTGACCCCGGCCGATACCCTGCTGCCGCGGGTGCAGGAGGTGCTCCGGGAGGCCTCGGCCCGGCAGCATAAACGGCTGGCGCAGGGTGCCGGCCGCACCGCCTGGTTCGACCGGATGGTGCTCGCCTCGGCCTGGCAGGAGAGCTGTTTCCGCCAGTTCCACATCGACAGGAACACCATCACCTTTCTCCTCTCCTACAACAACACCTCGGTGGGCATCATGCAGGTGAACGAAAAGGTGTGGCGCGGGGTGTACAACACCCGCCAGCTCCGCTGGAACATCGCCTACAACAGCCGGGCGGGCTGCGAGATCCTGTCGCTCTACCTGCGCGACTACCTGCT
>CAZMNU010000197.1:0-2643 GCA_964567725.1 uncultured Desulfobulbus sp. | reverse complement strand
ATGTGGAATTCCAGATCCCCCTGCCGGCAGCGGTTTCCGTGCCGACCGGCGCGGTGATCGATACCGGCCGACGGAAAACCGTGTATGCGATGGTCGGCGAGGGGCTGTTCGCACCAAGGGAGGTGCAGACCGGCTGGCGCACGGGTGACCGGGTGGAGATTGTCCGGGGGCTGCAGCCTGGAGAGAAGATCGCCGTTTCCGGCACCTTTCTCCTCGATTCGGAGAGCCGCATGCGCCTGGCCGCCGCCGGCCTGATGACCGACCAGCCGGCAACGGCCCCGGCCGTCGCGCCCCAACCAGCCGCAGCCCAGCCCGCGCCAACGGTGCCCGTTGCAACCCAACCGGTCGCGAAGCCGGACACCGCCGCCCAGCCCGACGCCATCCCCGCCCAGCCCAAGGCTGTTTCCGCCCAGGCCGACGCCGTCCCCGTCCAGCCCGCCGCACCCTCCGAACCACCCCCGGAACCGGTGGTTTCCGAGGCCGCTGTCGTTCCGCCGGTCCCACCCGCCCAGGCCGCCGCGCAGGCCAGGGACCAGGCCGCCGTGGTCAAAGACCCGGTCTGCGGCATGGAGGTGGACCCGCAGCAGGCCCGGGCCGATGGCCTCATCCTCGAGGTAGCCGGGGTGACCCATTTCTTCTGCAGCGAAGCCTGCAAACAGCAGTTCCAACAGGACCCGTCCGGTGCCACCGGCACGCCGGCCGGTGCGCACGCCCACGACATGCCGCCCGACCACGGCAAGGGGGCGCATGATTAACCGCATCGTCGACTTTTCCGTCGAGCACCGGCTGGTCATTTTTCTGCTGACCGCGGCCCTGTGCGTGGGTGGCTGGTGGTCGATGCGCCACCTGCCCCTGGACGCCATCCCGGACCTGAGCGACACCCAGGTGATCATCTATTCCCGTTGGGACCGCAGCCCGGACCTGATCGAGGACCAGGTCACCTACCCGATTGTCAGCGCCATGCTCGGCGCGCCCAAGGTCAAGGCGGTGCGGGGCTTTTCGGATTTCGGCTCCTCGTTCGTGTATGTGCTCTTCGACGAGGGAACGGACATCTACTGGGCCCGTTCGCGCACCCTGGAATACCTCTCCGGCGTGCTCCCCGGCCTACCCCAGGGGGTGCAGACCGAACTCGGCCCGGATGCCACCGGCCTGGGCTGGATTTTTCAGTACGCCCTGGTGGACACCACCAACACGCGCAGCCTGGCCGACCTGCGCGCCCTGCAGGACTGGTACCTGGGCTACCATCTCAAGGCCGTGCCCGGCGTGGCCGAGGTGGCGCCGGTGGGCGGGTTCAGCAAGCAGTACCAGGTGCTGGTCGACCCCAACCGGCTGCAGGCCTATGGCCTGGGCATCAACCAGGTGGTGGAGGCGGTGCGCGGCGGCAACCTGGAAACGGGCGGCCGGCTCATCGAGTTCGGCTCCACCGAGTACATGGTCCGCGGCCGCGGCTACGCCACCTCGGTGGCCGATTTCGAGAACATCCTGCTGGCCACCGGCACGAATGGCACGCCCATCCGGGTGCGGGACATCGGCACAGTCGCCCTGGGACCGGACCTGCGCCGGGGCGTGGCCGACCTGGACGGCCAGGGCGAGGCAGTCTCCGGCATCGTGGTCATGCGCCAGGGGCAGAACGCCCTCGAGGTCATTGACCGGGTCAAGGAACGGCTCCGCCAGATCGAGCCGGGCCTGCCCGAAGGGGTGCAGGTGCTGCCGGTCTACGACCGCTCCACCCTCATCCTGCGGGCCATCGCCACCCTCAAGACCACCCTGGTCGAGGTGATGGTCACCGTTGCCCTGGTCATCCTGCTCTTCCTGCGCCACATCCCCAGCGCCCTCATCCCCATGATCACCATCCCGGTGGCCGTGCTCATCGCCTTCATCCCCTTCCGCTGGCTGGGGGTGAGCGCCAACATCATGTCGCTCGGCGGCATCGCCATTGCCATCGGCGCCATGGTCGACGCCTCCATCGTGGTGGTCGAGCAGACCCACAAAAAGCTCGAGGAGTGGGAACGGGACGGTCGCCGGGGCGACTACCGGGCCGTGGTCCTGGGCGCGGTCAAGCAGGTGGCCGGGCCGAGTTTCTTTTCGCTGTTGGTGATCGCCGTGGCCTTTCTGCCGGTGCTCACCCTGGAGGCCCAGGAGGGCCGCCTGTTCAAACCGCTCGCCTACACCAAGAATCTGTCCATGATCGTGGCCGCGGTGCTGGCCATCACCCTGGACCCGGCCCTGCGCCTGAGCCTCACCCACCTGCGCCAGTTCACCTTCCGCCCCGGCTGGCTGTGCCGGGCGACCAACGCCGTGGTCGCGGGCTCCATCCACCCGGAAGAGCAACACCCGGTGAGCCGCACCCTGATCCGCCTCTACCGGCCGGTGGCCGAGTGGGCGCTGCGGCGCAAGGCGGTGGTGCTGGGCACGGCCCTGGCGCTCATGGCGGCGACCGTGCCGGTCTATTTCTCTCTGGGCTCAGAATTCATGCCGGCGCTGGACGAGGGCGCCCTGCTCTACATGCCCTCGACCATGCCGGGCATTGCCATCGGCGAGGCGCAGCGGCTGCTGCAGACCACGGACTGGATCATCAAGGGGTTCCCCGAGGTGGAGCGGGTGCTCGGCATGGTGGACGGCTGTCTGCTGATTGTTGACGCC
>CAZMNU010000196.1:0-2742 GCA_964567725.1 uncultured Desulfobulbus sp. | reverse complement strand
TCAGCGGAAGAAGCGGTCGTGCCAGATGGCCACGTTGAGCAGGGCCCAGAGGATGTGGTTGTGGTTGTGCTTGCGGGCGTCGTGCTCGGCGATGAGCCGGTCGATATAGGCCATGTCCATGGTCTCACGCAGCACGGTGGAGCCGTGCAGCCGCTCGACCATGTAGTCGCGCAGTTCGCCGCGCAGCAGGTGCTTGACCGGCAGGCTGTAGCCCTGCTTGCCGCGGTGGACGATCTTGTCGGGCAGGAGCCCCTCGAGGGCGGCACGGAAGATGTACTTGGTGGTCATCTTGTTGAGCTTCCAGTCGCCCGGCAGGGAGGCGAGGAACTCGACGAGCACGTGGTCGAGCAGGGGCACGCGGATCTCCAGGGCCGAGGCCATGGACATGCGGTCCACCTTCATGAGTACGCTGTCGGTCATCATGAAGCGCATGTCCAGGTAGATCTCGCGGTTCACCTGGTCCCGGGCGTCGCAGCGGCCGGCGTACTCGCGCACCTGCCAGAAGGGGTCGCCGTTGATCTGTGCGCGGAAGGTATCCTGGAACAGCCCCGCTTCCAGGGACCGGTTGAGGAAGTACTGCCAGCGCAGGTGCTGGCCGTCCTCGGGCAGGGTGGCGCCCTCGACGAACCGCTTGAGCATGTTGATCACGCCCTTTTTCTGCGGCTGGTCGGGCAGCAGCCGGGCCATGCGGCCCACCAGCTGCTGGCGGACCACCTTGGGCAGGAGGCTGAAATACCTGGCGTTCAGCCGGCTGGCCTTGAACCGATCGTAGCCGGCGAAGCTCTCGTCCGCGCCCTCGCCGGACAGGCAGACGGTGACGTGCTCTCGAGCCTGCTTGCAGAGCAGGTAGAGCGGCACCGTGCTCAGGTCGGTCATGGGCTCGTCCAGGTGGTAGAGGGTCTCTTCCACGTAGGCGGGCTTGAGCGAGTCCAGGCGCAGCACCCGGTGCTCGGTCTGGCAGTGGTCGGCGACGATCTGGGCGTAGTCGAGCTCGGAGAAGGTCTTGTCCTCGTAGCCGATGGTGAAGGTCTTGAGCGGGCCGCTGATGTGCCGCCGCATGAGCGCCACCAGGCAGCTCGAGTCGAGCCCGCCGGAGAGAAACACACCCAGCGGCACATCCGCGACCAGGTGGCTTTTGACCGCGGTGTCCAGGTGCGCACGCAACTGCTCCACCGCCTCCGCGAAGCTCGGCATGGGCGCGGCCGGCCGGAAGCTCAGGTCCCAGTAGCGGGTAACCTCTGCCCGGCCGTTTTCCCAGACGAGCAGATGGCCGGCGGGCAGCTTGCTGATGCCCGCGAACATGGTTGCCGGCGACGGCACGAACTCGAAGCCGAGGTAGTCGTACAGGGCCTGGTGGTTGACCTGCCGCTCCACGCCCGGGTCCTGGAGGATGGACTTGATCTCCGAGCCGAACACCAGCCGGCCGTTTTGCTCCGTGTAGTAGAGCGGCTTGATGCCGATGCGGTCGCGGGCGAGCAGCAGCCGCTTGCGCGCGGTGTCGTACAGGGCGAAGCCGAACATGCCGCGCAGGTGGTTGACCACATCGATCCCGTACTCCTCGTAGCCGTGCAGGATCACCTCGGAATCGGTGTGGCTGCGGAACCGGTGCCCCCTGGCTTCGAGCAGGGCCCGCAGTTCCTGGAAATTGTAGATCTCGCCGTTGAACACCAGGCAGACGGTGTTGTCCTCGTTGAACATCGGCTGGCTGCCGTTCTCGCTCAGGTCGATGATCGACAGCCGGCGAAAGCCGAGCGACATCCCGTCGGTGCAGAAGAACCCCTCCTGGTCCGGACCGCGATGCACGATCCGGTCCGCCATCTTGCGAATCAGGGATTCATCGTTCCAGGAAAAACCGCAGATGCCGCACATAGTCATCACTCCGAAGGAACAGGGAATTCAGGAAAAAATCGTGTCGGGCGCCGCGGAAAGGGGTGAGGCGCCCGGAAAACGGACAACAGCCGACCGGTCAGCCGCCGCTCGCGGCCCGTTCGCGCAGCCGCTCGTACCAAGCGTGCAGGATCGCACGGATGCCGGCAAAGGAATGGGTGCGGTGCACCGCTTCCCGACCGGCACGGCCGCGAGCCTGCCGACCGGCAGGATCGTCTGCGGCCTGGAGGATGGCCGTGGTGAACGAGGGGCCGTTCGCTCGGGCGAAATAGCCCAACTCGCCGAGCAGGTCGCGGTTGTTCACGGTATCGAAGCAGACCACCGGCAGCCCGGCGGCCAGGTAGTGGAGCACCTTGCCGCTCGCCTCGCCGCTCACCTCTTCCTTGGGCTCCAGGGCGATGTCGGCCACGGCCAGCCAGCGGGGCAGTTCGTCGTAGGGGACGCGGCCGACCAGGCGGACCGAGTCGGCCAGGCCGCGGGTCTCGAGTTGGGTGCGCACCTCGTCCACCGGGTAACCGACGAGCACGAAGAGAAGATCCGGCCGCCGGGGGTGCAGGGCCGCAATCGCGTCGAGCACGTGGCCGAGTCCCTTGCCCGGCAGCAGCGAGCCGGAGTAGAGCACCACGGTCCGCTCCGCGGGCAGGTCCAGTTCACGGCGCAGAACCGCTTGCTCCTGATCGGCGAAAAACCGGTCCGGCACCACGTCGTTGAGCAGTACCAGCCGCTCCTCCGCCACGTTGAAGTCATGGCGGAGCAGATCCAGACTGCGCGGCGAGGAACAAAAAAAGAGTTGCGGCAGCCGGCAGATGCACCGCTCCACCCAACGCAGCAGCCGCACCAACCGGCCCGTGCCGC
>CAZMNU010000195.1:0-2828 GCA_964567725.1 uncultured Desulfobulbus sp. | reverse complement strand
CCATCATCGGCGAGAAAACGTCGCTGATCATGCTCGGCTGCTTTGTCATGACCGCCCTGCTCACCCACGTGATGGCCCACACCGCCGTGGCTGCGACCATGTTCCCGCTGCTCATGGCCATCTACTCGCTCTACACCACCGACAAGACCCCGACCCGGTTCGGCAAGGCCCTGTTCATCGGCATGGCCTACGTGGCCGGCGCCGGCTCGATCATCACCCTGCTGGGTGCCGCCCGCGGCGCCGTGGCGCTCGCCTTTTACAAGGACATGATGCATGTCGACATCAGCTTCGGCACGCTCACCTACTACATGTTCCCGGTCGGCTGGCTCATGGTCTTCCTGCTCTGGGGCTTTTTCATGCTCTTCTGCAAACCTGAAAAAGACCGCATCGTCGGTCTCAAGGAGAAGGCCAGCCGCATGTACCGTGAACTGGGCGGGATCACCCGCAACGAGATCCTCGCCGCGGTGATCATCTTTACCGCGGTGCTGCTCATCGCCCTGAAAAGCTTTGTCCCGGCCCTGGCCGGACTGGACAAGACCGGCATCCTGCTTTGCTCGACCATCGCCTTCTTCGTGTTCAACATCCTCGACATCGGGGACCTGGAAGACATCCCCTGGAACATCATCCTGCTGTTCGCCGGCGCCATGTCCATCGGCTTCTGCCTGTGGGAGACCGGCGCGGCCAAGTGGCTGGCCGTCAACTGGCTGGTGCTGTTCCAGAAGGCCCCGGCCATCGTCTTCATTCTCGGCATGGCCTTCTTCGTGCTCATCATGACCAACTTCATCATGAACGTGGCCGCCATCGCCATCTCGCTGCCGGTAGCCCTGGTCATCGCCCCCTACCTGGGCGTGGCCGGCGAGGTCATTCTCTTCTCCTCGCTGGTGGTCGCCGGTATGCCGTTCATCCTGCTCATCGGTGCGGCCCCGAACGCCATCGCCTACAATTCCAAGCAGTTCACCACCGCCGAATTCCTCAAGTTCGGCATCCTGGCCAGCATCCTGCTCATGGTGGTGCTCTATCTGTTCGTGGCCTTTGTCTGGCCCATGATGGGCATGGAGGTGTTCACCGCGGCAGTGAAGTAAACGGCTGATCGCCCCGCCCCGTCCCGTTGGCGCGGGGCGGGCCTTCGGCCGCATCGGCAGCAGCTTTCTTCAACCCCTGCAACCTCTGATCCGATTATTCAAGGAGCTGTCATGACTACCGCCCTGGTTTCCATCTTTGCCATGGCCTACGCGGCCATCGCCCTCGAGCACCCGCTCAAGGTGAACAAATCGGCCTCGGCCCTGCTTGCCGCCGGCCTGCTGTGGACCATCTACGCCCTGGCCGGCGGCGATTTCCACGTGGCCGTGCACAACCTGCACGAGTCCGTGGCCGACACCGCCCAGATTGTCTTCTTCCTCATGGGCGCCATGACCATCGTCGAGGTGGTCGACGCCCACAACGGCTTTTACGTGATCACCAGCCGCATCAGGACCACCAGCCTGAGTACCCTGCTCTGGCTGGTCGGCTTCGTCACCTTCTTCCTCAGCTCCATCCTCGACAACCTGACCACCACCATCGTCATGATCTCGCTGATGAAGAAGCTGCTCGAAAACCACGACGACCGGCTGTTCTTCGCCGGCATCATCGTCATCGCCGCCAACGCCGGCGGCGCCTGGAGCCCCATCGGTGACGTGACCACCACCATGCTGTGGATCGGCGGCCAGATCACCACCCTGAACATCATGCAGGGCGTACTCCTGCCCTCGCTCGCCTGCCTGATCATCCCGCTTTTGATCACCAGCTACACCCTGCGCGGCCGTGAGGTCGTGGCCGCCTGTCCCATCGAGCGCCGCGCCGGCTACGAGACCACCGTGTTCGAGCAGAACTTCATGTTCTGCATGGGCATGGGCACGCTCATTTCCGTGCCGATCTTCAAGAGCATCACCCACCTGCCGCCGTTCATGGGCATTCTCTTCGGCCTGGGCATCCTCTGGCTGGTCGGTGAACTGCTCCACCGCAACAAGGACGACGACGAGTTCAAGGAGCACCTCAGCCTGGTCAATGCCCTCAAACGCATCGACCTGAGCTGCATCGTCTTCTTCATCGGCATCCTGCTGGCCGTGGCCACCCTGGAGCACACCCACATCCTCGGCAACCTGGCCGCCTGGCTGACCGCGGTGGTGGGCAACGAGGCGATCATCGTCACCCTCATCGGCCTGGCCAGCGCCGTGGTCGACAACGTGCCGCTGGTGGCGGCCTCCATGGGCATGTACCCCATGACCACCTACCCGACCGACAGCTTCCTGTGGGAGTTCATGGCCTACTGCGCCGGCACCGGCGGTTCGATCCTGGTCATCGGCTCGGCCGCCGGCGTGGCCGCCATGGGCCTGGAGAAGATCCACTTCTTCTGGTACGCGCGCAAGGTCGGCCTGCTTGCCGCGGTCGGCTATTTTGCCGGGATCTTTGTCTACATCGCCCAACACAAGCTGCTGCACTGACCGCTACCGTCCCGCCCTCGCCCCTGCCCCCGGTGCTGCCCGCCGGGGGCGGGCGGCCTGTGTGTTCCCTCATCTGCCGCCGCATCCGCCATGGCCGACGTTCCTTGCCCCACCCCAGCTGACATCGCTGTCCCGGACCTGCTCGACGCCATTCCCCACCCCATCGCGGTGGTGGACCGGGAGCTGCAGGTAGTGGCAAGGTACCGCCGGCGCGAACCTCTCACCGGGCTCGACCAGGACGAGGCGCGCGGCCTGTACGTGGATTTCGTTCTCCGCTCCATCATCGGCGGGCGCGGGCTCACCCCGGAGACCGGGGTCCGGGGAGGCCGGTCATGAAGATCCTGCTCA
>CAZMNU010000194.1:0-2924 GCA_964567725.1 uncultured Desulfobulbus sp. | reverse complement strand
CCATCGACAGCTTCTGGAACTTCTGAGCGTCGATGCGGTTCACGGTCAAGCTGTTTGCCTACTTCCGCGACAACCGCTTCCGGGCGGAGGTGCGGGACTACCCCGAGGGCACCACGGTGGAACAGGTTATCCGCTCACTCGGTATCGACCTGGAGGAGGTGGGCGTGACCATGATCAATTCCCGCCACTGCACCCTCGACCAGGTGCCGGCCGAGGGTGACCAGCTGGCCATTTTCCCGGCCATCGGCGGGGGCTGAGCGGACGCCGGCCTGTCGATCGGCAAAAAAACGCTCGCCGCCGCCGGTCAACCCGGGTATCTGCAATCAGGCGGCCGTCGCTCCGGCGTCGGCCGCCTTTTTTGTGCGCGCCAGCCACCCCTTCCCCGCACCAGGAGGCAGCAAACCATGGACGACTTCTTCAAACTGATCAGCACCGGCGAGTGTACGGCCCTGCTCGACCGGTTCGCGCCGCTGGCCAGCGAAACCGTGCCTCTCTCGGCGGCGCTCGGCCGGGTTCTGGCCGCAGACATCGTCGCCCGGGAACTGCTGCCGCCCTTTTCCCGTTCCACCATGGACGGCTTTGCGGTGCGCGCGGCCAACACCTTCGGCTGCTCGGAATCCGAGACGGCCCTGCTCACCGTGGTGGGCGAGATCGCCATGGGCGAACCGGGCCAAACCCTCGCCCTCGGACCGGGCCAGGCAGCGCGCATCTGGACCGGCGGGGAGTTGCCGGACAAGGCGGACGCGGTGGTCATGGTCGAATACACCCGCCTGCTCGATCCGACCACCGTGGCCGTGTTCCGGCCGGTGGCCCCGGGCGAGAACGTCATCCGCGCCGGTGAGGACTGCCGCCCCGGCGACCGCATCCTCTCCTGCGGCCACCGGCTGCGGCCCCAGGATCTGGGCGTGCTCGCCGGTCTCGGCCTGACAACGGTTTCGGTGCATCGTCGGCCGCGGGTGGCCATCCTCTCCACCGGCGACGAACTGGTGCCGGCCGACCAGACGCCGCCGCCGGGCAAGATCCGCGACATCAACTCCGCCTCGCTGGCCGCGCTGGTCGAGGAGGCGGGCGGCGTCGCCGTGCCACTGGGCATCTGTGCCGATGACTTCGACCGCATGCAGGCCATCTGCACGGAGGCGCTGGCGGGCTGCGACCTGCTGCTGCTCTCCGGCGGCAGTTCGGTGGGCCAGCGCGACTTCACCCTGCGGGTGTTCGCCGCCATCGACGGCAGCGAATTGCTCGCCCACGGCGTGTCCATCCGCCCGGGCAAGCCCACCATTGTCGCGGCCCGCGCCAACCAGGCCCTGTTCGGTCTGCCCGGCCACGTGGCCTCGGCCCTGGTGGTCTTCCTGCTGTTCGTGCGGCCGCTGCTGCGCCGCTACCAGGGGCTGGGCACCACGCTTGGCTTGCGCACCGTGCGCGCCCGCACCGGCCAGCAGATCCCCTCGGCCATCGGCCGGGAGGAGTACGTGCGCGTCCGCCTGGAGGAGCCGGCGGACGGCGGCCTGCCGCTCGCCCTGCCGGTGTACGGCAAGTCCGGCCTGCTCGGTCCGCTCATCCGTGCCCACGGCCTGCTGCGCGTGGACCGTGACAGCGAGGGGTTGGACCAAGGGGTCGAAGCCACGGTGCTGCTCTTCCCCTGAAGCGGGGTTCCATTGCCCCGCACCACCAGGATGCCTACTGTGAACCGATAGGGCCTTGTCGGCCCGTGTCCCGTTGGCCGGTTGGCCTGCCAACCCCGTGTTCAGACCCTTTTCCCCGGAGGCTTGTCCCCATGAAACGAAAAATCTACCTGCAGATGCGTTCCCGCGCCGAGGCCCGGCAGCTGTTCCTCGACCGCTTCGCCGATCGGCGCACCGAGGCGGAGACGGTGGCGGCGCGCTCGGCCTGCGGTCGGGTGACCGCCGGCCCGGTGAGCGCCCGCTTCTCCTCGCCCTCGTTCCATTCGGCCGCCATGGACGGTCTGGCGGTGCGCGCCGAGGACACCTTTGGCGCCAGCGACGAGTGCCCCCTCACCCTGCGGTTGGACAACGGCCAGGCCGTCCTGATCAATACCGGCCACCCGCTGCCTTCGGACAAGAACGCGGTGATCATGATCGAGCACGTGCTGCTCGATGAGGCCAACGCCAGCGCGGTGATCCGCGCGCCGGTCTACCCCTGGCAGCACGTGCGCAAGGTGGGCGAGGACATCGTCGCCACCGAGCTGCTCTTTCCCACCGGCCATCGCCTCCGGCCGGCGGACATCGGCGCCCTGCTCACCGGCGGCTGCGCCACCGTATCGGTGCGGCGGCGGCCGCGGGTGACCATCATCCCCACCGGCAACGAGCTGGTCCAACTGGATGAACTGGGGGACACCGTGCCCCCCGGCCGGATCATCGAGTCCAACAGCGCCGTGCTCGCCGCCCTGGCCGAACAGGCCGGGGCCGAGGTGCGGGTGACGCTGGTGGTCGCGGACGAGGCCGAGGCCATCCGTGAGCGGCTGCGGGACGAACTGGCGATGGGCGCGGACCTGGTGCTGGTCAACGCCGGCTCGTCCGCGGGCAGCGCCGACTATACGGTGCAGCTGGTCGAGGAACTGGGCGAGGTACTCGTCCATGGCGTGACCATCATGCCCGGCAAGCCGACCATCCTCGGCGCGGTCAGCGACACCCCGGTGGTCGGTGTGCCCGGCTACCCGGTGTCCGCGGTCATCGCCATGGAGCAGTTCGTGGTGCCGCTGTTGGCGCATATGCAGGGGCTCGACCTGCCGGTGGTGGAAACCGTGCCCGCGCTGCTCGCCCGCGACCTGCCCTCGCCCGCCGGCATCGAGGAATTCCGGCGGATGATCGTCGGCCGCATCGGCGACCACCACGTGGCCGTGCCGCTGAAGAAGGGCGCCGGCGCCATCACCACCCTCACCCGGGCCAACGGCATGCTGCGCATCG
>CAZMNU010000193.1:0-2962 GCA_964567725.1 uncultured Desulfobulbus sp. | reverse complement strand
GCGGGCGTCACCGGAGCGATGAGGATCTTGTCGATGCGGGTGTTGTCCATGTCGACCACCTCGAAGCGGAACCCCTGCTCCTCGAAGTGGTCGCCTTCCTCGGGGATGCGACCGAGCACGTGGATGACAAAGCCGCCCAGGGTGTGGTAGGCGCGGGCCCGCTCGCCGGGCAGTTCGCGGCGCAGGGCGAGCAGCAGCCGCACCCGCTCCATGGCCACACCGCCGTCGACCAGCCAGGAGCCGTCCTCCCGGCGGACGATCTCCCGGTCGTCCATGCCCCGGGCGGTGGGCACATCACCGACAATGGCGGTGAGCACGTCGGTCAGGGTGGCGAGCCCCTGGATGTCACCGTACTCGTCGACGATCAGGGCGCACTGCAGCTGGGCCTTGCGGAAATTTTCGAGCAGCTGGGTGGTGGTCAGGTATTCGGGCAGGTAGAGCGGCGGGCGCAGGTGGCGGCCGATCTCGAGCGGCGCATCGGCCAGGGCAGCGGGCAGCAGGTCCGCGGTGCGCAGCAGGCCGGCCACCTCGTCGAGGCCGCCGCGGCAGGCGATGATGCGCGAATAGGGGCAGCGGCCGAGCGTCTCGCGCTGTTCCTCCTCCGACCGGTTCAGGTCCAGGGTGTAGATGTCCTTGCGGTGGGTCATGATCGCCACCACCGGCTGCTGGTCGAGCCGGAGCACGTTGGCCACCAGCACCTGCTCGCTGCGGTGGAACACGCCGGCCTCCGCGCCCTGGGCCATGAGCAGGCGGATCTCCTCGTCGGAGATACCGGACTCAGGCCGGCGGCGGGCGCCGATGAGCCGCAGGACCAGGCTGGAGGAACCGCTCAGGAACCAGACCAGCGGCCGGCCGATTCGGGCCAGAAAACGCATCGGCCGGGCGATCAGGGTGGCGGCCCGCTCCGGCTGGAGCAGGCCGAGCTGCTTGGGCACCAGTTCGCCCACCACCACTGACACCCAGGTGAGGCCAGCGACCACCCCGGCCAGGGCGAGCAGGTCGGCATGCGGCGCCAGCACCGGCATCGTGGCCAGCCATCGGCCCAGCGGCTCCACCAGGGCGGTCTCGCCGATGGCGCCGCTGAGGATGCCCACCATGGTGATGCCGATCTGGATGGTGGAGAGAAACACCGTCGGATTGCGTTTCAGGCCAAGTGCCGAGCCCGCGCCGGGTCGCCCCTGGTCGGCCAGGGCGCGCAGCCGGGCCTCGCGCGCCGAAAGCACGGCGATCTCCGACAGGGCGAACACGCCGTTGATCAGGATGAGCAGGGGGAGCAGGAGCAGTTCCATACGGACTCCGCGGCCGGTTCACCGGGATCACCCCGGGGACCGGACCGACCGGCTATTCCTCGGCCTGCTCCGGGGTGTCGCCCAGGGTGGCGGCCCGGTCGATGATCCCCTTGCACAGGTCGGCGAACACGAAATGGTGGAACGGCAGCACTGCGTACCAGTAGAGCCGGCCGAACAGGCCGTGCGGGATGAAGTGGGCGGTCTGGGTGAGGGTCTCATCCTGCAGGTCGAACTCCAGCCAGGCCTTGCCGGGCAGCTTCATCTGGGCGAGCAGCAAGAGGCGCTTGTTCGGCACGATGTCCGCCACCTTCCAGAAATCAAGGGCATCGCCCACCCGCAGGGTATTGCCCACCCGCCGGCCGCGGTTCAGGCCGTAGCCGCCCACCAGCTTGTCCAGCAGGCCGCGTACCCGCCACAGAAGGTTGTGCGCGAACCAGCCGTTCTCGCCGCCCAGGCTGACAATGGCCGCGAACACCCGCGCCGCCGGCAGGCCGGCGAACGAGGTCTGCCGCTGGTCACGGAAGATGGTCCGGCCCGGCTCGGACTGCTCCGGGATGTCGCAGGCGATGCCCGCGCTCGAGTCGCACCAGCGGCTGATCACCAGGTCGTTCTCGAGTTCGTCCATGGCCCGGCGCACGCTCTCGTCAAAGGGGGCCGGGGTGATCTCTGGGAAATACCGGCTGGCATGGTCGTTCTGCACCAGGGTCTCGGACTTGAGCCCCTCCACCAGGGCCGCGCCCACCTTGTAGGGCACCGGCGTCATCAGGGTGAGCCAGTAGGAGCTGAGCCGCGGGCTGAGCAGCGGCACCGGCACGATGAGCCGCCGCAGGCCGAGCACGCGCGCGGTCTGGCGGAGCATGTCGAGGAAGCTCATGGCCGGCGCGCCGATGTCGATCACCAGGTCTTCGGCCGCATCCAGGCTGAGGGCGGCGGCCAGGTAGGCGATGACGTCGTCGATGCCGATGGGCTGGGTGAGGGTCTTCACCCAGCGGGGGGTGATCATCAGCGGCAGCTTCTCCACCAGGTGGCGGACCATCTCGAAGCTGGTGCTGCCCGCGCCGATGATCACCCCGGCGCGGAACCACAGGGTGCGGATGCGCTCCGGCCGGCCGGAGAGGATCTCACCGGTCTCGATGCGGCTGGCCAGGTGCTTGGAGGCGGACTCGCGCAGCCCCAGGCCGCCCAGGTAGATGATCTTTTTGACGCCGCGGGCGATGGCCGCGTTGCGGAAGTTCTCCGCGCTCACCCGGTCGAGCCGGCTGAAATCGCTGCCCGTGCCCATGGAGTGGATGAGATAGTAGGCAGTATCGACCCCTTCCAGGGCGCGGTCGAGCGCCTCGTGGTTGAAGGTGTCGCCTTCGATCACCTCGGCGCAGCTGCGGGTTTTGGCGGTGAGCTTGCGGGCGTTGCGCACCAGCAGGCGGAGCTGCACGTCCGGCTGTTCGCGCAGGACCTTTTCCAGGCGGCGGCCGATGTAGCCGGTGGCTCCTGTCAAGAGGACGGTGGGCATGAGCTGTCTCCTTCAGGTTGAAGGTGGGGGCGTGTTTTCCCAACTATAGACGCTCGGGCCGATTCCACAAGACCAAAGCCGGGGGCGTAAAGGCCTGCCCGGCGATTGGGGCTGGCAGGTGCGGCCGGGATGCTTTATCGTCAGTGGTACTCATTTCTGGCGG
>CAZMNU010000192.1:0-3017 GCA_964567725.1 uncultured Desulfobulbus sp. | reverse complement strand
CGCGCACGCCCAGAAGAGGATCAAGGGTTGATAAAGCCGCCGCATCGGCCCAATCAGCACCAACCCAGGGCGGGTTGCCGAGCACCAGATCAAACCCGCAGCGGCTGCACACCTCGCCCAGCACCTCCGGAAAGACCAGCTCCCAGTGGTGGAAATGCAGGTCATCGGCCAGGACCTGACTCGTGCCCACCCAGGGCAGGGTGTCGGCCAGGGTCTCCGCATCCGGCACCGTGCTGCCGGCCGCCTTGATGAGCGAGGCCACGTCAAAGCCGAGCCGGGCGGACAGCAGGGAGCAGGTTTCGGGCAGGGGCAGGGTCCAGCCGAAGAGCAGCCTAGCCGCGGCCAGGAAACTGTGGCGGGCGGGCAGTTCCTCGGTCCTGTCCAGGGGCCAGAACCACAGGGCGCACCAGCAGTCCATGAGCAGCCTGATGCGCTGGAAGCTGCCGCTGCTCGCCTCGAGCGTCGCGCGCACCCGTTCCTGCTCGGCCAGACTGGGGCCCGGCCGCAGGGCCGCCTCGCTGTCTGTCGGTTCCGGCCAGACCGTGGCCGTGCAGGCCGTCCGCTCGAGGGCCGCGGTGCGCTCATCGGTGTAGCTGCGCCAGTGTTCGTCGATCAGTGCGCAGACCGCCAGGGCCTCCCGCAGCTCGGGTTGCGCCCACCTGGTCCTGACCTGCTTTTTCTGCCATTCTTTGGCGCGGGTGCACCCCTCCGGCCAGAACCCGCGCATCAGCCGGTCCCGGGCGGCCGGCACCATCTCCTCGTCAAAGACCAGAAAGTGATAGATTTCCTGCTCCCCACGCACCTCGCCCGGCTGAAGCTGGCGCGGGGCCTGGGCCTCCCTGCCGAAATGCTGGCCCCTGGCCAGTTGGGTGGTGGTCCAGACCGCCCGGCGGGCGCCGATGAGCGAGTTACCGCAGCGGAGCCGCAGGCCGAACCAGGGGGTGGCGCCGGGGGTGGTTTGCACCTGCCGATCCCCGGTTTCAGGCGATGTATCGGTGTCCCGGCTGTTGCCGGCATCGGCCGCCTCCCCGGCGGCCACGGCCCGTTCCAGCCGGTGCATCGACCCCAGCCAGAGCGACAGCGAGCCCAGTTCCACCGCGGTCTCGTTGAGGTCCACGCCGTAGACGTTGCGGGTGGCGATGTAGTGCCTGACCCGGCGCCACTCGTCCAGGTAGCGGCCCGGTTCGATGGCCTGGCCCAGCTGCTTCTGTTTCCGTTCCAGGTAGTGGTTGGCCAGCTGGCCGGTGGCCTCGTTCAGAAAGGCGCCGCTGCCCATGGCCGGTTCGCAGATTTTCAGCTCGAGAATGGTGTCCGCGTCCTCCGGGCCGATCCCCTCGAGCAGTTCACGCAGCGCCTCTTCCACCAAACATTTGGTGAGCACCTCGGGCGTGTAGTAGGAGGCGGACTGTTCCCGGTCGATCCCCGAAAGGTGGAGGATGAAACTGCCCTGGGGATAGATGCGTGGGCGTCCGTCGGCAAGGCGCTCCACCTCCTCCCTGGTGAATTCCTCGGCCCGCTCCCTGGGGACAAACCATGAAGGCGTTTTCTTGTCTCTCAGGTCTTTGCCGGCCGGTTTGACCTGGATCAGGTCGGCATCGGCGAACATCCCCCGATAGGAAAGCAGGCCCTCGTAGACCGCACCGAGCTGGTTGATGCCCAGCTCGGCATAGTTGACCCGGCCGATGGACCGGCTCCTGTCGTCGGTGGAAAGAGACAAGCGGCAGATGACCCGCTGAAGGCAGAGGTTGGTGAGGCGGGCATGGTCGAGCAGGGGCGTCGACGCGGGGTCGAACAGGGTGGCCGTGAGCGGTTGCACGGAAAAGGTGGACTGCAGTGCTTCGCCATGGAGAAAGGCCTGGCCGCCACCCCTGGGGGTCGGATTGAATCCCTGGTGGATGATGGCGAACAGGGTGCGCAGGTGGTTGTGAAAATAGACCCCCTCCTCCGTTGCCGGCGTGAGCGGCACCTGTTCCAGGTCGCGCAGTGCTTCCAGGCTGTAGCCGAGGCGGTAGATGTCGTCGGTGATCGGCAGGATGTCGAGTTCGCCGCCCCGCGCCTCGGCGTAGAAGCAGAAGAGGAGCCGGTACACATAGACCAGGGCCTCATGGCGCAGATCATCGGCGGTGATCTCCATCCTTCCGCCGGGGATGATCTCGTCCTTGAGCACCCGTCGGGTGTAGGAGAGCTTGCGCCGCTTGCGGTCCTCCACCCACTCGTTGACCAGGTCCTCGATGGCCGCGCGCACGGCCAGCTGCAGCTTGTCGGTGACACCATGGGCAAAGCGGTGGCTCTGCTCCTCGAGCCGGTCGTGCAGCACCTCGTCTGTTTCCCCCTGGGGGCAGAGCGTTTCGGCGCTCAGCAAGGCGGCGATGTGGTCGAAGGTTCCCCGCTCCCGGCGGGCGAAGGCGTCATCCAGGTCAAAGGCGAGATAGCGGCCCTGGCTGTAGGTGTGCCGGTCGAACAGGAGAATCTGGCTGCCCGCGAGCAGCATGATCCAGCGGGGGGCCTCCTCCTCGGTGACCAGGCGGCCGATCGCCCTGGCCCAGTCACCGGGGAAACGATTGGCCTCGGCCGCAACGAACTGCTCCGGCAGGGGCTCGGCTTCGAGCGGGTCTTCCGAGGCCATGCCGTCACGCAGGCTGCCATCGGGCAGACAGAACGGTGCTGCACAGATGACCAGCCAGGGTTTGTTGTAGCGGTGCAACCGGCCCAGCACCGGCACGTGGCCGGTGCCGGCGGTCACCGGCAGGTCCAGCGGCTGAAGACCCGCGTAGCCAAGCGCCAGCAGCAGGTGGCCGTGCCAGCCGGCGATGGCTGCCGCCGCGTACCGGTCGTCCCGGGCAAGGATATCGACCGCCGCGGCCTTGGCCCGGAAATATCGATCCGCCAGCCCCTGCACCCTGCGCGGCGTCGCGTTGCTGCCAAGCCCCTTCCACCGCGCCACCAACTCCTTGACATCGCTGGTGAAGGTGGAATCGAGATAGTGCGAGCTGTAGTATTCGCCAACGTTCTGAATG
>CAZMNU010000191.1:0-3087 GCA_964567725.1 uncultured Desulfobulbus sp. | reverse complement strand
CTGAAAATCCTCGTCGGTTTCGCCCGGGAAGCCGACGATCACATCCGTGGCCAGAGCGATGCCCGGCCGCGCCCTCCGCAGGGCCGCCACCTTGTCGAGATAATCCGCAACCGTGTAGTGGCGGTTCATGCGCCTGAGGACCTCGTTGGACCCGGACTGCACCGGCAGGTGGAAGTGCGGGCAGAGGTTCTCCAGGTCGGCGAAACAGGCGATCAGTGCGGGCGACAGGTCCTTGGGGTGGGAGGAGGTGAAGCGCAGTCGCCGCAGGCCCGGCGTGGCCGCCACCCGCCGCAGCAGGGCAGGAAAGTCCACCGGGGTGTCGGCCACCGGGTTGGTGTGGCCATAGGAGTTGACGTTCTGGCCGAGCAGGGTGATCTCGCGGATCCCCTGGCTGACCAGAATTTCGACCTCCTCGAGGATGTCCGCCACCGGCCGGCTGATCTCACGACCGCGGGTGGCCGGTACCACGCAGTAGCTGCAGAAGTTGTTGCACCCCTGCATGATGGTGACGAACCGCCGGCAGCTGTCCGCGGCAGGAGAGGGCGGCGCGGTATGGAGCAGCTTCTGGAAGGCAGGGATGGTGAAGGAGGCGTCCAGGTCGGTGGCGATCTCCCGGCCGGTCTCGCGGCGGAGCAACCGATCGAGCATCTCGGGCAGGCGGTGGATCTGCTGGGTGCCGACAATCAGGTCCACGTGCGGCATGCGGCCGGCCATCTGTGCGCCGTCCTGCTGGGCCACGCAGCCGGCCACGCCGATGAGCAGGGACGGCTTTTTGGCCTTGGCCTCGCGCAGCTGGCCGAGCAGGCTGTACACC
This sequence comes from uncultured Desulfobulbus sp., assembly GCA_964567725.1. Lineage (GTDB taxonomy): Bacteria > Desulfobacterota > Desulfobulbia > Desulfobulbales > Desulfobulbaceae > Desulfobulbus. The sequence goes on along the minus strand of CAZMNU010000191.1, from coordinate 2,273 downwards.
TTCTGCGCCGCCTTTTCGCGGATGGAGCAGGTGTTGATGAGGATCACATCCGCCTCATCGGGATTGTCCGTGGGGCCGTAGCCTTCCAGGGCCAGCAGCTGTTCGGCGATCTCCGAATCCCGCTCGTTCATCTGGCAGCCATAGGTTTTAATGTACAGATTTTTACTCATAATAACCATATATCAAAAAGATACAATAAAAACTCAAAGTGCAGCCTCACTTTTTTTACACAACTCGCCGGCAATGGAGTCAAGGAGACGCATGGTCTCGACAAAACCGCAGTCCAGCAGGCGCAACCGCACCACCCCGTCCGCGGCGGACAGGGTGGTGAGCACGGCCAGACCGTCGTACCCCTCGAGCAGGAAGCGCAGCCAGCTGATCCGTTCCGGCCGGATGCGCAGGAACAACTCCAGGCTCGTTGGCAGAGGGGGTACCCCTGCCTGCGCGTGGGCCGGGACGGAACTCATACCTGCAGGCTGGCGTCAATATCTCCGCCCAGGTCGCTGTATTTGCGGAGAACTGGACGAACGACCTCGTCAAGAAACTCGCTGGTCTGCTCGGCGGCGCGACCGGTGAACTGCTGGAAATTGCTTACCAGGCCGAGCAGTTCGTCCTGATCAAAGGGCACCCGGCTATCGCTCGCCAATCGCGCCAGCAGGTTGTTGTCCACGCCCTGGTTCTTCACATCCAACCCCGCGGCCACGGAATGCTCGCGGATGACCTCGTGCATCTCCTGGCGGCTCTTGCCCCGCTCCACGCAGGCCATGAGGATCTTCTCCGTGGCCATGAAAGGCAGCTCGGCGAGCAGGTGCTTTTCGATCTGCTTCGGGTAGACAACCATATCCGCGGTAATATTGATGTACAGCTTGAGGATCGCGTCACCGAGCAGGAAGGCCTGGGCCAGGTCCATGCGGCGGATGGCCGAGTCGTCCAGGGTGCGCTCGAACCACTGGTTGGCCGCGGTGGCCGCGAAATTGGCGGGCAGGCCCATGAGCTTGCGGGCCAGGCCGGTCATCCGCTCGCTGCGCATGGGGTTGCGCTTGTAGGCCATGGCCGAGCTGCCCACCTGTTTGCTCTCGAACGGTTCCTCCTGCACCTTCAGGTTGGACAACAGCCGCAGGTCCACCGCGAACTTGTGCGCCGAGGCGGCGATGCCGGCCAGGGTCTCGGCGATCTTCATGTCAAGCTTGCGCGGATAGGTCTGGCCGGTGACCGCGAACACCTGGTCAAAGCCGATCTTTTCCGCCACCCGCCGGTCCAGCTCGCGCACCCTGGCGTGGTCGCCGTTGAACAGCTCGATGAAGGTGGCCTGGGTGCCCACCGTGCCCTTGGCACCACGGGCCTTGATCTGGCCTTCCAGCTGCTCCACGTAGTCCAGGTCCATGAGCAGGTCCTGGAGATAGAGGGTGGCCCGCTTGCCCACCGTGGTCGGCTGGGCCGGCTGGTAGTGGGTGAAGCCGAGCGTTGCCAGGTCCTTGTGATTCTGTGCAAAATCAGCGAGATTGGCAATAACCTTGACCAGCGACCGCTTGACCAGGGCAAGCGCGCGCTTCTGGATGAGCAGGTCGGTGTTGCAGACCACGAACTGCGAGGTGGCGCCCAGATGGATGATCGGCTCGGCCAGGGGGCACTGCTGGCCGTAGGCGAACACGTGCGCCATGACATCGTGACGGATCTCGCGTTCCTTGGCCCGGGCGAGATCGTAGTCGATATCGTCCACATGCGCCTTGAGTTCGGCGACCATGTCCGCGGTGACCGCGGCCAGGCCGAGTTCGTGCTGGGCCTCGGCCAGGGCCACCCAGCAACGCCGCCAGTGGGTGAACTTGAACCGCTCGGAAAACAGTTCCTGCATCTCCCGGCTGGTATAGCGGGACACCAGGGGCTCCTGATAGATGTCGTGATTCATGGGCAACTCGTCGAAAGAATGGGTGGAAGGAAGGCGACTCGGCCTGGCCGGTGGTGCCGGAGGGTTCCGCGGGATCCGGCCGATTTCGCGGGTCGATGCCGACAGGCCCGGCAGGCCGAAGTTTGGCACCCCCCGGGGATTTCGGCTCAAACCTTATGTCGCATAATATATATTATGTTAAGTTTTAGACAGGCAAGTATTTCAGGGGGTTGGATCAGGGCCGGCCAGGTGGATGGCCTCTTTGTTGATGGGGGCTGTGACCGTGGCGTCAAGTTCACCGGCCATGGCCAGTTGAATAACCGTACGTACAGCCTCGAAAGCGGCATGACCCGCCATGGCTGAAACGTGACCGGGTTGAAGGACGGCC
>CAZMNU010000190.1:0-3106 GCA_964567725.1 uncultured Desulfobulbus sp. | reverse complement strand
GCGGCCATCCTGCATTACAACCTTGGCCTCGCCTGTTTCGGCCTGGGCGCTTTTGCCGAGGCCCGGGACGCCTTTGTCCTTGGCGCACTCCACGCCCCGGCTGACACCAGCGCCCTTTTCTACCTGGCGCTCTGCCAGAAGCGGCTCGGCGACACCGCGGCCGCCATCGTTGCCTACCGCCGGGTACTGGAACTCGCCCCGGAGCAGACCGACTGCCTGTTCAACCTGGCCGGCTGCTACCGGGACAGCGGCGACAGTGGCCAGGCCATCACCGGCTACCGCCGCGTGCTCGAACTGGACGACAGCTACCTGACCGCGGCCGCGGCCCTGGCCCACCTGCACCATGCCCGCGGCGAAATCGACGAGGCTGCCCGCTGGTACAACCACCTGCTCGCCCGCCAACCCGGGGACGAGGCGGCCCGCTACCTGCTCGACGCGCTCACCGGCACGCCCCACGAACACGCGCCCGAATCCTACGTGCGCGGCCTGTTCGATTCCTGCGCCGCGGGCTTCGAACAGACCCTGGTCACGGACCTGGGCTACGACAACCCGGCCCAGCTGCACGCCTGTCTGCAGCGCTGCCCGGGCCACCTCGACCACTACGCCCACGGCCTCGACCTGGGCTGCGGCACGGGCCTGAGCGGCCTGCCCTTCTGCGGCGCGGTGGGCCTGCTCGACGGGGTCGACCTGTCCGTGAACATGCTCGCCCTGGCCCGGGACAAAGGTTGCTACGCCACCCTGCACACGGACAGCATCGCCCACCACCTGTCCACCACGGCCGAGCGCTACGACCTGTTCATCGCCACCGACGTGTTCATCTACATCGGCGACCTGCGCGAGACCTTTGCCGCCGCGGCCGGTGCGGCCCGGCCGGGGGCGCTGTTCTGCTGCTCCACCGAGACCCTGGACCGGGGCGACTACCAATTGCGCGCCACCGGTCGGTACGCCTACAGCCGCACCTATCTCTCGACCACGGCCGCGGCCGCCGGCTGGACCGTGCTCGCGGTGGAGCCCACCAGCCTGCGCCGGGAGGGTGACGAACGCATCGCAGGCGACCTATGGGTGCTGCGGCTTGACCAGGTGCCGGCCTGAGAGGCCAACCCGGCCCGTTTCCCTCGACCGGTGCATCGCTTTCCAGTAGAGTCCGCCCTGTCCGCCGACCCCGGCCCACCATCCCCGATCCCGCGACGCCCATGGATATCCGCAAACTCGACGTGTTCTGCAAGGTGGTCGAACTGAAAAGCTTTACCCGCGCTGCCCGGGCCGTGCTCCTCTCCCAGCCCACGGTGAGCGACCACATCCGCCACCTGGAGGAGGAACTCGGCCAGAAACTGGTGGACCGCCTCGGCCGCGAGGCCGAACCCACGCCCGCGGGTCGCCTGCTCTACGACTACGCCAGCCGCATCCTCCGCCTGCAGCAGGAGACCCTGGAGGCCCTGGCCCGGTTCGGCGGCCGGCTGAGCGGCGAAACGACCATCGGCGCCAGCACCATCCCGGCCACCTACATCCTGCCCACGCTGGTCGGCACCTTCCGCGCTGCCCACCCGGAGGTCACGGTCTCGGTGCGCATCAGCGGCTCGCACGAGATCGCCCGCAAGGTGCTGGCCAGTGAATACGACCTCGGCCTGGTGGGGGCGGTGTGGAACGAGCGGGGGCTCGACTGGACCGAGCTGTTCACCGACACCCTGGTGCTCGTGGCCCGGCCCGACCACCCGCTTGCAGGTCGCGGGCCGGTGACTCTCGACGACCTGTGCGGCCAGGACTACGTCGGTCGTGAACCGGGTTCGGGCACGCGCAAGGTGATCGGCGCCCTGCTCGAGGCGACCGGCCGCCGCGAGACCGACCTGCACCGGGTCGCCCTGTTCGGCGCCAACGAGGCGGTGCGCGAGGCGGTCAAGGCCGGGGTGGGCGTGTCCATGCTGTCGCGACGGTCGGTGGCCGCGGACCTGGCCGCGGGCGCGCTGGTCGAGATCCCCCTGGTCGGCGTTTCCGGCGAGCGACCCTTCTACCTGCTGCGCCGCAGGAACCGGCAGCTGCCACCCTCGGCCGCGGCCCTGGCCGAGCACCTGCTGGCGGCCGCCACCCGCGACGCCGGTTCGTTCCCGGCCTGAAACCAAAATCCCCCCGCTTTTCCCGCCCGCCTGCCGGCGCGCCCTTTGCCTTCTTGCTCCCGTCCTCTGACCGACCGGCCGCCCTGCCCGAACCACATCGTGGCCGTCCTGCCTGGCGCAGGCGCCATCGCCATCGAAATCAGCGATTTAAACCGCTTCAATATCGAGATTACCTATTTGACGTATCGATTCCTGTCGGGATACGTTGCAGCCCGTGTGCGCCATCGGCACAAAGGACGCGCCCCTTGTCCACCCATTGCGGGGAGGTCGATTCAGCCGTCATGCACCTGCTTTTCACCTGTCCGCGCACCGGCCGGACCTGTACCAGCGACCGGTACCGCATCATAAACAACCGGGGCGTGCAGACCGGGCCGGACGGCCGCAGGGTGCTGGAGGCGCAGGTCGAATTGACCCACCCCTGCCCCTGGTGCGGCCAACTGCACGTCTACCGGGCCGCCGACCTGCCCTGCCCGATCAGCGGCAGGCTCGGCGACGAACCTTCACAACCCAGGGAGTAATCGATCATGCAGGGAAAAAACGTCTTTGCCACCAGGTGGGGCATCATCGCGGTGGGCGCAGTCATCGGCGTGCTTGCCGCACTGCTGCAGAAACTCGGCAACCCGGCCAACATGGGCATCTGCGTGGCCTGTTTCGAGCGCGACATCGCCGGCGCGCTCGGCCTGCACCGGGCCGAGGTGGTCCAGTACCTGCGGCCCGAGATCATCGGCTTCGTGCTCGGCTCGCTGGGCGCGGCCCTGATGACCGGCGAGTTCCGGCCGCGGGCCGGCTCGTCGCCCATCATCCGTTTCGTGCTCGGCATGTTCGCCATGATCGGCGCGCTCGTCTTTCTCGGCTGTCCCTGGCGGGCGGCCCTGCGGCTGGCCGGCGGCGACGGCAACGCCCTGCTCGGCCTGGCCGGCCTGACCTGCGGCATCTGGATCGGCACCCTGTTCCTGAAAAACGGCTACACCCTGGGCCGCACCCAGCCCGCCCGG
>CAZMNU010000189.1:0-3109 GCA_964567725.1 uncultured Desulfobulbus sp. | reverse complement strand
TCGTCCAGCAGACCAGCGCCGAGTACCTGGAGCGGGAACTGGGCTGGCAGTCGGTGTACGCCTACAACACCGAGGATTTCGGGCCGGACAGTTTGCTCGGCCGGGCGTCGGACCGCGAGGTGGTGCTGACCCGTGTCTTGCGGGCCAAGCTCGAGGCCCTCAACCCCGGCCTGCCGGCTGCGGCCTATGACGATGCGGTCCGCCAGGTCATCACGGTTTCCGCCTCGCAGACCATGGTGGCCACCAACCGCGACAAGGACGGGCTGATCCGGGACGGGGTGCAGGTCACTTTCCGCAACGCCCGGGGCGAGCGGGTGCGCCAGCGGCTGCGGGTACTCGATTTCGATGTGCCGGCGAACAATGATTTCCTCTGCGTGCGCGAGCTGTGGGTGCGCGGTGATCTGTACCGCCGCCGGGCGGACATCGTCGGCTTTGTCAACGGTCTGCCGCTCCTGTTCATGGAGCTGAAGAACGTCAGCAAGGATATCCGCGCCGCCTACGAGCAGAACTTCCTCGACTACAAGGATACGGTCCCGCACCTGTTCCACCACAACGGGCTGGTGGTGCTGGCCAATGGTGTGGAGGCCAGGATCGGCTCGGTCTCCAGCCGGTTCGAGCATTTCCACGAGTGGAAACGGCTGGCCGAGGAACAGCCGGGCGTGGTCGCCATGGAAACCCTGCTCAAGGGCGTGTGCGACCGGGCCAACCTGCTCGACCTGGTGGAGAACTTCATCCTGTTCGACGAATCCGCCGGCGAGCCGAAGAAGATCCTGGCGCGGAACCACCAGTTTCTGGGCGTCAACCGGGCCGTGGCCGCGGTTCGCGACCGGAAGAACCGGGCCGGCCGGCTGGGCGTGTTCTGGCACACGCAAGGGTCGGGCAAGAGCTATTCCATGGTCCTGTTCACCCGCAAGGTGCACCGCAAGCTCGGCGGCAATTTCACCTTCCTGGTGCTGACCGACCGCGACGACCTGGACACGCAGATCTACAAGACCTTTGCCGGCTGCGGCGTGGTGGACAACGACCGCGACCCGTGCCGGGCGGCGAGCGGTGAGCACCTGGCCGAACTGCTGGCCCAGCACAAGGCGCACGTCTTTTCCCTGATCCAGAAATTCAACCAAACCGTGGCGGCAGGTGAGGCCTACTCCCGGCGGGACGATATCATCGTCATCACCGACGAGGCGCACCGCACCCAGTACGGGACGCTGGCGCTCAACATGCGGGGCGCCCTGCCGAACGCGAGCTATATCGGCTTCACCGGCACGCCGCTGTTCAAGGACGACGAGATCACCCGGCGGGTGTTCGGCGAGTATGTCTCCACCTACGATTTCCAGCGGGCCGTGGAGGACAGGGCCACGGTGCCGCTCTACTACGACGCGCGCGGCAACAAGCTGGGCGTGGCGGTGCAGGATCTGAACGAGCGGATCGCCGAGCGGCTGGCGGCCCTGGAAGAGGACATCACCGCGGGCGGGGTGGATGTGCAGCAGCGGCTGGAGCGGGAACTCGGCCGCGATTACCACGTCCTCACCGCCGGCAAACGGCTGGATCAGGTGGCCCGCGATTTTGTCCGCCACTACGCCACGGCCTGGGAATCCGGCAAGGCCATGCTGGTCTGCATCGACAAGATCACCTGCGTGCGCATGCACCGGTTGATCACCTTCTACTGGGACGAGCGAATCCGCGAACTGGAGGCGGAGGTGGCCCGGGCCACGGACGAGCAGGACGAACTGTACCGGCGGCGACAGATCGAGTGGATGCGCCGGACGCAGATGGCGGTGGTGGTCAGCGAGGAGCAGAACGAGGTGAGGAAGTTCGCCCAATGGGACCTGGACATCATCCCGCACCGAAAGCTGATCAAGGAAGGGATCGACCTGCCCGAATCCCTGCGGCAGCTGCCGCAGTACCGCAGCAAACAGCGCCTGCCCCTGGACGAGGCGTTCAAGGCCGAAGAGCACCCGTTGCGCGTGGCCATTGTCTGCGCCATGTGGCTGACCGGGTTCGATGTGCCGAGTCTGGCCACCCTCTACCTGGACAAGCCGCTCAAGGCGCACACGCTCATGCAGGCCATCGCCCGGGCGAACCGGGTGCACGAGGGCAAGAACAACGGCATGATCGTGGATTACTGCGGTATCCTGAAAAACCTGCGCAAGGCCCTGGCCACCTTTGCCGGCACCGGTGATGGCGGCCGCAACGGGGAGGGCGGTGAAACCGAGCCGGCCCGGCCGGATGCGGAACTGCTGGCCGACCTCGACGAGGCGATCGGGTTTGTCCGCACTTTTCTGGCCGAGCGGAACGCCACCCTGGAGGCGATTGTCCAGGGGAGCGGATTTGTCAAAAATGCGGCCATCCTGGCGGCCAAGGAGGCGGCCAACGAAAACGACCTGACGAGAAAGCGGTTCGAGGTGTTGTGCCGGGCGGTGTTCGCGAAGTTCAAGGCCTGCATCAACATCGAGGGTATCAACAGCTACCGCGATGACTACGGGGCCATCAACATCATCTACAACAGCCTGCAGCAGGACCGGGCACAGGCGGATATTTCCGCGATCATCCGGGAATTGCAGGAGGTGGTGGACGAGGCCATCGAAACCCGGGACGGGGCGATGCCCGATGACCCCACCGGGGTGTACGACATCAGCCGGATCGATTTCGACCGGCTGCGCCGGGAATTCGAACGCAGTCCGGCCAAACGCACCACCGTGCAGAATCTGAAAACCGTCATCGAACAGCGGCTGCAGCGGCTGCTGCGACAAAATCCCTTGCGCACCGATTTTCAGCAGCACTACGAGACGATCGTCGCCGAGTACAACCGCGAGAAGGACCGGGTGACCATCGAAAAGACCTTCGAAGAGCTGTTCCGCTTCGAGCTGCAGCTCGATGACGAGACCCGCCGCGCCGTGCGCGAAGGCCTGGACGAGGAATCCCTGGCCCTGTTTGACCTGTTGCGGAAGCCGGATCTTTCGCCCGACGAGATCAGGCGCATCAAGGCGGTGGCGGTGGCACTCCTGCAGACCGTCAAGGCGCGCATCGAGGCCATCCGCGACTGGGAGAGCCGGGAAGCGACCCGCGACAGCATCCTCTTGACCATCCGCGACTTTCTCTGGGACGAGAC
>CAZMNU010000188.1:0-3137 GCA_964567725.1 uncultured Desulfobulbus sp. | reverse complement strand
GGCCAGCACGGCCGAGTCCGCTGCAGGTGTTGCCCGGCTCTGCTTCTCCACGGATTGTTCCGGCAGACGGGTCAGGGTCGTGCGATCCGCCTGCAGGGTGAGGGTGAGCACCAGGGCGACACTGGCCGCCGCGGCCAGAAGCGATCCGGCCGCCGTGAGCACCCGCGGCCGGCCGACCAGGCGAAGCAGTCGCCCCCGCCGCCCGGTGGCCGCCTGTTCCTGCCTGTGCCGGTCCAACTGCAGCCACAGGGTATAGCAGCGGTCACAGCCGGCCAGATGGGCCAGGCAGGTCTCGACCCGCGCAGGCTCCAGCCGCCCTTCGACCAGCGCGGCCAGCTCCGTCGGTTCCGGGCAGGGGGTGGCCGGTGCGGGCTGATCACCGCTCAGTACGAGCAGGGCCAGCCGCCGCCGGGCCGCCCTCGTCTTGTCGAATGTTTTCTGTTCCGCCATGATGGTTCTCCGCCCGCAGGGGCGTTTGCCGTGTCTCTTGTTGGACGGTTCGGGCCGAAGGACGTGTCGGTGCGTTCACAAGAGTAACCGCAGTTCCTCCTCCAGGCCAACCCGGGCCAACTCCCGCCGCAACCGTTCGAGCAGCCGCCGCAAGCGGCCGTGCACCTGGAACCGGTTCCAGCCGAGCATCCTGCCCGCCTCGGTCACCGCCACCCCGTCACGAAAGCAGAGCTTGAGCAGCAACCGTTCCCGCGGCGCCAGCTCGATGTTCGCCGCCACGAGCCGGGCGAGCAGACGCGAACCGGCCTCCGCGGCCGCCTCGTCGAACACGATCCGGCCCAGGGTGGCGAACAGTTGGTCCCGTTCCCGCTCGGCCAACCGCTGTTCCTGCTCCGGGCAGTCCGCCTCCTCCCCCGCCCGCACGTCCGCCTCTTCCCATCCCCCCGGTTCGTCGCCGCGGTGTTCGCCGCAGGACGGAATCTCGCCCAGGAGTTGATAGGCGGCCTGCTCGATCTGGCGGGGGTCGCCGGCCTGCTGCTGGTGCACGAGGGCCACCGCCTCGTCCGGGGCAAAGCGCTCCAGGCAGAGCAGGCGAAACAGGGTCAGCCAGACGCCGCCCAGCCGGCGGACCCACAGCGGCGGTGTGCTGCGACCGAAGCGGGCGCGGGCGAAATCCTCCAGGAGCCTGAAGCTCAGGGCCGCGATGTAGGTGGCCAGGCTCGACTCCCCGGTGAAGGCCCGCAGCCGGCGCCAGTCGTCCGCGGCCAGTCCGTTCAGCACGAACAGGGCCGCCTCCTCGGCCAGCGCGCTCCCGGGAAAGCGGCGGCCGGCCAACCGGTTGATCAGCTCCCAGTGCGCCAGCGCCTGCTGGTGCCAGGGGGAGGCCGGTCCGGCTCCGGTCGGGGGGAGGGCGCAGCCTTCGCGGGTTGTATTTTTTTTCATGTTCCGGCGACACATCCTGCACCCCATGCCGTCCAAGGGAATAACAGGGGCAGCGGATCGATGCCGACCCGGTTGCCCTTTCCCTCAACCCTGACAAGGAGCATGGTCATGAAACGGATTGTGAAGGTTGCCCTGCTGTCCCTCACCCTGTTGGTCGGTTGTTCCCCGCCGGTCACCGAGACCGGGAAAAAGGAAACCCGGTCGGCAACGGCACAGGATGCCGCATCGACCAGGGTTGCGGCCGCACCCACACCGGTGCTGGAGAAGCAGGCCGTGGCCGGGGCGACCCTGGCGGTGATGGACGGCCCCACCACCCGGAAAACCACGACCGGGGCGCAGCCGCCCCTGGCCGAATCCAGCCTGCAGGCCGCCCGTCCGGCCCTGCTGTCCCCGGCCGCTCCACCACCCTGGAACCGGGAATCCTACGACCCCCGGCAGGAAACCGGGTTCGTCAACGCGGCCGGCGATCCCCTGTCCACCTTCAGCATCGATGTCGATACCGCCGGCTACGCCAATGTCCGCCGCTTTGTCCAGAACGGCAGCCTGCCGCCCGCGGGCGCGGTGCGCATCGAGGAGATGGTCAATGCCTTTGCCTATGACTATCCCCGGCCGCAGGGCAGCGAACCGCTCGCCCTGAGCGCCGAGGTTGGGCCGAGCCCTTTCCACCGCGACTACCGGCTGGTGCGCATCGGCCTGGCGGCCCGCGATCTCGCCCGGGAAGAGCTGCCGCCGGCGAACCTGGTCTTTCTCGTCGATGTCAGCGGCTCGATGCGGGACGCGAACAAGCTGCCGCTCCTGCAGCAGGCCCTGGCGCTCCTGGTGCGGCAGCTGGGCGCACGCGACCGGGTGGCCCTGGTGGTCTATGCCGGCACGGACCGGGTGGTGCTGCCGCCCACCGCCGGCAACCAACAGGAGCGTATCCTCGCCGCCATCGACAGCCTGCAGGCGGGCGGTTCGACCCATGGCTCCAGCGGCATCCGCACCGCCTACGAACTGGCCCGGCAGAGTTTCCTGCCCGGGGCCAACAACCGGGTCATCCTTGCCTCGGACGGGGATTTCAACGTCGGCGTGACCAGCCGGGACGAGTTGCAGCAGCTGATCGAACAGGAACGGCGACACGGCGTCTACCTGAGTGTGCTCGGCTTCGGCCAAGGCAATTACCGCGATGATACCATGGAACTGCTGGCCGACAAGGGCAACGGCAACTACGCCTACATCGACAGCCTGCTGGAAGCGAACAGGGTACTGGTCCGTGAGATGAGCGGCACCCTGTTCACCCTGGCCAATGACGTCAAGATCCAGGTCGAGTTCAACCCGGCCCGGGTGGGGGCCTACCGGCTGATTGGTTACGAAAACCGGGTCCTGGCGGACGAGGATTTTGCTGATGATACCAAGGATGCAGGCGAGGTCGGCGTCGGTCACCGGGTGAGCGCCCTGTACGAGCTGATCCCGGCCGGCCATGCCGCTGTGCCCCGGTTGGACCCGCTCAGGTATGGGCGACCGGCAGCGGAACCGGCCGATGGCTCGACCGAGCTGCTGACCGTCAAGCTGCGCTACAAGCCCCAGGGCGCGGCTGCCTCCACCGGGATGAGCCTGCCGGTGGTCGACAGTGAAAGCGGACGGAACAGCGTGGACTTCCGTTTTGCCGCCGCCGTGGCCGGCTACGGCCTGCTGCTCACCAATTCGCCTCATCTCGGCACCTTTACCTGGGAGCAGTGCCTGGAACTGGCCCGTTCCGGCCGGGG
>CAZMNU010000187.1:0-3140 GCA_964567725.1 uncultured Desulfobulbus sp. | reverse complement strand
TGGCCGAATTGTCTTGCAGACCGGGCGGAAAAATTTTTCCATAGAGTCGTTGTGCAGGAATCGGAGACGCCTCCTGCCGGATGGTTCCTCCGGAAAGGGGTGCCGACCGACCTGCGCGCACGACCGGACGAGTTAACGAGGCGTCGACGGGCAGGGGCCCGGCCCGGCGCGGGAGTGCCAACGAGCAAACCAGGGGAGAGGAATGAAGGAGACGAAATACAGCATTTGCGGCATGTGCAGTGTGCGCTGTCCGGTGGCCGTGCAGGTCGAGGACGGCCAGCCCGTGTGGATCGAGGGCAACAGCAACGACGGCGGCATGGGCACGAGCCTCTGCGCCAAGGGCAGTGCCGCCTTTTCCCAGCGGCTGGACAAGCAGCGGCCCATGAACCCCATGCTGCGCGTGGGCGACCGCGGCGCCGGCGAATGGCGCGAGGTCTCCTGGGACGAGGCCTTTGACTTCATCACCAAAAAACTGAGCGCGATCATCGCCGAGCACGGCGGCCGGTCGATCATGCTCAGCGACCGCGGCGGCCCGTTCAACGACCTGCGCAAGGCCTTTGTCAAGGCGCTGGGTTCGCCCAACTACATCAACCACGACTGCACCTGCGGCCGCAACGTCCACCACGCCGCCCTGTCGGTGTACGGCCTGGGCCGCAAGGACTTTGCCTACGACTACGAGAACGCCCGCCACATCGTCCTGTTCGGCCGCAACCTGACCGAGTCCCTGCGCGTCAAGGAGGTGAAGAGCTTCCTCAAGGGCATCAAGAACGGCGCCCGGGTGACCTACGTCGACCCGCGCGCCTCGGTCACCGCCGCCAAGGCAAGCCGCTACTGGCAGAACCGGCCCGGCACGGACTACGCCCTGCTGCTCGGCATCGCCAACTGTGTGGTCAACAACGGCTACTACGACCGGGAGTTCGCCGACCGCTACATCAACGGCATGGACGAGTTCACCGCCTTCCTCGCCCCGTACACGCCCGCCTGGGCCGAGGGAGAGACCGGCATCCCGGCGGCCGAGATCGAAACCTTCTGCCGGGAACTGAACGAGGACCGGCCGCGGGTGATCATCCACCCGGGCTGGATGCTCGCCCGCTACCGCGATTCGTTCTACGCCTCGCGCATGATCCACATCCTCAACGCGCTCATGGGCAGCATCGAACAGCCCGGCGGCCTGTTCTACCCCAAGGGGTGCAAGGACGCCGGCCGCAAAGGGTTGCGCAGCCTCGGCGCCGATATGCCGCCGGTCACCGACGAGCGGGCCGACGGCTGCGGCAGCCGCTATCCCCTCTGGGACACCGGCGCCGGCATGCTGCAGACCGCCTACGATGCCATTGAGAGCGGCGAGCCGTACCCGGTCAAGGCCTACTTCATCCATCGCCACAACCCGATGATCGCCCTGCCGGACCCGGAGGCGCAGCGCCGCATCTTCGACAAGCTCGACCTGATCGTGGCCGTGGACGTCAACTTCAGCGAGTCCGCCTGGTACGCGGACGTCATCCTGCCCGAGTCCACCTTCATCGAGCGGGCCAGCATCCTGCGCACCGAGAAGGGGCTCAAGCCGGGCTTCGGCCGCCGCCAGCAGTGCGTCGAACCGCTCAACAACACCCGCGCCGGCTGGGAGATCTACTCCGAACTGGCCCGGCGGCTGGGCAAGGGCGAATATTTCCCCTACAAATCGATCGAAGAAATCTGGGAATACCAGCTGCAGGATACCGGTGTGGCCGTGGCCGACTTCGACGCCAAGGGGTTTGTCAAGCTGAGTGACGAGGCCATCTGGTACGACCGAGGTGACCTCAAGTTCGGCACCGATTCGGGCAAGATCGAGCTGGTCAACGCCAGGTGGGAGGCCGCGGGCATCACTTCGCTGCCCGCCTACGTCAGCCCGGAGCGTCCGCCGGAGGGCAGTTTCCGCCTGTTGTACGGCCGCTGTGGCTACCAGGCCCACGGCCAGCACCACAACAACCCCATCCTGGGCGAGCTGCTCGGCGAGAACGACCTGTGGATCCACTCCACCGCGGCCGGCCGGCTCGGCATCAAGGACGGCGACCGGGTCGAGGTGGCCGCCAACGGCACCAGGGGCACCATCCGCGCCCGGGTCACGGACCTCATCCACCCGGAGGCGGTGTTCATGCTGCATGGCTTCGGCACCCACGTGCCGGTGAAGAAGCGTGCCGTGGGCAAGGGGCTGGCCGATCAGATCTTCATGAAGGGTAAGCTCAAGGAGTGGGACAGGGCCGGCGGCGGCCTCAATCTCTGTGAAAGTTTCGTCACCGTCAGCCGGGCGGCATAGCCGAGGAGAATTGCCATGAGCAAGTACATCATCACCCAGAACGTGGCCGACTGCATCGGCTGCCGGGCCTGCGAAGTGCACTGCAAGGAAAAGAACAACCCCGGCACCGGCGCCTTTTTCTGCCGCATCCTCGAGGTGACCTCGCCGGCCACGGGCTCGGTGCCGGGCATCGACTTCGTCTACCTGGGCTGCTTCCACTGCGAGAAGGCCTGGTGCATCGACGCCTGTCCCACCGGCGCGATGCGGCGGCGCGACCAGGACGGCATCGTCTATGTGTTCGAAAAGGACTGCGTCGGCTGCAAGGCCTGCATCACCGCCTGCCCCTGGTCCGTGCCCCAGTGGAACCCGGAGACCGGCAAGGTGGGCAAGTGCGACCTGTGCATGGACCGCATCGACCAGGGTCTTGAACCGGCCTGCGTGAGCAAGTGTACCACCGGCTGCCTGAGTTTCTCCACCCCGGCCGAGGCATCGCAGACCACCCGCCAGGCCTTTGCCGAACAGCTGTTGTCCAACCGGCGCTGACGGGAGGGATCGCCATGGCTGAAACCGTGCCCCAAGAGTATCTCGGCATCCTGCTGCTCTTGATCTTCGGCGTACTCTTCGGCGTACTTACCCTGTACATCGGCCGGTTCTTCCGCCTGAGCCGGCCGTACCGGGAGAAGCTGGTCGCCTACGAGTCGGGCAACGAGCCCACCGAGTCGCCGCGCATGCGCTTCTCGGTGAAGTTCTACCTGATCGCCATCCTGTTCGTGGTCTTTGACGTGGAGGCCATCTATCTCTACCCCTGGGCCGTGACCTATGACCGGCTCGGCCTGTTCGCCCTGGTGGAGATGCTGCTGTTCATTCTGCT
>CAZMNU010000186.1:0-3247 GCA_964567725.1 uncultured Desulfobulbus sp. | reverse complement strand
TTAAGCCTGTCGGTGTCGCTCGCCGACAGCCACAGCCGCCTCAATGCGGGCTGCGGGGCCAGCGAGGCGCTCTCGCTGGTAGTCGGGCTGGTGGGTCGGGCGAGGGGGCAGGGCATGGTGGTCCGGGCCGGGCTGCAGTGCGCCTTTGGCGGCGACTGCGAACCGGTGGAATGGACGCGGGTGGTGGCCGCGGCCGAAGAGTTGGTCGCGGCCGGCGCTGCGGAGATCAACCTGGCGGACACCGCGGGCGTGGCCGGACCGGACGAGGTGGCCCGCCTGGTCGGGCGGGTGCGCCAGGCCGTGGTCGCGGTGCCGCTCTCCCTGCACCTGCACGGGTCGCGGCAGCGGACACGGGCCAATCTCCTTGCCGGCTACCGGGCCGGGGTGCGCCTGTTCGACGTGGCCCTGAACGGCCTGGGCGGCTGCCCGTTTGTTCCCGGGGCAGGGGGCAACGTGGCCACGGAAGAGGCGACCAGGCTGTTTGCTTCCATGCGGGTGGCCACCGGTCTCGATGTGCCGGCCCTGGTCGCGGCGGCCGGCCGCATTGCCCAGCTGCTCGGCCGGCCGCTTCACCCGCCGGAGAGCCCCGGCAGCGGCTGAGATCCGCCGCTCAAACCGAACCCCCGCTCTCCTCTCCGGGCAGCCTGAGCCCGTACTTCTTGATCCGGTAGCCCATCTGCCGCTGGGTCAGGCCGAGTTCGCGGGCCGCGCGTGACTGTACCCAGCCGTGGCGCACCAACGCCGATTCGACCTGTTCCCGCTCCATGTCGCGCAGAAATTTCCTGGCCGGCGCCCGCGCCGCTCCGTCCGGATTGGCCTCGGCCTGTGCGGCCAGGGCCGGTCGGATCGCCGGCGGGGTATCGTGTGTTTCCGGGTGGAGGATGTACTCGGGCAGGTCGTCCACGCGCAGGACCTCGCCCGCGGCCAGGATGACCAGCCGCTCCACCAGGTTCTGCAGTTCGCGGACATTCCCCGGCCAGTCGTAGTCGGAAAGAAAATCCAAAAATTCCCGGGACATGCGCAGTGACTTCTCGTTGCGCTTGTTGCTCGCGCGGAGGAAGTGGTCGAGCAGGAGCGGAATGTCGTCGCGCCGCCGGCGTAGCGGCGGCAGGTGGAGCGGCACCACGTTCAGGCGGAAATACAGGTCGTTGCGGAACAGCCCACGCGCCACCGCCTGCTCCAGGTTGACGTTGGTGGCGGCGATGATGCGCACGTCCACGCTGCAGGTGCGCGAGCCGCCCAGCCGCTCGAACTGCCGCTCCTGGAGGACGCGCAGCAGCTTGGCCTGCAGGGGCAGGGGCAACTCGCCGATCTCGTCGAGGAAAATGGTACCGCTGTCCGCCTGTTCGAAGCGGCCCACCCGGGCCACCACCGCACCGGTGAAGGCCCCTTTCTCGTGACCGAACAGCTCGCTCTCCAGCAGGTTTTCCGGCAGGGCGGCGCAGTTCACCTTGATGAACGGTTGGTCACGCCGCGAACTGGCATCGTGCACGGCCCGGGCGACCAGTTCCTTGCCGGTGCCCGACTCGCCCAGCAGCAGCACCGTGGCCGCCGACGGCGCGACCCGTTCGATGTTCCAGTAGACCTCCTGCATGGCCTTGGACTGACCGATGATCTGGTGATGGTGGTAGCGGCCGTGCAGCTTCTCCTTGAGGCTCAGGTTCTCCTGCACGAGTTGTTCCCGGTCCCGGCGGATGGCACGGTGCAGGCTGAGGAACTGGGCGATGAGCGCGGCCAGCACGGTGAGGAAGCGGACGTCCTCCTCGAAAGAGACCTCCACGCCGAACAGCCGGTCCACGCTGAGCGCGCCCACCGTGGTGCCGGCCAGTACCACCGGCACGCCGATGAAGGAAATGGTGCTTTTGGCGATGCGCGGCCGGGCGCCGGTGCGGTTGAGAAACAGGGGCTCCGTATGCACGTCGGGGACAATGCAGGGCGAGCCGGTGGAAAACACCTGGCCGTAGATGCCCTCGTCCAGGCCGTAGACGCCGCGCTGTTCCTCCTCCACACTCAGACCGTAGGAGGCGCGGATGACCAAGTGGCGGCCCGATTCGTCCACCAGGGCCAGGGTCGCCCGCTCCATGCGCAGGGTGTCGTGCAGCACCTTGAGGATGGAGGCCAGGGTGGTGTCCAGGTGTACGGCCGCACCGATCAGGTTGACGATCTTGTAGAGCGCCTGCACCTCGAGTGGCGAGGTGGCCGGCGTGTGGGATGTTCCTTCCGTTACCATGGGCAGTGCCCTCCACTGGAGTCCCTCCGGCCTGCAGGCGACCGGGACAGGTCTCGCCCTGAAGAAGCAAGAACCGCTCCAGACCTGTTCCGATGGACCTGAATGAACCGTCGGTTTCCGGGCAATCACCCGCTTAGACAGCGTTTTTCCGATCCTGCCGGTCTCCCGGATCACTCTGGCCCACTGCGCGCAAGTCTTGCAAAAATGAAAATCCAGGGCGCGCAGCGTGACAGAAATGATGGTTTTTCGGGCTCCGGGGCGGGCCACGGCCGCGACACCCCCCGGTTGTTTGCCTTGGGCAGGCCGGGGTGACATTTTTGCCGATGCGGACCGCAATTGTTCGGGGTTCGACAATTTGGAAGATCGGCGGTCCTGCCCGCACACAGGGCCCAAAAGGGCCTGATGAGGAATTAACCACCTGTAATGGAACGGGAAAATTTTCCTTGCCGGCGGCTGGCACAGCCCTTGCGATACCAGGGCAACACCGGGCGAGGCACACAGACAGCACGCGCCGCCCGGTCCGGGCCGGCGGCCGCACTGTGGCGCCGGCACAGGCCAACACACACTGCCTCGGCAGAACGATCCTGAAGGAGAGGAACCATGAGAAAGGTAGCTATCTACGGCAAAGGCGGCATCGGCAAATCCACCACCACCCAGAACACGGTCGCGGGCCTGGTTGAAATGGGCAAAAAAGTCATGGTCGTCGGCTGCGACCCCAAGGCGGACTCCACCCGCCTGCTCCTGGGCGGACTCGCCCAGAAATCGGTCCTCGACACCCTGCGCGAGGAGGGCGAGGACGTGGAACTCGATGATCTGCGCAAGCAGGGCTACGGCGGCACCTGGTGCGTCGAGTCCGGCGGCCCGGAACCGGGCGTCGGCTGTGCCGGCCGGGGCATCATCACCTCCATCAACATGCTCGAGCAGTTGGGCGCCTATGCCCCCAGTGAAGGGCTGGATTATGCCTTCTACGACGTGCTCGGCGACGTGGTCTGCGGCGGATTCGCCATGCCCATCCGC
>CAZMNU010000185.1:0-3278 GCA_964567725.1 uncultured Desulfobulbus sp. | reverse complement strand
TCGGCAGGCTGGCCAGGTAGATGTTCAACCGGTTCAGGCCCGACTGGTCGATGGCATTGAACCGGTTGACGACCGTATCCAACCCGAGCAGCAGGCCGTAGCCGCCCAGAAAGGCAAGCAGGATGCCTGCCACCACCAGCTTGGTGCGGCGCGAGAGCGGCAGGGTCAGATCCAGGGTGAACAGCACCACCAGCATGGCGATGATACCGCCGCGCGACAGCGAAAAGAGGACGGCCAGGAGCATCATGCCCACGGCCAGCAGGTAGAGCCCGGCCAGCCGGTTCTCGCGGTTCAGGTTGCGCAGCATCTGGCCGAACCGGCGGGACGAGCGTCGGGTGTCCACTGCAAAAATCCGGCTCAGGGCGGCCACCGCCATGGCGCAGGCCACCGGCCAGCACAGGTTGAGCAGGGCCGCGTACTGGTTCTTGTAGATGATCGTGCCGTGCGCCGCCCTGCCGGAAATGGGCAGCCAGAGCACACCCAGCTGCGGCCGGAGAAACTGGAACAGCCCGTACAGGGCCTCGCCGGCCCCCACCAGGGCGATCACCCCGGCGACCACGGTGAGCAAGGTCGGGTGCTCGTCGAGCAGGGTGCGCAGGGCGAGAAAGTAGACGAGCAGGGCCAGGTACAGGATCACCTGGTGCAGGCTCGCCGCGCCCTGGTCGCTGAGCGCGATCAGGCCGTGCGCCTCACCGGCCAACTGGGCCACCTGGCGCATCCGTTCCGCCCGGGCCGGCGACAGCAGGTCCACCAGCAGGACGGGCAATGGCAGCGACTGCAGCGCGGTCCAGGCAAGGAGGATCACCACCGGCAGGAGCCAGCGCCAGGCGATCGACGTTGATTCAGCCCGGCGCAACAGCAGCCAGCCGCCCAACCCGACGAGGACGAGGCAGACGTAGACGCTCTGCACGATCGGGTGCACGGCCCCGAACAGCAGGGGCACCGTGGCCAGCACGAACAGCACGGCGAGCCGCGGCGGATACAGTCGGTTGCTTGCGTCGATCATCGGTGGGCGACGGACAACGGGGTGTGTTCGCGGCAGGGCAAATCAGTTGGTCGGGTTGCGGTAGTTGACCCCCGTGCCCAGGAAACCGAGCGAGAAACCCGATCCCGAGGTGAGGATGCCCGACGAACTGGACTCGGCGAAGATGATGTCCTGGTCCTGGAGCACGAGGTTGTCGCCCAGGCCGCCCTGCAGGTCACTGTAGCTGAGCTTGAGGATCTCGCGCTGCTTGCCCTTGCCCATGTAGCGGATCAGCTTGATGCTGTCCGTGTCCGCATAGGAGGCGAGTCCGCCGGCCAGGGCCACGCCCTCGGCCACGGTCATCTTCGAGCTGATCGGGTAGGTGCCCGGCTTGCGCACCGCGCCGTCGATGAACAGCTGGCCGGCCTCGGGTACGAAGACCACGTCGCCGCCCTCGATGATCATGTTCTGGGCCAGGTTGCCCCGCTTGATGAGTTCGTCCAGGTCGACCATGAAGGAAACGGGCTGGTTGGTCCTGGCGTCGGTGCGGCTGACATAGGCGGTGGAGCCGGCATTTTCGCCGAGCCCCTGGGCAATGGCGATCACGTCGAGCAACCGGCGGCGGGAGACGTAGTCGTAGGTGCCGGGCTTGACCAGCGAGCCGACCAGGGTGATCTGCTTGCTCACATGCTCCTTGATGTACACGGTGACGTGCGGGTCGTGCAGGTAGCGGGCCGCGTACAGGCGCTCGATCCGCTCTTCCGCCTCGGCCGCGGTGAGCCCGGCCACCTCGACGTTGTCGAGCAGCGGCAGGCTGACGAAGCCGCGCGAGGAGACCCGCACCTCGGCGTTCAGGTTGGCGCTCTCGAACACCGTGACCGTGATCAGGTCACCGGCGCCGAGCAGGTAGTCGGCCGGGTTGTCGGCAACCATCGCCGCCGGCGTGACCGCCTGGACCTCGGGCTTGACTTCGGCCTGCTCCTTCTGCTGCTGCAGCTTCTGAAAATTGTCCAGGTCGGTGGTCGGAGCGAACTGCTCCTTGGCGCAGCCGGCACAGAACACGACGCAGAGTACGAGAAAAAACGGCAGCAGACAGCGGGCGAAAATGGGTCGGCGCATGGGCTTCATCGGGGTGAAAAACGTGTGGGGATGAGACAAAAAAGCAGGATTACCGGCTGAGGGCCGGTAATCCTGCGGGACAACTGCGGGCTGTCGATCAAACGTTCGGGCTGGCGATGGGCGGCGGTGCGGGCCTGGAGGAATCCTCCTTCTTCACCGGCTTCTTGACCGGGGCCATGGGCTCGGGCTCGACCGGGGCCGGCGGGGTCACCTGGTTGTCATCGTCGTCATCGTCGTTGTCGGCGATGACAAAGGTGGTGATACCGGCGGCAAGAACACCACCAAAGACAACGGTCCGGTTGGCGGGATTCGACCAGAATCCTGCGCCACCAGCCGCTGCCTCACCGCCGCCTGCCGGGGCAGGAACCTCGCTTACGGCGAGTACGATCTTCTGGTTGGCATCCACGGTCTTCATGCCATCGGCAGTGGCGAACACCAGCCGACCTTCCTCGACGCCGATCTCGGTGGCGCCGTCGGCGTTCACCCGGGCGTACCCGCGCACCACCGGGTTGGCGGCGGCGTTGAAGATCACCTCGGCAGTGGTGTAGGTGCCCTGCGGGGTGTGGAAGGCGACCTGGCGGGCATCGCTGGTGATGGTGTAGTTGACGTTGCCTTCACGGAGGAACAGGTTGAAGGTCTTGGCCTCGTTGCGGATGGCCAGCTTGGCCTGGTCGGCGGCGACCAGGGACACGCCCTCGGACTTGATCATGCATTTGCCGTCACAGACGAGCAGGGCGCCTTCATCGATGGGATTCTGGCCGGACAGTTTGTCCGCCAGCTGGCCGCCCTTGTACACGCCGAAATCACCGTGACCGACACTGCCGGCCGTGGCCAGGGTGGTCATGGCGCTCACGCTCAACACGAGACCGAATGCGGTTGCCAACACTGCCTTGTTCATAGTTCCTCCTCTTCTCTTTTTTTGGAATTCCTGCCGGGGCCGGAAATAAAAAAACCCGGTTACTGCAACCTTTATAAGTGAACCAATGGCGCCGGTCAAGGAGTATTTATGCGCGACAAGCGGCGAACAGGCAGAAACCATTGGGAGACAAGGGTTTCGATCTATTTGCCCGCTTGGTAATTTTTTGGTCAAGCCGTCCCGGTTAGAACCAGAACTCGGGGTATCTGCGTGTTTTCGGAATATTGTTGACCAAGAGGGCGATGACCAGCATGACCGAAGCCCCCAGGGCGGCCGGCA
>CAZMNU010000184.1:0-3305 GCA_964567725.1 uncultured Desulfobulbus sp. | reverse complement strand
GGGTCAACCGCCTCAGCCGCTCTTGGCCGGTTTCTTGGCCGGCTCAGGATCGGGCTTGGGTTCATCCTTGCATTTGCCGGTGGCTGGATCCTTTTCCTTGCATTCCTCGGTGCTCACGGCACCGCCTGTGCTGCCGCCTCAGCCGCTGCCCGCGGCAGGCTTCTGCACCTCGCTGGCGCTCCCGGCGCCAGGTGTGGTCCCGCCTCAGCCGCTGCCCGCGGCGTGCGCGCCGGGCACGCTGACGCCGCCGGCGCTGATCAGGCCGGCAACGCCGAGTCCGGCGAGCAGTTTCTTCAGATCTTTGCTGTTCATGCTCCCCTCCTTGTCAGGATGATGGTCGCCCTGGGCGGAGAACGCGCTTGGTCATCGCCCGCCGCCCGCTACAGTCCTAGTGTATACAGACCGGCCATGGGCGTGTCAACAGCTGAAATTTTCGTCGAAATGTTTCCCTGCACGAACGGCGCGCCGCCGGATCCGGCGATGGCCGGGCCGGCCCGGCGCCCACCTCACCCCCCTCCCCCGGGCGCGGTGATCTGCAGGAATTTTTCCGGGATGCGGGTCTCGAAGCGACAGGGCAGACCGGTGCGCGGATGGGTGAAGGCGAGGACCTGGGCGTGCAGGGCGATGCGGCGGATGGGGTTGCAGGTCGATCCGTATTTCTTGTCCCCCACGATCGGATGCCCCAGATCCTGCATGTGCACCCGGATCTGGTGTTTCCGGCCGGTTTCGAGATTGATCAGCAGCAGGCTGAACCGGTCGTTCCCGCCAATTTTGCGGTAGTTGGTGACGGCCTTTTTGCCCCCCTGGACATGGGGGGTGGAGTAGACCCGGAACGCCGTGGTTTCGGCCAGGTACGAGACGACCTGCCCCTCTGCCGGTTCCACCACCCCTTCCACCACCCCGACGTAGGTCCGCTGGCTGACCGTGGTCTCCCAGGTTTCCTGGATCTGCTGCTTGACCGTGCTGTTTTTGGCGAACAGGAGCAGGCCGGAGGTCTCCCGGTCGAGCCGGTGGACGACAAAGATCTTGTTGTCCGGGTCCTCGAGCTTGACGTGATCACTGAGCTGCGAATACGCGGTTCTGCGCTTTTCCAGGTCCGTGGCAACGGTCAGCAGGCCCGAGGGCTTGTCGATGACGATCAGGTCCGCATCTTCAAAGACAATGTTCAGCCGTGACCGGGTTGGCGGTTTGCGGGTGGATTCCCGGTCCCACTGGACCGTGACCAGCGAACCCGGGACGAGCGCATGGTCGAACTGGCTCACCGGCCGGTCGTCGACGAACACCTGCCGGTCGCGCAGGACCGCCTTCAGGGTGGTGCGCCCCCTGGACGGCAGCCGGGCCAGCAGGAAGGCGAGCAGGGTGTCCTCCCGCTCCACCGTGAAGGTGTCCTTTTTCGCCTTTTTCTGTGCTGCCGCCGCGACCGGTGGTCTGCCTTTCTTCATGGTGCCCCGTGTGGTGATACTGCCTTTCAGGTGAAGGGCAGCCAAGGCCGCCCGGTTCCCGGTACCCGCGGGCACAGGTCTTCGTTCCCCTGCCCCGCTGTCCCTTGTTCCTAGCTCGGAACGTCCACCGGGGCAACCTGTTCCAGATAGTAGTCGTAGTCACCCTCGAAAATATGCATTTGGCCATGGTCGATCTCGAACACCCGGTTCACCAGGCTGCGCAGGAAATAGCGGTCGTGGCTGACCATGATCAGGGTGCCGGTGAACTGCTGCAGGGCGTCGAGCAGCACCTCGCGCGACTGGATGTCCAGGTGGTTGGTGGGCTCGTCGAGGATAAGGAAATTGAGCGGCCTGGCCAGCAGCATGGCCAGCACCACCCGGCTTTTTTCGCCGCCGCTGAGGATTTTCACCTTCTTGTCGACATCGTCGCCCTGGAAGAGGAAGGCGGCGCAGAGGTTGCGGACCACGCCGACGTTAACCTGGGGCATGGCCGCCTGCACGGTTGCGGCCACCGTCATCTCGCCGTCGAGCAGGTCCATGGAATGCTGGCTGAAATAGCCGGCCTGGACGTTGGCGCCGATGGTCACCGAGCCGGTGCTCGGCTCGGTCTGGCCGGCCAGCACCTTGAGCAGGGTGGACTTGCCGGCCCCGTTGCGGCCGGTGAGGGCGATTTTTTCCCGTCGCCGGATCATGCCGGCCAGTCCGCTGAACACCTGCCGGGTGGTGCCGTCGGGCTGCAGCCAGACCTTGCCGAGGTCGTCCAGGCGAGCGACGTCGTCGCCGCTGCGGGGCGGCTCGGTAAACTCGAACCGCATCACCCGCTGCTCCGGCGGCAGCTCGATCCGCTCGATCTTCTCCAGCTTCTTGATGCGCGACTGCACCTGGGCGGCATGGGAAACCCGCGCCCCGAAGCGGGCGATAAAGTCCTCCTCCTTGGCCAGCATCTCCTGCTGGCGCCGGTAGCTGGCCAGCAGCTGTTCCCTCCGGATTTCCCGCTCGCGCAGGTAAAAATCGTAGTTGCCGCTGTAGGTGGTCACGTTCTGGTTGGCCACCTCGACAATCCGCCCGACCACCCGGTTCATGAACTCGCGGTCATGGCAGGTCATGAGCAGCGCGCCCTTGAACTCGCTCACCAGCCACTCCTCCAGCCAGACGATGGATTCCACGTCCAGGTGGTTGGTCGGCTCGTCCAGCAGCAGGACGTCCGGGTTGACGGTGAGGATGCCGGCCAGGGCGATGCGCATCTTCCAGCCGCCGCTGAACGACTCCACCGGGAAGTCCCAGCGGTCGCTGCCGATGCCCAACCCGGTCAGCACCGCCTGGGCCCGGTTCTCCAGGTCGTAGCCGCCCCGGTGCTCGAACTCCTCGGTGGCGTTGCCGTAGCGTTCGAGCAAGGCCGCGAGTTCGTCGTCCGCCATGGGCGTGGCCATGGCAGCCTCCATCTCGCGGATCTGCTCGCCCAGGGCGGTGACCTCGCCGGCGGCGGCCATGACCTCGGCCAGGGCCGATCGGCCGGACATCTCACCCACCTCCTGGGAAAAATAGCCGATGACCGTGCGTTTGGCGCAGGAGATCTCGCCCTTGTCCGGCTCCTCCTGGCCGGTGATCAGGCGGAAAACGGTCGTCTTGCCGGCGCCGTTGGGACCGACCAGGCCGGTGCGGGTGGCAGGGAGAATCTGCATGGAGGCGTTGCGGAACAGCACCCGGGCGCCGTGCTGCTTGGTGATGTCGGTCAGATGGATCATGGAAGCTCGCGGAAACAGGGAGACGGAGGGCAGAGAGGAGCGGCAGGGGCTGCCGCGGAAAAAAGGCCGCACCATAGCCGGGAAAGGCGGTGCGCGCAAGGGGCAAGGGAGCCTCGCC
>CAZMNU010000183.1:0-3308 GCA_964567725.1 uncultured Desulfobulbus sp. | reverse complement strand
GGCCTGGCTGGAGGCCTCGGGCCGCGCCTACTACGCGCGCAAGGACGAACTCTTCGCCCAGAGTTGCGCCGCCCTGGCGCGGCTGCGCCGGACCTGCGACCTGGTCGTCATGGAAGGGGCCGGCTCCTGCGCCGAGGTCAACCTCATGGCCGGCGACATCGTCAACCTGCGCATGGCCGCCCACGCCGACGCGCCGGTCCTCCTCGTGGCCGACATCGACCGCGGCGGCGTGTTCGCCCAGATCGTCGGCACCCTGGCCTGTGTGCCCGAGGAACAGCGGGAGCGCATCCGCGGCTTCATCATCAACCGCTTCCGCGGCGACCTCGGCCTGTTCACCAGCGGCGTGGAGTGGATCGAGGCGCAGACCGGCCGGCCGGTGTTCGGGGTGCTCCCCTGGTTCCGGCATTTCCGCATCGAGGCCGAGGACGCGGTGGTCATCGAACAGACCCGCGCCTTCACCCCGTCTGCCTCGGGCGAGGCGGCCATCGCCGTCATCCGCCTGCCCCACATCTCCAATTTCACCGACTTCGACCCGCTCACCGACCTCGACGGGGTGCAACTCGTCTACCTGCACCAGCCCCAGGACCTGCACGGCTTTCGCGCGGTGATCCTGCCCGGCACCAAGAGCACGCGCAGTGACCTCGACTGGCTGGCCGCAAGCGGCTGGCGGAACCGGCTGCTTGATTACGCCGCGGCCGGCGGCCACCTGCTCGGCATCTGCGGCGGCTTTCAGATGCTCGGAGAGCGGGTGGAGGACCCGCACGGGGTCGAGGGCGGCGCGGGCGTCACCGAGGGACTCGGCCTGCTGCCGGTGACCACGGTGCTGCAGGCGCCCAAGACCACCACCCTGACCGAATTCACCTGGGACGGCCTTGCCGGTCAAGGTTACGAGATCCACATGGGCCGCACCGATGCGCCGGCCGGCAGCGGCCTGGTCGCGGTGCACCGCCGCAACGGTGCGGACTGCGCGGACACGGACGGCTGCGTCGCCGCGGACGGCCGGGTGCTCGGCACCTACCTGCACGGCCTGTTCGACGAGCCGGCCATCACCCGGCGCTGGCTCGCCGGGATCGGCCTCGGTGCGGTGCAGGTGGACCGGCTGCACGGGCCGGCGGCGCGCGACCGCGCCTACGACCAGTTGGCCGAGCACGCCGCTGCCCACCTCGACCTGAAGGCGATCATCGCCCTCTTGCCGGCGCACTTGCGCGAGGTGCGGCGATGAGCGGGCAGGGGAGGGGGCAGCGTTGCTGGGCACGATCCGGCGGGCTGCTCATCGCCATCCTGCTGCTGTTCGTCACCACCGTCCCGGCCGCCACCATCACCGACAGCGAGCGCCGGACCCTGGTCTTCGACCGCCCCTTCACACGCATCGTCTCCCTCTACCCGGCGCATACCGAGAACCTCCTCCACCTCGGCCTGGACCGGGAGATCGTCGCCTGCAGCCCGGCAGACCGGGAACTGACCGACCGGCCGCGGGTGCAGTTTCAGGACGACCCGGAGCGCATCCTCGCCCTCAGGCCCGACCTGGTGCTCATCCGGCCGATGATCAGCCGCGGCTACCCCAACCTGGTGCGCATTCTCGAGCAGCACGGGGTTCGGGTGGTGTCGCTCCAGCCGACCACGGTGAACGACCTGTTCGCCTACTGGCAGGCCCTGGGCACGCTCACCGGCCGCGAGGCCCAGGCCCAGGCGATGATCGCGGACTTTGGCCGCGGCCTGGCGCGCATCAGCGATGATCTGCGCTCCATCCCACCGGAGCGGCGCAAGCGGGTCTATTTCGAGTCCATCCACCGGCAGATGAAGACCTTCGCGCCCGGCTCCATGGCCCTGTTCGTGCTCGAATCGGCTGGCGGCATCAACGTGGCCAGGGACGCGGCGCGCATGCGCGAGACGAACATCGCCGCCTACTCCAGGGAGCGCATCCTTGCCCGCGCCGACGAGATCGACGTCTACCTGGCGCAGCGCGGCCGCATGAACCCGGTGCGGGTCGAGGACATCACCGGCGAGCCGGGTTTCGCGGTGATCCGCGCGGTGCGCGAGAACCAGGTGTTCCTGGTGGACGAGGAACTGGTCTCGCGGCCCACCCCGGACCTGCTCGACGGCATCGTCCGGGTGCGGGCGCTGCTCTATCCCGAACTGTTCGCCGACGGCACGACGAACAACTGAACAACCATCCGCTCCGGGCACCGAGTCCCGGCCCTTTCCGGAGAACCAGGCATGATTTCCCTGCAGCAGGTCGCCCCCCAGGACATCGAGGCCGAGAGCTTCCGCATCATCGAGCGCGAACTCGGCCCCACCGCCTTTGCCCCGGAGGAGTTCGCCGTGGTCCGGCGGATCATCCACGCCACCGGCGATTTCAGCTTCGCCGAGACCCTGCGTTTTCACCCCGAGGCGGTGGCGGCCGGGCTGGCCGCTATCCGCAGCGGCCGCAACCTCCTCGTGGACGTGGGTATGGCCGCGGCCGGGGTGTCCGCCCACCTGCTCGCCGCCTTTGGCGGCCGGGTGCTCTGCCGGGTGGCTGAACCCGAGACCGCGACCCTGGCCCGGGCCAACGGTACCACCCGCTCGGATGCGGCCATGACCCGGGCCACGGGCGACAACATCGGCATCATTGCCATCGGCAACGCGCCCACGGCCCTGCTCAAGGTCATGGACCTGATCGAGCGGCGGCTGCTCGCCCCCAACCTGGTGATCGGCGTGCCGGTGGGGTTTGTCAACGCGGCCGAGTCCAAGGAGATGCTGGCCGCCAAAAACTATCCGTTCATCACCGCGCTCGGCCGCAAGGGCGGCACGCCGGTGGCCGTGGCCGCGGTCAACGCCCTGTTGCGCCTGGCCTGAGGGACTTTCGTGGCGGCGCGGGCGGGCACATCGAAAGAGCTGCGCAGCGGCTACACCACCGGGGCCTGCGCCGCGGCCGCGGCCAAGGCGGCGGTGCTCGGTCTGCTCGGCCGGCCGCATCCCGGCCGGGTGGAGATCCCCTTTCCCGACGGCTCGCGCCATTCGTTCGAACTCTGCCGCTTCGGCACCGGCCTGGCCACGGTGGTCAAGGATGCGGGCGATGACCCGGACGTGACCAACGGCGCCGAGATCGGTGCCGAGGTGCGCTGGCTGGACGAACCGGGGCACGAGCCGGTGGCACTCGTCAATGGCCCGGGCGTAGGCGTGGTCACCAAGCCCGGTCTGCCGGTGACGGTGGGCGAACCGGCCATCAACCCGGTGCCGCGGCAGATGATCCGCGCGGCCGTGGCCGAGGCCCTGGCCGAGGGGGAAACTGCCGGGCGGCGCGTCGAGGTGCGCATCTTCGTGCG
>CAZMNU010000182.1:0-3310 GCA_964567725.1 uncultured Desulfobulbus sp. | reverse complement strand
CACGCGTAAACGGTTGTTTGTACGTAGGGTGCGCCGTGCGCACCACCTGCGAGGGACTCTTGAAGAGCGATGGGGTAACGATTGTGCACTGCCCCCGGGTGACGCCTCGCAAAGATGAGATCCATGGGTCGGCCACGGCGCCATCCGTGACGAGCGGTCTGGAAAGAGAAACGCGGGCCGCACCGATCCGGAAATCGGCAGCCGGTGTCATGTCAGCCATGCCTCGATCGGGGTCGTGAAAAACTCCTCCAGCGGGATACCCTGCGCGCCGACCAGCAGCGCCTCCGCCCCGGGATATTTGGCGCGAAAGCGTTCCAGACCCGAACCCTTGCCGCGCCGCCCGCTCTTCACCTCGATGGCCCACACCTTCGCACCGCTGGCAACGACAAAATCGACCTGGTCACGGCCGTCGCGCCAGTAAGTGACGGTGTGCGTCACCGGTGAAAGCATGTTGCAGAGGTGCGCGCCCACTGCGTTCTCCACCAGCCGCCCCCACCAGATGGTGTCGGCGAGGGCCTCGCTGAATCGCCTGGTCGACAGGGCGCTGATCAGGCCGTTGTTCCACAGCAGCAGCTTGGGACTGCTGCCGCGCTTGCGCCGCACGCCCAGGGAAAACAGCTCCAGGCCGCTGGCCAGGAAGGCGGATTCCAGCAGTTTCAGATACTGGGCCAGGGTGGTGGTGTTGCCGGCGTCGTGGAGTTGGCCAAGCATTTTGGTGTAGGAGACGCACTGGGCCGGCAGGGTCGCGGCCAGGGCGAACAGATGCCGCAGCAGCACCGGCTTGGTCACCTTGTGCATGTGCAGGACATCGCGCGCCAGCACGGTTTCGATGAGGGAATTGGTGATGTAGCTTTTCCAGTCGGTCTCGTTGTCGATGAACGCGGCGGCGCCCGGGTACCCGCCGAAATACAGCCACTGCGGCAAACTCCAGCCAAAGGCGTCGCGGCATTCCGCATACGGCCAGTGGCTGCAGCGGTGGAGAAAGAACCGCCCGGCCAGGCTTTCGCTCAACCCCTCCTGTACCAGCAGGGCCGACGAGCCGAGCACGAGCACACGGATATCCGGACCGCCGGCCCGGCTGTCCCAGAGCAGTTTGAGGGTCTCGCTCCAGCCGCGGACCTTCTGCAGCTCGTCGAGGATGAGCAGCACCGGCTCGCCGGGTGCGGTGACGCGGGCCGCGGCGCGGCGCCACTGGGTTTCGATCCAGGCCGTATCCAGGGGCACTGGGCTGTCGGCCGTGGCATAGACCACCGGGATGGTGATGGCCGCCTCGACCTGCCGGGCAACCGTGGTTTTCCCCACCTGCCTGGGACCGATGAGCACGTGCATCACCGGCGTCGGCTTGGCCAGGGTGTTCAGAAGGGTGTTGAACAGCGGTCGCGTGTAGTCCATAACTCTCTTGTATCAGGTCGAAACAAAGCGATCAAAGAAATTTACTCAATGGCTGCGTAAAATTACTCAATGGGCGAGTAAATAGATGAAGCGGTTTACGCAAGGCGAATATTCAATGAAAAATCATGCAGTTCAAGGGTGGGCTCCAGCAACACAAATCTCCATACGGGAGGCGAGTCATGGGGTGACGATTTTCCGGTTGCGACCGGGCGTGGCGATGGTGGCCCTGTCGGTGGGGCGGGCGCGATCCCCTGAAAAAGAGTGTGGTGCACACGGCGCTCCCTGCACGGACGGTGGAGCCGCGACCCCGATTGTGCCCGCATAATGATGATGCCATCATCAATATGCAAGGCAATTGCCGAAACCGGCTCTCGTTGGAGCGAAGCGATGGAGTTGGGGACAATGAAGAGGGCCGTGTATAATCGCGGGCATGGCCCGCTCCCGCCCCGGCCTTGCTCGTCGGATCGGGCCATGCCCGCGATGGCAAGATGGACACGATCAAAACATGCACATGCTCAATTTTTTCTGTTTTTCCAAAATTTTACCCAAAAACCACATCCCAGAATTCGACAAAATAACTGCCCTCTGCTAGAATGCTAGTGGTCCCCTTTTCCCCCTGAAGGTGCACAATGGCCAGTTTTGCCCCCAACCTCTCCATCCTTCCCGCACCGCAACTGCGGCTGTGGCCTGAACTGGATTGCACGCCCGATCATTTCACCCTCTACGGCGGGACTGCCCTTGCTGTGCGCTTGGGGCACCGCGTCTCGGTCGATTTTGATTTCTTCTCGTCCCGACCTTTTGACCCCGACCGGCTCGCCGGTGCCCTTGCCTATCTGCAGGATGCCGAGCGCGTGCAGGTGGACAGCAACACCCTGACCTGCCGCGTTGACCGTGGCGGCCCTGTGCTTGTTTCGTTTTTTGGCGGGTTGGGGTTGGGCCAGGTCGCTGCCAGGGAAAGACCGGAGGGGCGTTCGTTGCATGTGGCCTCCCTGCTCGACCTTGCCGGGACAAAGGTTGCCGTTGTCCAAAAGCGCGCCGAGATGAAGGACTATCTCGATATCGATGCCCTGCTGCAACACGGCCTGGACCTGCCCACCATGCTGGCCGCTGGCGGTGTTGTCTACGGGCACAGGTTCAATCCCCTCATCGCCCTGAAAGCGCTGAGCTATTTTGACGACGTCCCGAAACTGCCCCCCGAGGTGCGCCACCGCCTGCTTGCCGCTGTCGCTGCCGTTGACCCCGTCCAGGACCTGCCCTCGTTGACAGCCATTCTGCAGCGGCCGGAAGGGGGAAGCCGCACACCATGAAGCCGTTGCCCATGACCCCCGATCTTTTGCGCGTCGCCCGCCGGGTCGTCTGGTTCAAGGAACCGGAGGAGGCGTTGGCCGAGCCGGTGCATTTTCTGGCGCACCTGATGACCTATGGCACGGTCGAAGACCTGAAAGCTGTCCAGGGTGTGGCCGGGCTGGAAGAATTTCGCGAGGTTCTGGAGCGCGCCCCGGCCGGTGTTTTCGATGCCAGGTCATGGGCCTACTGGAATCTCAAATGTGGTCGCGTTCCTGCTCCCCCTCTTCCTGCACGGCAAGGACTCCAACCCGTCCGCCCCATGCCGTGACCCTTTCCTGCACTGCACGAAAGAAAACTCCTCGTTTCAGTCCCTTGGCGCGCCGTGTACATCCTCGCCCACAACGCACGCCGTTGCAGGGGCGAAAAATTTTTCGCCCCTACGCACCCAACACCCGGGTGGGTGGGCCCTTTTGCTGGACCTTGGCCGTCACGTTCACGACCATCCTCATCGCGGCCCATTTGGGATCGGCGCGGCAAAATCCCGCGACCAGGTCGGCAAAATCCCCCTGGTGCGCACGGCGCACCCTACCCGCGAACATGCGTAACCGGTTGTTTTTTCGTAGGGTGCGCC
>CAZMNU010000181.1:0-3311 GCA_964567725.1 uncultured Desulfobulbus sp. | reverse complement strand
ATTGAAAACGCCTGGGAGGCCACCGCCTTTTTCCCCAATTTCCGCTCCGGCGCCAAGTGGCTTTACTTCACCGCCGCGCCGCTGCGCGGTCTCGACGGCCGCATCGTCGGTGCGGTGGAAACCCTGCAGGACATCACCGCCCAGAAGGCCTACGAACAGCAGCTCGAACACCGGGCCAACTACGACCCGCTCACCGGCCTGGCCAACCGCCACCTGCTCGACACCCGGCTCAAGCAGGCCATTGTCCAGGCGCAGCGCGACGGCCGCCTGCTCGCCCTGCTCTTCCTCGACCTGGACAACTTCAAGGAGATCAACGACACCCTGGGCCATGACGCCGGCGACGAGGTGATCCGCAGCGTCGGCCGGCGCATCGCCGAGACCGTGCGTGACGTGGACACCGTGGCCCGCATCGCCGGCGACGAGTACGTGATCCTGCTCGACGGCCCGGCCAGCGTGGAGCACGTCAACACCATCGTCCACCGGCTGCTCGCCTGCATGAACGCCGCCCTTTCCGTGCGCGGCAGCGAACTGTACCTGGGCTGCAGCATCGGCATCGCCCTCTTTCCCCGGGACGGCGGCAGCGCGGAGGTGCTCCTGCAGAACGCGGACGCGGCCATGTACCGGGCCAAGCAGATCGACAAGGGCGGCTTCCGCTACTACACCGAGGACATGAACCGGAGCGCCCGCCAGTGGATGGAACTCAAGCAGCAGCTGCACCATGCGCTCTCCGCCGGCCAGCTGGAACTCTACTACCAGCCGCAGTTCAACCTGCGAACCGGCCGCATGACCGGGGCCGAGGCCCTGATCCGCTGGAACCACCCGGAGCGCGGCCTGCTGTTGCCGGACGTGTTCATCCCCATCGCCGAGGAGACCGGGCTGATCGTGCCCATCGGCACCTGGGTGGTGCGCACCGCGGTGGCCGAGGCGCGCCAGTGGCGGGAACGGACCGGGTTGGAGTTGCGGCTGGCGGTGAACATCAGCTCGCGCCAGTTCCGCTACCGGGAACTGCTCGAACTGCTCGAACGGGTGGTGGACGACAGCGGCGTTCTGCCGCTCGCCCTGGAACTGGAAATCACCGAGAGCCTGGTCATGGCCGACCCGACCGGGGCGGCTGAACTGCTGAACGAACTCAAGGCCAGGGGGGTCTCTCTGGCCATGGACGATTTCGGCACCGGCTACTCGAGCCTTGCCTACCTGCGTACCTTCCCCTTTGACATGATCAAGATCGACCAGTCGTTCATCGCCGACCTGGGCAAGAACGACGAGGCCGGGGCCATTGTCCGCGCCATGCTCCAGCTGGGCCGGGCCATCGGCTTGCGCATCATGGCCGAGGGGGTGGAGACCGCAGCCCAGCTGGCCTTTCTCGAGGCCGAGGGCTGCGATGAGGTGCAGGGTTTTCTCTGCTGCCCGCCCCTGCCGGCCGCGGAATTCCTCGAGGCGGTGCAGGCGCACGCCCTCGCCCATCCGGCGGACGGCGAGGTGACCAATCCCTGCGACCGCGCTCAGCCGTAGTCCTCCATGGCCCGACCGCGCTCCACCTGGTCGCGCAGCTCCAGCACCGCCCGCTCGCACTGGCTGACCAGGACCGCCAGCTGACGGGTTCCCGGATCGTTGTCGCCGAGCAATTCCCGGGTGCGGGCAAGCAGGTCGCGCCCGTCCCGGTGGTAGGCCTCCAGCTCGGTGAGCACCAGTTTGCGGTGCTGCTGGCGCTCCTGTTCGGCGCTGAGCACGGGCAGGAGCCGGCTGATGGACAACTCCACCAGCAGGTCGCGCGGCAGGTCGTGCGTGCGCGCCACCAGGTCCAGGGCGGCGAGCGAGTTGCGGCTGAGCACATAGGTCTTCTGCCGGCGCCGGTCCGCGCTCGGCCGGTAGCCTTCGGCACTGGCCGCCACCTGTTCGAGCACCTGCCGATCCTCGACCAGCTGGTCGAACAGGGATTTCTGCTTGAGCCCCAGCAGGCTGGCGGCAACGCTGAGCAGGCTGACCATCTCGGCCGGCAGGCGGAAGGTGGCGCGCACCGACTGGCGGCCGCGCAGGGCATCCGCGTTCAGGCCGATGCCTTCCCCCTGCTGTTCCCTGTTGTTCGTGTCTTCCATACGCCTCCCATTGGTCGCCCCTGTTGCCGGCCGGTATATTACTTTTATATAATTTGATTTATAAGTAATGCAATCAAAAATATCAGGCAAGGCGTTGACTCGGTTTTCCTCTGCATTATAGTTCAACCAGCGAACCGGCGGGTGCAGCATCCCGCTGCCAGGCAATCAACCGCATTCTGGACAAGGAGGCCGACCATGGCGAGATGGAATGATCTGGAACAGCTTTTCGGGGCAATGGACCTGTTCCGCAACAGGATGAACAGCGTGTTCGGCGACATCGACCGGCCGCCCGTGTTCCCGGGGCAGACGTGGGCGGGCGCGGTGACTTTCCCGCGCACCAACCTGTGGGACACCGGCGACAACCTCGAGGTGGTGGCCGAGTTGCCCGGCGTGGCCCGGGAGGATGTGAACGTCAAGATCCAGGGCAACTACCTGGAAATATCCGGCACGCGCAAACGTGACGTACCCGAGGGGTACAGCGTGCACCGCACCGAGCGCAACGCCGCCTCGTTCTCGCGCAGCTTCACCCTGCCCTACGAGGTGGATGCCGCCCAGGTGCAGGCCACGCTCAGGGACGGGCTGCTGCACATGCGCCTGCCCAAGTCCGAGGCAGCCAAACCGCGGCAGATCACCATCAGCTGAACCACGCAACCATCGAGCAACCACCTTTGCGAGCGAGGAGAACAGACCATGAGCGAGAACAGCGAGCTTGTCACCACGGGCAACCAGGCACAGGAAATGGTCCGCCAGCTGCCGGTCACAGCACCGGCGGTGGACATCTACGAGAACGACGCGGAGATCCTGCTGCACGCGGACATGCCCGGCGTGCAGAAGGACGACATCAGCGTGCACATCGACAACGGCAAGATGACGCTCACCGGCGTCCGCCGGCTGGAGGAGAGCGGCGCCACCGCCTGGCGGGAGTTCGGCGAGGTGGAATACCGGCGCACCTTTGCCGTGCCGCAGTCCATTGACATCAACAAGGTCCATGCCGAACTGCGCGACGGTGTGCTCCGTTTGCACCTGCCCAAGTCCGAGGCGGCGCGGCCGCGGCAGATCGAGATCCGCGCGGAGTGAGCGGGTCGGCGTCGAACCGTGTTCGGCCCGTTTCGTCCGTCAACCACCATCAGGGGAGGGAGCACCATGGAACTGAAAAAACTGGCACCCTGGAACTGGTTCAGGAAGGAAGAGGAGAGCGGGCATGCGGTCCCGGTC
>CAZMNU010000180.1:0-3317 GCA_964567725.1 uncultured Desulfobulbus sp. | reverse complement strand
CGCAGCCGGGCCAGAGCAGGGTGTGCAGCTGCAGCTGCAGGCGGACGTTCATCCGGTGGGCGAGCAGCAGCTCGGCCAGGCGGGCCGGGTCGAACTGCGGCCGCACCGGCGAAAAAAGCACCGTGGCGTTCCGCTCCAGCCGGTGACGCAGCACCACATCCCGCGCCCAGTGGAAGTCGGCCTCGGAGCTGAGCACGAACTTGATCTCGTCGGTGGCGCCGCGCAGCCGTCTCGCCCGCAGGCAGTCCAGGTTGGCTGGCAGGTTGTGCTCCGCCATGCCCGAGTCCGGACACTTGACGTCAAGGATGATCGCCACCTGCGCCGGCACCCGGTCCACCGGCAGGCTGCCGTTGGTCTCGAGCAGCACCTGGCGGCCGGTGGCAACCAACTGTTCGAGCAGGGAGAGAGCGCCCGCCTGGAAGAGCGGCTCGCCGCCGGTGAGTTCCACCATCACCCCGGGGAACCGCTCCACCCAGGCGAGGATGGCCGCCGCGGTCATGGGCTCGCCCGGCTCCTCCCAGGTGTAGCGGGCGTCGCAGTAGCGGCAGCGCAGGTTGCAGCCGGCCAGGCGGATGAACAGGCAGGGCAGGCCGGCGCGGGTGGATTCGCCCTGGAGGGAATAGAACAGCTCGCTGACGAGCAGGGGCTCAGTCACCGTAATAGACCACGCCGCTCGTGTCGGTCTCCAGCACCTCGACGCTGTACAGCCGGTAGCGGTCGGACTGCAGCGGCTGCCGCAGGCTGTCGAACAGGAACATGGCGATGTGCTCGGAGGAGGGGTTGCGCTCCTGGAAGGACGGGTGCTCGTTCAGGTTCTTGTGGTCCAGTTCGTCGATCACCGCCCCCACGGCCCGTTTCAGCTGGCGGAAATCAATGCCCATGCCGAGCGGGTCGAGCCGGTCGGCGCGCACCGTCACCTTGACCTTCCAGTTGTGGCCGTGCGGGTTCTCGCAGTCGCCCGGGTAGGCGCGGAGGTGGTGGCCGCCGCAGAAATGGGTGGTGATGTAGATGTCCATGGAAGGCTCCTGCACAGGTGGACCGGCGCATCCGCCGGCGTGGTTCAAGGCGAAGAAATGCGGCTTGCGCCGCGTCTGCCGGAAATGGTAAACAGTTTCAACGAGCTGTCCAGTGGTTCCGGAAAGCGGGGGATTGTAGCAGGAAAGGCCCCGCTCTGCCAGCCCAATGGCACCCACCCGTTGTTCCCTGCCCGCGGAGTCGCCCCGTGCCCCCTGTCCCTGCCCCTGCATCCGAACTCAGCGAAGACACCCTTTTTTCCGGCCGGTTGATCTGCCGCCAGCCCGAGCACGGCTACCGCTTTTCCGTGGATGCGGTGCTGGCCGCCCATTTCGCCCGGCCGGCGGCCGCGGACCGGGTGCTCGACCTGGGCTGCGGCTGCGGCGTGATCGGCCTGATCCTTGCCCATCGCTGCCCCGGGATCACCGTCTGCGGCCTGGAGGTGCAGGCGGACCTGGCCGGGCTGGCCGCGGACAACGCCCGGCGGAACGAATTCGCCGACCGGGTGCGGGTGGTGTGCGGCGACCTGCGCGCCATGGGTGAGCTCTTCGCCGCGGAATCCTTTGACCTGGTGGTCGCCAACCCGCCCTACCGCAGCCTGGGCAGCGGCCGGCTGAGCGACCACGACCAGGCGGCCCGGGCCCGCCACGAACTGCACGGCGACCTGGTCGATTTTGTCCGCGCCGCCGCCTTTGCGGTGCGCAACCGCGGGCGGGCGGTGTTCGTCTACCCGGCCCTGCGCACGGCCACCCTGCTCGCCGAACTGCCCAACCACCGGCTCACCCCCCGGCGGCTGCAGCCGGTGGTCGCCTGGCCCGGCGCCGCCTGCGCCCGGCTGGCGCTCGTCGAGGCGGTCAAGAACGGCGGCGAGGGGTTCGAGATCCTCGCCCCGCTGCCCATCGACGCGACCCGGGGCGGCGGCCCGTCGGCCGAATTGCAGGCCATGTACGCGGAGGCGCTATGCTCGCCCGGGTGATCGGCGCGGCCGTGGTCGGGGTGGACGGGCTGATGGTCCAGGTGGAGGTGGACCTGGCCCAGGGGCTGCCGTCCTTTTCCACCGTGGGCCTGGCCGAGGGCGCGGTGCGCGAGGCCAAGGACCGGGTGCGGGCCGCGATCAGGAACTCGGGCTACGAGTTCCCGCCCCGCCGGATCACCGTCAACCTGGCCCCGGCCGCGGTCAAGAAGGAGGGCACGGGGTATGACCTGCCCATTGCCGTGGGCATCCTTGCCGCCGGCGGGCTGTTTGCCCACGACCAGCTCGACGGCACGGTGATCGCCGGCGAACTCAGCCTGGACGGCTCGGTCCGGCCGGTGCCCGGCGTCCTGCCCATGGCCCTGGCCGCCCGCCAGGAAGGCATGCGCCGCCTGCTGGTGCCGGCCGCCAACGTGGCCGAGGCGGCCATTGTCCAGGGGCTCGCGGTCTACCCGATCGAGCGGCTCGACCAGGCGGTGGCCTTTCTCGCCGGGGCGACCGTGCTGGAGCCGCTGAGCATCGACCCGGCCGCGCTGTTCGCCCGCCACGACCACTACCCGGTGGATTTCAGCGACGTGCGCGGCCAGGAGCACGCCAAGCGGGCCATGGAGATCGCCGCTGCCGGCGGGCACAATATCCTGCTCGCCGGCGTGCCCGGCA
The DNA here is from genome assembly GCA_964567725.1 of uncultured Desulfobulbus sp. Classification (GTDB taxonomy): domain Bacteria; phylum Desulfobacterota; class Desulfobulbia; order Desulfobulbales; family Desulfobulbaceae; genus Desulfobulbus. Next base: position 670 of record CAZMNU010000180.1, on the reverse strand, counting down.
CGGGCAAGACCATGATGGCCCGGCGGCTGCCCACCATCCTCCCGGACCTGACCCTGGACGAGGCCATCGAGACCACCAAGGTCTTTTCCACTGCCGGACTGCTGCCGGAACAGACACCGCTGCTCGTCACCCGGCCGTTCCGCTCGCCCCACCATACCGTTTCGGACGCCGGCCTGATCGGCGGCGGCCACGTGCCGCGGCCGGGCGAGGTGTCGCTGGCCCACAACGGCGTGCTCTTCCTCGACGAGCTGCCCGAGTTCAAGAAGCACGTGCTCGAGGTGCTCCGCCAGCCGCTCGAGGACGGCGCCGTGACCATCGCCCGGGCGGCCACCAGCCTCCGTTTCCCGGCCCGGTTCATGCTCGTGGCGGCGATGAACCCCTGTCCCTGCGGCTACCTGGGCGACCGGGTGCGCGCCTGCAGCTGCAGCCCGGTGCAGGTGCAGCGCTACCGCAGCCGCCTGTCCGGACCGCTGCTCGATCGCATCGACATGCACCTCGAGGTGCCGGCGGTGCCGGTGCGCGACCTCATCGGCCAGCCGGCGGGTGAGTCTTCGGAGACCATCCGCGCCCGCGTCAATGCGGCCCGCAGCCGCCAGCAGCATCGCTTCCGGGACACGGCCGGGCTGCACTGCAACGCCCGCATGGGTTCCCGCGAGGTCAAGCGCTTCTG
>CAZMNU010000179.1:0-3325 GCA_964567725.1 uncultured Desulfobulbus sp. | reverse complement strand
CGCAGTAGCCGCAGTAGACGCAGCGCAGGGCCTCGATCTTGTACTCCTGGATGAGCCGCCGGTTGCCGTACTTCTCCTTGTCCTTGTACGGTCGGATGCGGATGCAGCGCGACGGGCAGACCATGGCGCAGCGCATGCAGCCGATGCACTTGCAGTCACCGGTCTGTGGATCGCGCACCAGGGCGTGCTGGCCGCGGAAACCGAGCCGGATGTGCGGCTTCTCGTCCGGGTACTGGCGGGTGATCGGTTTGGAGAAGAGTCGCCGCAGGGTCAGGCCCAGTCCCTGGAGGATCTCGGTCTGCAGGATGGTCTCGAGCAGGTTCCGTTTCGGTTTGTACTGTATCTGCATGGGCACTCCTTCAGCCGAACAGGGCCTTGAAGCAGGCGGTGAGGACGATGTTGACCAGCGCCAGCGGGATAAGCAGCTTCCAGCCCAGGTCCATCAGCTGGTCGTAGCGGTAGCGCGGCAGGGTGGCGCGGATCCAGATGAACAGGAACATGAACAGGTAGATCTTGCCCACGAACCACAGCGCCGGGAACCAGGGCACGGCGAAGGGCCCGTGCCAGCCGCCGAGGAAGCAGACCGTGCCGATGGCGGCCATGACCATCATGCCGATGTACTCGGCCATGAAGAAGATGGCGTAGCGCATGCCGCTGTACTCGGTGGAGTAGCCGGAGACCAGCTCGGTCTCGGCCTCGGGCAGGTCGAAGGGCACCCGGTTGGTCTCGGCCAGCATGCTGATGAAGAACACGAAGAAGCCGATGCACTGGGGGAACAGGTACATGGAGAGGAAGCTGTCGCCCTGGGCCTCGACGATCCTGGTCAGGTTGAGCGAACCGGCCATGAGCATCACCCCGACCAGGCTCAGGCCCATGGAGATCTCGTAGCTGATCACCTGGGCCATGGAACGCAGGCCGCCGAGGAAGCTGTATTTCGAATTCGAGGCCCAGCCGGCGAGCACCACGCCGTAGCTGGCGAGCGAACTCATGGCGAACACGAACAACAGGCCGATGTCGATGTCGGCCAGCACCCAGCCAGGCGCAAACGGCAGCACCGCCAGGGAGGCCATCATGGCCACCAGGCAGATGATCGGCGCGGCCAGGAAGGTCGGCCGGTCGGCGTTGTCCGGGACGATGTCCTCCTTGAAAAAACTCTTGACGCCGTCGGCGATGGGCTGCAGCAACCCGTGCCAGCCGACCCGCATGGGCCCCAGGCGGACCTGCATGTGGCCGATGATCTTGCGCTCGAAGTAGGTCGCGTAGGCCACGTGCAGCATGACCACGCAGAAGAGGACAACGATCCAGACGAGCAGAAGCAGGATGTTCATACGGTTCCTCGGTGTGTACTCAAGGCGGCGGGCCGCGGCCTACCGGTCGGACTCGCCCAGGACCACGTCCAGGCTGCCGATGTTGGCGATCAGGTCGGCGATCAGCTCGCCCCTGGCGATCACGCCCAGGGCGGCGATATGGATGAACGAGGGCGAGCGGATGTGCATCCGGTAGGGCCGGCTGGTGCCGTCGCTCACAAAATAGAAGCCGAGTTCACCCTTGGGCACCTCGGTGGCCACGTACACGTCGCCGTCCGGGTAGAGCGTCTTGCTGCGGTCGAGGGTGATCGTGGCCGTGCCGAAACGGCTGGTCTCCGGTTTGACCTTGGCCACCGGCTTGAGCGGCATGACCAGGTCCGGGGCGTCCTCGCTGACGATGGGTCCGGGCGGCAGCTGGTCGAGGCACTGCTGGATGATGCGCACCGACTGGTGCAGCTCCTCCATGCGGCAGCGGTAACGGGCGTAGATGTCGCCCTCCGTGCCCAGGGGCACCTCGAAGTCCACCAGGCCGTAGGCGTCGTAGGGCTCGTGCTTGCGCACATCGTAGTCCACGCCCGAGCCGCGCAGGCAGGCGCCGGTGAGGCCGAGGGCGAGCGCCTCCTCGCCGCTGATCCGGCCGACGCCCACGGTCCGCTTCAGCCAGATGCGGTTGGTGTCGATCAGGGTCTCGTATTCCTCGATTTTGGACGGGAACAGGTCGAGGAAGCGCTGCAGTTCGTCGACGAAATGACGGGTCACATCCTGGCGGACACCACCGATGCGGGTATAGGAGAAGGTCAGGCGGGCGCCGCACAGTTCCTCAAACAGGTCGAGCAGGATCTCGCGCTCGCGGAAGCAGTAGAGGAACACGGTCATGGCGCCGATGTCGAGCGCATGGGTGGCCAGCCACAGCAGGTGCGAGCAGAGGCGCGACATCTCGGCGACAATGGTGCGGATGTAGCGGGCGCGCAGCGGCGCTTCGATCCCCAACAGCCGCTCCACGGCCACGCAGTAGCCGACGTTGTTGGCCATGGCCGCGATGTAGTCGAGCCGGTCGGTGAGGATCAGGTTCTGGGTGTGGGTGCGGCTCTCGGCCAGCTTCTCGAAGCCGCGGTGCAGGTAGCCGACCTGGGGGGTGCATTCGACGATGGTTTCGCCGTCCAGTTCCAGGTCCACGCGGAGCACGCCGTGGGTGGCCGGGTGCTGCGGCCCCATGCGCAGGGAGTAACGCTCACCGTCACTGCCTTCGGCCACAGGCACCTCGAGGGTCTGTCGGATGGGTGTGCTCATGCGCCCTCCTCCTCGTTGAGAAATTTCAAGGCCTGCCCCTTTTTCCGGGCCGGGGAGGGGGCCGTGGCCGGCGGCGGGTTGTCCGGGTCAAAGGAGTGTTTGTCCAACTCCTTGGCCGTGGCCTGCAGGTCCACCAGGCCGGCCCACTCGCCCTTGCCCCGCAGCGGGTACTCCTTGCGCAGCGGGTGGCCTTCCCAGTCATCCGGGAGCAGCACCCGGCGCAGGTCCGGGTGGCCGGTGAAGCGGATGCCCACCAGGTCCCAGGTCTCCCGCTCGAGCCAGTTGGCGCCTGGCCAGAGACTGACCACCGAATCGATCACCGGGTCGGTCTCCCCCACCTCGGCACGCACCCGCAGTCCGTGGCGGTGCTCGATGGAGTAAAGGTGGTAGACCACCTCGAAGCGCATCAGGTTCGGGTCCACCCGGTGGCGGCTGTTGTCCACGCCGCAGAGCGAACGCAGGTGGTTCATGCGGATCTCCGGGGTGTCGCGCAGCCACTGGAGGATGTCGCGCACCCGTCCCGACCGGATGACCACCGCAGTCTGACCCTGGTAGGTGTAGGATTCGAGCACCTCGTCGGGGAACTCGGCCTGCAAGCGTTGGGCTATCGCCATTGGCTCCATCGGAACTGCTCCTTGCGAATCTTTTCCTGTAGCTTCAAGAACCCTTCCAACAGGGCCTCGGGCCGCGGCGGACAGCCGGGCACGTACACATCCACCGGAATGATC
>CAZMNU010000178.1:0-3384 GCA_964567725.1 uncultured Desulfobulbus sp. | reverse complement strand
GGGTGTTCGCCGGCGGGGTGTTCTGGGAGACCTGCACCGATGCGGAGGTCCTCGGTCTGGCCGTGGTCGCCCAGCAGCACGGCCTGTTTGACCAGGCACTGGAGACCCTTGCCTGGCTGAACCGGGAACGGCCACAGTGCGGCGAGGGCTGGCGGGCGCGGGCGGAACTGCTCGCCACCCTGGGCCGGAACCCGGAGGCAATGCAGGTGGCGGCCCGGGCGCAGCGTTTTCTGCCCGCCGAGGCGGTGGCCCAGTGGGCCGCACAGATGCGGGACAGCGGGCCGGATTCGGCCGGCGAGGCGGACAGCGACCGGTTTCTCGAACCCTTTGCCCGGCTGCGCCGCGACGAAGAGGATTTGCGGGCCTACCTGGTCCTGTTCCGTGGTCGAGACGAGGCCTTTGCCCGCCAGTGGGCGGACCGGGACGAGGGCAAACAGGGCTACGTACCGGTGCAGCGGCCCCTGCAGGCGGAAGACCTGCGCGAACACCTGCAGGGCAGGAAGACCTACGGCATCTACCTGCTCACCGAGGACAGCCGGGTGTGGACCGGGGTGATCGACGTGGACCTGGTGCCCACGCTTCGCGACCAACGCGCCGCGGCCGGTGAAAAAGCCAACATCCGCCGGGAATCAGTCTACCTCTACACCCGCCTGAACGAACTGGCCGTTGCGGCCGGGCTGACCTGCATCGCCGAGGTGAGCGGCGGCAAGGGCTACCATTTCTGGTTCCCGGTGGACCGGCCGGTGGAGGCCGCGGTCATGCGCGCCGGTCTGAAGGTGCTTCTCGGCACCCTGGCAGTGGACCTGCGCTGTTTTTCGCTGGAGGTCTTTCCCAAGCAGGACCGCCTGACCGGCAAGGGCTACGGCAACCTGGTCAAGCTGCCGCTGGGCGTGCATCGGGTCACCGGCCGCAAGTCCCGCCTGGTCGGCCCGCGCGGCCAGTCGGACGAGGACCAGCTGGCCTGGCTGCGCACCCTCCGCCCGGCCCCGGCCGACAAGCTGCTCGCCCTGGCCGAACAGGAAAGGCAGGCCAAGGTGGTCACCCATCCACGCCTGGCCGAATGGGCCGGCAAGTACCCGGAACTGGCCGAACTGGAAAGCAAGTGCCCGGTGCTCGGCCAGGTGATCGCGGTGGCGCGGGCCGGCCGGTCGCTGTCCGTGCGCGAGGAGAAGGTGCTGCTCGGCACCATCGGCCACCTGGAGCGCGGACGGTTGCTGTTGCACGGGCTGCTGGCGCGTCAGCCGGAGTACAACCGGCCACTGCTCGACTTCCGCCTGTCGCGGGTACGGGGCTCGGTGCTCGGCTGCAAACGCATCCACCAGCTGCTCGACCAGCCGGGCGAGCTACCCTGCGTGTTCACCGGTTCCGGCTACCCGCACCCGCTGCGCCACCTGCCCGAGGCAGCCGAGACCGTGGCCCCGCAGGAAAAGGTGCAGAGCCTCAAGGACGCGCTGCTGGTGCTGAAAACGGCCATCGTCCTGGTGGAACGGTTTTTGTGAAGGAGGCGGCATGCAGACCCTGTACGTGATCGAGCCGGGCAGCAGCCTGCGCAAGGAGGGTGATTGCCTGAAGATTGTCCAGGGCCGGCGGGTGCTGGACACCATCCCGGCCGCCGGCCTCAAGCAGTTGACCCTGGCCGGGCGGGCCTCGATCAGCGGCGCGGTGCTCGATTTTTTGGTCGAACACAACATCGACACGGTGTTCATGACCATGAACGGCCGGTTCCGCGCCCGCCTGCTGCTGGACGACTCCGGTCACACGGCCCTGCGCCGGCACCAGTACCTGCGGCTGAGCGATTCGGCCTACCAGCAGCGGGTGGCCGCGGCCATTGTCCGCCAGAAGTTGGACAACCAGTCCCGCCTGCTCCTGCGGCGCGCCTCGCAGTTGGGCATCGCCGAACTGCGCGCCATCGGCGCCCAGATCAGGGCCCTGTGTGACAAGAGCCGACAGGCCACCGGCTTGGACGAACTGCGCGGCGTGGAGGGCTACGGTTCGCGGCTCTATTTCAGCGCCTTCGGCCTGCTTATCCGCAACGACCTGTTCCGTTTCACCGGTCGCAACCGGCGGCCGCCGCTCGACCCGGTCAATGCCCTGCTCTCGTTCGTGTACACCCTGTTCACCAACGAGGTGCAGAACGGCGTAAAGAGCGCCGGGCTCGACCCCTACTGCGGCGCGCTGCACGAGATCCTGCCGGGCCGGCCGTCCCTGGCCTGCGACCTGGTGGAGGAATGGCGGCCCTTTGCCGAGCGGCTGGTGCTCGGGCTGGTCAACCGCAAGGCCATCCGGCCCGAGGATTTCATCACCCGCAGCGGCAGTGAACTGGCCGGCGGCAAGCTGCCGGTGGAAATGAAGCCGAACGCGGCCCGGGCGCTCATCGCCGCCTACCAGCGGCAACTTGAGGACCGGCTGACCAATCCGGCGGACGGCCGCCAGACCGCGGTGCGCTGGATCATCCACGGCCAGTGCCGCCATTTCGCCGAGACCCTGAAAACCGGCGAGATCTACATCCCCTTCCAGGCGCCGCGTTAGGGGAGGCGCATGTACTACGTGGTCTGTTTCGACATCAGCGACAACCGGGTGCGCTACCGGGTGGTCAAGGTGCTCAAGGGCTGCGGCCGGCGGGTGCAGAAGTCCGTGTTCGAATGCCCGGACCTCAACGAGCACCGGCTGCTGCGGCTGCAGAAAAAGCTCGACGACCTGATCGACCACGGCTCCGACTCGGTGCGCTACTACCGGCTCTGCCGGGCCTGCGTGGCCGAGGTGGAGTGGATCGGCGGCGGGGAACCGCCTGCGGCCGACACCTACCGCATCGTGTAGACACACCGGCCGATAGTGGCCGGACAACCAACGCCGCGCGGCGACCTGCCCGCAAAGGGGAAGACGCCGCACGGCACTGCCAGGACAAGGAGGTTTGCCATGGGTTTCTGGTTTGGTATTTTCGACAAGGGCACGCCGTGGAGAAAGACCCCGGCCAAGATCAACGATTCGTGGTACACGCCCTCGGGCGGGAAGGTCCGTTCGCCGAGCCGCTATTTCGCGGCGGTCGACAAAAACGGCGCCCACTGGAAGGGCAACACCGGCTGGCCCGGCAAGAAGGGCTCCAAGTGAGGGAAGGCAGCGTCGTGTCCGCGGCAGGCCGGTCAACCGACCGCCGCGGACGCGACCGCTCGCCGGCCACCACTGCACTTTCCGCGGGACTCACCGGGCCCTTTTCGCGCCGGCTGCGGCCCCTGCCCAACGGAGGCATGCCATCATGGATGAAGATTTTTTCGATACGGATGACTTTGACGGAGCGGACGACGACTTCGGTGACCCGCATGCGGATGACGGGGACTGCCTGGACGAGGATGGCGAGGACAGCTGGGACGAGGAGGCGGAGTTGGC
>CAZMNU010000177.1:0-3384 GCA_964567725.1 uncultured Desulfobulbus sp. | reverse complement strand
GGCGTGCGCGCCTTCTGGAACACCAGGCAGCTGCTCAGCCGCAATGGGTACGCCTTCGCCCCGCCGCCTGCATTCACCCGTGATTTTCCGCCCTTTGCCGTGGATGGCGAACTGTACAGCGGTCGCGGCCAGTTTGAACAGATCTCAGCCGCGGTGCGCAGTTCGAGCGGCGACTGGTCCAAGCTCAAGCTGCATGTGTTCGACGTGCCGGAGGCCAAGGGTAACCTCTATGAGCGTCTGGCAATGTTGCAGCGCTGGCTGGACGCCCACCCGCAGGCCAGGATCGTGTGTATCCCGCAACGGCCGGTACAGGATTTTGCCCAGGTGCAGACGTTTCTGCGGCAGGTGGAGGCGGGGGGCGGTGAAGGGGTGATGCTGCGCGACCCGAATGCCCCCTATCGGGGCGGCCGCAGTGATCAGCTGCTCAAGCTGAAAAGCCTGCACGATGCCGAATGCACGGTGACCGCCCACCACCCCGGCAAGGGCAAGTACACGGGAAGGCTGGGTGCGTTCAGCTGTCGCAACGAATTCGGCGAGTTTCGCATCGGCTCGGGCCTGAGCGATGCCGAGCGCAGCAATCCTCCGCCCGTGGGCACGGTGATCACCTATCGGTACCGCGGCTTCACCGCCAAGGGGGTGCCGCGGTTCCCCACTTATGTGCGGGTGCGCAGCGAGCCCTGACTGTACCGGTCCGGAGACCGCGCCGCCGCGGAGCAGGCCGCACCGCCGCCTGAAGCAACAAAAACCCGCGTGGACCCTAGGTCCACGCGGGTTTTTGTTGTGTTCGGCCGCAGGGTCCCGGGGGACGCGAGGCGCTCAGAAGGTGTAGCGCACTCCGAGATAGATGTTGTGGCTGGCGAATTCCAGGTAGTCACCGTCTTCGAACTCGGCATCGTCGGTGGCGAAATACCGGTACTTGACCTCGACGGTCGTCTGCTCGCTGAGCGCGTAGCCCACGCCCGCGCCCACCTGCCAGGCGAGCACGGTGTCGTCGTCGCTCCAGTCGGCTTCACCGGAATCCGCAAAGTTGAGGTCGTTCACCTCCACCTTGGCCATGCCGATGCCGCCGGTGATGAACGGTTTCCAGTTGCCGCCGATGGGGAAGTCAAAATAGCCGTTCACCATGCCCGAGGCGACACTCACGTCACCGGACAGAGGCACTTTAAAGCCCAGGCCGTAGCCCGAGAACTCGATCGAGTCGAAGTCGTTTTGCTGCCAGGCGAATTCCGCCTCGATGCGGAAGTTGCCGATACCGTAGCCGAGCGCGGCGCTCAAGGCCAGGCCGGTGTCATAGGTCACATCCAGGGATGCCCCCGGTAACTCGGGATCGTCCATGTCGGTATCAGTGGCCATGGCGACGCCGACGTTGCCGGCCACGTACACGCCATCGGCGGCGACAGCGCTGGTTGTCCAGGCACAGGCCAGGGCCAGCAGGGTCAGGCTCAGAATCTTCTTCATACTCCCTCCATTGTGTTGTGGTCAGTGTGCAGGACCGGCACCCGCGCCGGCTGCAGGGTCTGTGAGCGGATGAAGAGGCCGGGCTCGAACAGCCCGCCGGGGGGCTGCCAGGAACGGCTCTTTTTCGCAATTGTTACTCCCGCAACAGGGGTGTTACAATGGGAAAAAGTGGGCTAAAAATTGGATAGACAATGTATTGACAGGCAGGCGCCCGGGTGGGATTCGCCTGCCATGAGCGGTCAGTGTCCGTTGTGCCGGTCGTTCAGCAATTCTGCCGATTCCGGGCCAGGTTGGTGCCGTCCTGGCCGCTGTCCAGGGTGACGCAGAGTTGTTCGATCAGCCGTTGCAGAGGAGAGGACCCTCCCGATGCGTGTCGGCTCCCAATTGGTCGGAACAACGGAACGGATGTGGCCTCAACCTGCGGTCACCCCGCCGAAACAGAGGTATTTGATTTCCAGGTACTCGTCCATGCCGTGGCGCGAGCCCTCCCTGCCCAGGCCGGATTCCTTGACCCCGCCGAACGGGGCGGCGGCGTTGGAGATGATCCCCTCGTTGATGCCCACCATGCCGTATTCCAATCCCTCGGCCACCCGCCAGATGCGGCCCATGTCGCGGGCGTAGAAGTAGGCGGCCAGGCCGGCACGGGTGTCGTTGGCCAGGGCGATGCCCTCGGCCTCGGTGTCAAAGGTGATGAGCGGCGCCACCGGCCCGAAGATCTCCCGCGCGGCCACGGGCATGGTGTTGGTCACGTTCTTGAGCACGGTCGGCTGGTAGAACAGGCCGCCCAGAGTGTGCGGCCGGCCGCCCAGCACCAGTTCGGCGCCGGCGGCGACCGAGTCCTGCACCAGCTTGTCCACGTCCTCCAGGGCCTGCCTGTTGATGAGCGGGCCGATTTCCACCCCCTCCTCCAGGCCGTTGCCCACCCGCAGCTGCTCCACCGCCCGGACGAGCTTTTCCGCAAAGGCGTCCTGCGCGCCGCGCTGCACCAGGAAGCGGTTGGCGCAGACGCAGGTCTGGCCGGCGTTGCGGTATTTGCTCGCCATGGCGCCGACCACGGCCGCATCCAGGTCGGCGTCGTCGAACACCAGAAAGGGCGCATTGCCGCCCAGTTCCATGGACACCCGCTTGACCGTGGAGGCGCACTGGGCGATCAGTTCTTTGCCCACCGCGGTCGAGCCGGTGAAGGAAAACTTGGCGACCCTGGAACTTTCGGTGAACACCCGGCCCATGCCGCGGGCATCCTTGCCGGTGACGATGTTGAACACGCCCGGCGGGAAACCGGCCATCTCCGCCAGCCGGGCCAGCGCCAGGGCGGACAGCGGCGTCTCCGAGGCCGGCCGGAGGACGAAGGTGCAGCCCACCGCCAGGGCCGGGGCCGCCTTGCGGGTGATCATGGAACTGGGGAAATTCCAGGGCGTGATCGCGGCCACCACGCCCACCGGCTGTTTGATCACGACGATACGCCGATCCGCGGTGGGCGCGGGGATGGTCTCGCCGTACACCCGCTTGCCTTCCTCGGCAAACCACTCCACGAACGAGGCGCCGTAGGCGACCTCGCCCCGGGCCTCGGCCAGGGGCTTGCCCTGTTCCATGGTCATGATCAGGCCGAGTTCGTCCTGGTGGGCCATGATCAGCTCGAACCAGCGGCGCACCAGTCGGCAGCGGTCGGCGGCAGTGCGCGCCCGCCAGTCGGGCAGGGTCCGCGCGGCCGCGTCGATGGCCCGCTCAGCCAACTCCGCACCGCCGTCCGCCACCCGGGCGATCACCTCGCCATCGGCCGGATTGCGCACCTCGAAGCGGTTTTCCGTGTTCACCCAGGCGCCATCGATGTAGCTGTCGACCTTGAACAGGGGACAGGTGGATAAAGACGTGGTCATGTTTTCCTCCCTGGTGGTGGGTCCCGGCGGCCGGTGCGGTTGCGCTGCA
>CAZMNU010000176.1:0-3417 GCA_964567725.1 uncultured Desulfobulbus sp. | reverse complement strand
GCGCCGGGCGCGGTGCTCATCCAGAACGGCCAGGAATTCGCCGAGGACCAGTGGCTGCCCGAGGACGACCAGGGCAGCGGTCGGCGCGTGCAGTCGCGGCCGCTCCACTGGGACCAGCGCTTGGACCGGTTCGGCCGGCCCCTGTTCGATCTCTACCGTCGCCTTATCCGCCTGCGCCGGGATTACCCGGTGCTCCGCGGCGACGGTTTCGCCCCGCACTGGTGGGAGGAGTGGCAGAGCGAATTCGACACCAACGGCCTGGGCATCGACTGCGGCCGCCAACTGCTCGTCTACCGCCGTTACCTGGACGACGACACGGGCCACCGCACCTGGGCACTGATCGCCCTCAATTTTTCGTCCGCGAACCACTGGCTGGAACTGCAGTTCCCGGAGGACGGCACCTGGACCAACCTGCTCGATGAGCCGGAGTGGACCATCGAGGTCAAAGACCGTCGGCACTGGCTGGAAATCCCCTCCCACTGGGGGCTGATCCTCCACCGGGCCTGAGCGCGAATCCCCCATGCACCCCGCCCTGAGAGCCCTGGTGGTGGGTCTTGCCTTCCTGGCCGGGCTGAGCGCGGCCCCGCGCGGTCTCTTTGTGGGCCTGCTTGCCGGCCTGGTCGCCTACCTGGCCCTGAGCGTGCAGGACCTGCGCCGCCGCCTGGCCCGGCTCGAGGCCGAGCGGACCGAATCGGCCCGAACCCCAGCCGCCACAGCCGTCGAGCCGGTTCCGCACCCACCAGTAGCGCCACCGCCGGCACCGGAGTCCTCTGCCCCGGCCGCCGCCGAACCCGTCACCCGGCCACCGACACCGTCCCCGCCGCCGCGCCGCCTGCTCCCGGACCTGTTTGCGCCCGTCGTCCGCTTCCTCACCCGCGGCAACCCGGTGCTCAAGGCCGGCCTGGTGGTCCTGTTCTTCGGGGTGGCCTTCCTGCTCAAGTACGCGGCCCAGCGCGAGCTGATCCCGCTGGAACTGCGCCTGGCGGCCGTGGCCGCGGGGGGCCTGGCGCTGCTCGCCACGGGCTGGCTGCTGCGGCGGCGGCACGCGCTTTACGGCCTGGGATTGCAGGGCGGCGGCATCGGCATCCTCTACCTGGTGGTCTTTGCTGCGGCCCGGCTCTACCAGCTTCTGCCCCTGCCCCTGGCGTTCGTGCTGCTCGTCGCCCTGGTGGGGTTATCCTGCCTGCTCGCCGTCCTCCAGGAGGCCCGCACCCTGGCCACGGCCGGCACCATCGGCGGCTTCCTCGCGCCGGTGCTGCTCTCCACCGGCACGGGCAGCCACATGCAGCTGTTCACCTACTACGCCCTGCTCAACGCGGGCATCCTGGCCATCGCCTGGTTCAAGGCCTGGCGCGAACTCAACCTGGTCGGCTTTGTCTGCACCTTTGGTATCGCCACCCTGTGGGGCGTGCTCGGCTACCGGCCCGAACTGTTTGCCTCCACCGAGCCCTTCCTGCTCTTCTTTTTCCTCCTGTACGTGGCCGTGTCCGTGCTTTTTGCCCTGCGCCAGCCACTCAACCTGCGCGGCCTGGTCGACGGGCCGCTCGTATTCGGCCTGCCGCTGGTCACGGCCGGCCTGCAGGCCGCCCTGGTGCAGGACAGCCGTTACGGCCTGGCCTACAGCGCCCTGGGCCTGGGCCTGTTCTACACCCTGCTCGCCCGGGCGATCTGGCACCGGGCGGCCGGGACCCTGCGGCTGCTGGGCGAATGCTTCCTCGCCCTGGGCCTGGTCTTTGCCAGCCTGGCCATCCCGCTCGGCCTGGACCCGGCCTGGACCACGGCCGCCTGGGCGCTCGAGGGCGCGGCCCTGGTCTGGCTGGGCGTGCGCCAGGGGCGGCGCGGCCTGGTCCGCTTCGGCCTGGTGCTGCAGGCGGGCGCGGGACTCGCCTTCTTCAGCCAAGCCACCCTGCCGCCGGGCTCGCTGACCCTGGCCAACCGCGTGTTTCTCGGCTGCGCCCTGCTGGCCGGGGCCGGGCTGTGTTCCGCCCGGTGGCTGGAGCAGGACCCGGACCCGGCCCTGGCCAGCCGGCCGCGGGTGATCGACCTGGTGCTCGCCTGGGCGCTCGGCTGGTGGTTTGTGGGCGGCTATCGCGACCTGGACTGGCACCTCCACTGGCGGGCCCTGTTCCCGGCTTTTCTCGTCTTCTCCTGCCTGACCGCGGCCGCTCTCGCCCCGCTCGCCCGCCGGCTGGCCTGGCCGCGACTCGCCGGTTCGCTGCTCGTCCTGCTGCCGCTCGCCTGGCTGGCCCTGGCCGGCCAGGCCCTGCCCCACGGCGGCGTGCTGCTGGTCGGCTGGGGCTGGCTCGCCTGGCCGCTGCTGTTCCTGCTTCATTTTCTCCTGCTCAGGCGCTGCGAACCGCTCCTGCCCGCACGCCTGACCCCGGCCTGGCACGCGGCCGGGCTGTGGCTGCTGCTCGTGGTGCTGGCCGTGGAGACCTCGGCCCGGGTGGCCCGCCTGCCTGAACTCGCCCCGGCCTGGTCCGCGGCCTGCCAGGGGTTTGTGCCCGCGGCCCTGCTCCTTGTCCTCCACCGTTTCGGCCGACGGCTGACCTGGCCGGTCGGGCGGTATCCGGCGGCCTACCTGGGCGCGGGCACAGACCCGGCGCTCGTTGTCCTGCTCCTGTGGACCGCGGCCTCGTTCACCCTGAACGGCGACCCGGCGCCGCTCGGGTACCTGCCGCTCTTCAACCCGCTGGAACTGGCCGAGATGGCCGTGCTCCTGCCGGTCGGCCTCTCCCTCCCGCGTCTTGCCCCCGGCCCGGGCCGGAGCGGGCGGCTGGCGCTCACCGCGCTCTTTGTCTTTGTCTTCCTCAACGTAATGGTCGGCCGCACGGTCCATTTCTTCTTCGCCACCGCCTACACGCCCGCCGCCCTGTTCGCCTCGCCGGTGCTGCAGGCGGCCCTGGCCGCGCTCTGGGGCGTGCTCGCCCTGGGCCTGACCGTACGCGGGGCGCAAACCAGCGACCGGCGCGCCTGGCTGGCCGGGGCCGGCCTGCTCACCCTGACCGTGGCCAAGCTCTTTCTCATCGACCTGGCCTCGGCCGGCACGGTGGGCCGCATCGTCAGCTTCCTGGTGGTCGGCCTGCTCATGCTGGTCATCGGCTTTTTCGCCCCCCTGCCCCCGAAAACCCGGGAGTCCCACTGATGCCACAGTTCGCCCTGCTGCTCGTCCTGCTGCTCGCCCTGGCCCGGCCCGCCTGCGCGGCCGCGCCCGTGCCCGGGGATTTCGCCTCGGGCCTGGACCTGCCCGGGGCCGCGGACGGCGGCGCCTACAGCGTGGCGCTGCCGCTTGCGGTCTACGAGCAGCTCACCCGCGAGGATCTCGCCGACCTGCGCGTATTCAACGGGGCCAACGAGGTGGTGGCGCACGCCCTGCGCCGACCTGACCCGGACGACGATCGCCGGGAGACGCGCCGC
>CAZMNU010000175.1:0-3422 GCA_964567725.1 uncultured Desulfobulbus sp. | reverse complement strand
CCCAGCACCGAGGTGCGCGAACTCGTGCCCGACTACGAGGATGAAATCGACCTGCGCGACCTGCTCGACGTGCTCCTGCGGCGCAAGTGGACGGTGATCACCTGCCTCCTGGTCTGCTTCTTCACCGCGGTGCTCGTCACCTTCAGCATGACCCCGCAGTTCAAGGCCACCGGCTCGATCAAAGTGTCGGCCCAGGCCGGCAACCTCACCAATTTCGAAAACGTGGATGCGAGCGCGCTCAAGACCATGGAGTTCCAGCAGACCCAGGTGAAGATGCTGCAGAGCGAGCAGCTCGCCAACCGGGTGATCGAGCGGCTGGAGCTGGCCAGTCACAAGGTGTTCAATCCATCGCTCGAGGCCAGGCCGGGCGAGGCCCAGGCCAGCGGCCTGATGGACACCCTGAAAGGCTTCATCCGCGCCGACGAACAGGGCGACGAGATCGACTTGCTCAGCGAAGAGGCGCGCGAGCAGGTGCTGCAGAACAGCATGCTCGGCCGCTTCAGGAACCAGTTCGGCGTCACCCCGGTGAAGAACAGCGAACTGATCGAGGTGAGCTTCGCCAGCCCGGACCCGGAACTCTCCGCGGCCATCGTCAACTCGGCCATGGACGCCTTCCTGGACATGCACATGGACGGCAACCTCAAGGCCAGCCGTGACGCCGGCAAGTTCCTGGAGAAGCAGATTCACGCGGCCCAGGTGAAGCTGGAAAAATCCGAGCAGGACCTGCAGGCCTTTGCCCGCAAGATCGGCATCGTCTCGCTCGACCCCAAGACCAACCTGACCTTCCGGCAGATGGAGGAGTTCAACGAGGCCCTGGCCAAGGCGCGCGCCGAGCGCATCGCCAAGGAGGCCCGCTACAACCAGAACCAGGGGCCGGAAGGGGGTGAGCTGACCCAGATCATGGACAACAAGCTCATCCAGGATCTGAAGAGCCAGCACGCCACCCTGCGCGCCGAGTACGAGAACCTGGGCATCACCTTCAAGCCGGATTACCCGCAGATGCGCCAGCTCAAGGCGCGCATGGACGACATCGAGGCGCGCATCGCCACCGAGAAGCGCGGCATCTTCGAGACCATCAAGAACGACTACCTGACCGCCCTGAAGACCGAACTCTACCTGGAAGAGAAGACCGAGGAGCAGAAGCAGAAATCGCTCGACCTGGAACAGAAGGCCACCCAGTACAAGATCTACGAGCGCGAGGTGGAGACCAACAAATCCATCTACCAGAGCCTCTTGCAGCGGGCCAAGGAGATCGAGGCCACGGTGGGCGCGACCCTCACCAACATCCAGGTGATCGACGCGGCCCGGGCACCGCTCTACCCGTACAAGCCGCGGGTGGCCATGAACCTGCTGCTCGGCATTGCCCTCGGCCTGATGGGCGGCATGGGCGCGGCCTTCCTGCTCGAGCACTTCGACAACACCATCAAGAACCCGGACGAACTGGTGGACCGGTTCCGCATCCCGGTGCTCGGGGTGATCCCCTACGACAAGGAGGCGGTGGACAACCGCGCGGCCATGGCGCTCAAGTTCTACCAGGATCCGCGCTCGCCCGTGGCCGAGGCCTTCCGCACCACCATGACCTCGGTGCGCCTGTCCGTGGCCGACGACCCGCCCAAGACCCTGCTGCTCACCAGCATCCAGCCGGGCGCGGGCAAGAGTTCGCTGTCGGTGAACACCGCCCTGTCGTACGTGTCCGAGGACGAGAAATGTCTGCTCATCGACGTGGACCTGCGCAAGCCGAGCCTGCACAAGGTGCTCAGCGACGGTGACAAGAGCGTGGGCCTGTCCAGCGTGCTCAGCGGCCTGGTCAAGCTGGGCGAGGCCATCCAGCCCACCGACTTCCCCAACCTGGACTACATCGGCAGCGGCCCGCTGCCGCCCAACCCGGCGGAGATGCTCAGCTCCAAGCGGATGCGGCAACTGCTCGGGGTGGTGGCGCAGAAATACGACCGGGTTATCCTCGACGGCCCGCCCTACCAGGGCTTCGCCGAGATCCTGGTGCTCGCCCACATGGTGGACGGGGTCATCCTGGTGACCACCGAGGAGGACACCCCGCGCGAGGGGGTCAAGCATTTCCGCAACGCCATCAACAACATCGGCGGCCGCATTCTCGGCGCGATCATCAACAAGGCGGGGCGCAAGAAGGGGCTGGGCTCGTACGGCAGCTACAAGTACTACGCCTATGACTACGAATACGGCAAGGACCGCAACAGCTGAACCGGCCCATGACCTTTCGTGTCGCTGACATCCGGCCGCTGCGGCTGGCCTGTGTGCTGGTGCTGATCGCGCTCGCGGCCTGGCACCTGCGCCTGAGCCTTGTGCTGCAGAGCGAGTACAGCGACCGCAAGGTGGCCGACCCGGAGATCGCCTACCAGCGCAACCCGCGCATGCTCACCTGGCACGGCAAGCAGCGGCACCTGCTGGAGGCGGACACGGCCGGTGCGGAGCGGCTGTACCGCCAGGCCCTGGCCGTGAACCCGGTGTTCATCCCGGCCTGGCTCGGGCTGGCGGAACTGAAGAACGACACCGGCGACCGCGCGGCCGCGGATGCACTGCTGAACCGGGCGGACCAACTCACCGCCGAGGTCAACCGTTACCGTTGGGACAAGGTGCTGGTGGCCCACCAGATGGGCCGCCGCGACATCCTCGAGCGCGACCTGGTCTGGCTGGCGGCCGAGGCCACCGGCAAGACCCGCGACGACGCCCTGCGCTTGGCCTTTTCGCTCTGGCCCGAGCCGGCCGAACTGATGCGGGTGATGGGCGCGGACAACCTGGCCAGCCTGTTCCACTACGCCGTGCGCTCGCGCCGGGTGGACGAGGCCGCCATCCTCTGGGCCGGGCTGGGTGAGACCGCGGCCGCACTCGACCGCAAGCAGGTGGCCGACTTTGTCGAGCTGCTGCTGCGCCAGGACCGGGTGGCATCGGCCGGCGCGGTGTGGCGGCAGGTGTTCGGTTCGGAGCCGCTGCTGCACGACGGCAGCTTTGCGGACAAGCCGCTCAACACGGCCTTTGGCTGGCGCCTGGGCAAGGTTCAGGGCAGCAGCTGGCGGGTGGCCAAAGGGGAGGGCGACGAGCCGGCCCGGGCCCTGCGTCTGCAGTTCAACCACCTGGAAAACATCGATTTCCGCCATGTCAGCCAGATCGTGCCGCTCACCGGCGGGCGCAGCTACCGGCTCAAGGGGCAGTGGAAAAGTTTGTCCCTGACCACGGACCAGCGGCCGTACTTCGAAGTGCTCGGCCACAAGTGCACGACCGAGCCCACGCGCACCGAGATGATCGACCCCTCCCAGCCCTGGCGAACCTTCAGCCTGGACTTCACCGTGCCCCCGGACTGCCACGCCATGACCGTGCGGGTGCGGCGTACGGCCAGCCTGCAGATCGACAACCAGCTGGGCGGCGAACTCTGGCTGGCTGACCTGGGC
>CAZMNU010000174.1:0-3472 GCA_964567725.1 uncultured Desulfobulbus sp. | reverse complement strand
TTTTTTTGTCGTAAAAACGGCCCTCGGCACGAATGGCGCGGACCTGCGCCGGGCGCTGCGATCAGTCTTTTTTCGCCAGGGCATCCGGTCCGGCCGGTTTCCCTGCCCCTCAGGCGTTGGAGCGCTGATAGTGCTGCACCGCCTCCTCCAGGCTGAAGAACATCCGTTCCGGCCCCAGCGTGTCGGCCAGTGATGAACGCCGGACCACGGCCAGCACCTCCGGCGTGAGAGCCACCAGCCAGAGTTCCACCCCCCGCTCGCGCTGCCGCCGCTCGGCCTGGATGAGCATCTTGAGCGCGGAAAACTCGAGATCGAACACGCTGCTGAGATCGAAGATCACCACCCGCGGGTTCGCCTGTGCCACCAGGGGCCGGATTTTTTCCGCCAGCCGTTCGGCATTGGCGAAAAAGATCCGTCCCTCCAGCCGCAGGATGAGCAGGCCAGGGCAGGTTTCGTCCTCCGGATGTTCGGGCCCGGCCGGCCGGAAGACGTTCGTCTCCGGCTTGCGCGCCAACACGTGTACCGGCGGGTCGGTCACCTGGCGGGCCAGGGCGGCCAGGGATACGACGATGGCCACGAGGATCCCCTGCAGGGTGCCGAGCAGGACGACCCCGGCCATGGCGGCCAGTGCCCAGAAAAACTCCATCCGGCGGACGGCGAGAATGGCGCGGAACTCCGCCGGCTGGATCAGGTCGATGGAATAGACGATGACCACCGCGGCCAGCGTGGCCTGGGGCATCTGGCCGATGAGCGGCGCGAGCACGAGCAGGGTCAGCAGGGTGGCCAGGGCGGTGATGGCCCCGGCCATGCGCGAGCGGGCCCCGGCCCGACGGTTGACCGCGGTCTGCGAGGTGCCGCCGCCGGCTGTCATGGTGCCGAAGAATGCGCCGCAGGTGTTGGCCAGCCCGGTGGCCAGCAGTTCACGGTTCGGTCGCACCGGCGGCTCGCCGCCTGCCGTGAAGGCCCGGCCGGCGGCGATCGTCTCGGTGAAGCTCATCAGGGCGATGCCCAGGGCGCCGGGCCACAGATGCTTGACCAGGGCGAGGTCGGGCAGGACCAGGCCGGGCAGGCCCCGGGGGATCTGCCCAACCGCGGCCACGCCCAGGTCCGCCAGGCCGAAAAGGCGCATGCCGAGGATACCGGCAGCGGCCGCGATGAGCGGTGCCGGCGCGGTGGGGAGGACGCGTTCCAGCCCCACCAGCAGGATGAGCATGATCGCGCCCACCGCCAGGGTCGGCAGCGAGGTTTCGGGCACGGCCTGGAGCAGGGCACCGAGGTTGTGGAAAAAACCGTCCTTGACGAAATGGACGCCCAGCAGTTTGGGGACCTGGTCCAGGACGATGACCAGGCCGATGCCGGCCTTGAAGCCCACCAGCACCGGCTCGGAGATGAAGTTGGCGACAAAGCCCAGGCGGAACAGCCCGGCCAGCATGAGCATTGCGCCCACGAGCAGGGTCAGGGTGGCGCAGGCGGTCATCAGGGCGGCGGGATCACCATCCGGGACCACGAGGTGCAGCTGGGCTGCCACCAGGATCGCCAGGGTGGTGGTGGTGCTGACACTGAGCGGCCGCGAGGTGCCGAACAGGGCATAGACGAGCATGGGCACCAGCACCGTATACAGGCCCACCTGCACCGGCAGGCCGGCAATGGCGGCATAGGCCATGGCCTTGGGCATGACCACCGCGGCGGTGATCAGGCCTGCCACCAGGTCGAAGCGCAGCCCTTGTTGCCAGCCGTTGGGCGGTTGTCCGGGCTGGCCCGGAGGGGGTGCAGCGCTGTGGTTCGCCGGTTTGGTTGCGTTCGTGTCCATGCGCTGTCTCCGATGGCTGAGGGCAGGTCAGGCCGGTGGTGCGGGAGGCAGGGTGAAGGTCACCAGCACCGCCGACCGGTGCAGTTCCTCCATGACAAACTCGGCCAGATTGATGTCATTACCCTCTTCGGCCGGGGTCTCGTCCACCCGCACGCCCATCCAGTTGAGCCGCAGATGCAGCCGGCGGGCACGGAGCATCTGCTCCGGCTGGCGCAGGATCGCCTCGAGGATGGCAAGGGACTGCTCAGGCAGGCCGATCTGTGCGCGGACCGCTTCCTGTTCCTGCTCCACTTCCGCCAGCATCTGCTCGACCTTGCCCAGTTCCTCGCGGTTTTTTGTTGTGGGCGCGGCAAACAGCCCCTGGCGACGGGTTCTGCCGCCGAGCATCTGCACCATGCCCGTGAGGTGGGCCTTTCTGCCCTCGAGTTCGGCCTTCTGCGCCCGCAGCCCGGTGATCCGCTCCATGGCGGCGGTGGCCAGCACCTCCAGGCCGCGGTCGACGATCCCGGCCCGGGACGCCTCGAGATCGGCTGCCGGGCCGACGATACGGTGTGCGGAGAAACTGACCGCCTGCTGGCGCACCTCGCGCAGCAGCATCTCCCCTTCCTGGCGATGGCCGAAAATGGTCCGTTCGTCCTGCTGCATGGTCATCAGGGCCACCATCTCGCCCGTACCCCCCGACCGGCGAACGGCATTGATCTCCGGGCTGAAGCGGAGCAGTTCGTCGAGTTCGTCCGGCGAGGCGAACAGCGCCTTGACCCGGGGGTCGTCGTAATACCGGCTGCGATCCAGGGGGATTGGCCCGGGCAGGGTGTCCAGCAGGGAGCGGAAGTAGTCGGAGGCGCTGGCGACAACGCTGCCGAGCGTTTTACGGTATCCCTTTGCCTGGCGGATCATCGGGTCGGCGACCTGGATGACCCGTTCCACGGCCTGGTCGAGGCTGTCATCGGTCGGCCGGCGCGCTGTCAGTTGGTGCCAGAGACTGCCCATCCATCCGCCTGGCGGCGCCGGTTCGTTGTGCGCTTTCATGTCTTCTCCCGTCGGGTGAAGGTTTCGAGGGCCTCGGTCAGGGTTGCAAATCTTTGGTTTCTGCCGGATTGCGGGTGACTGGCCACCCAATGGGTGTTGTAGAATTTCCAGATAGATTGCTTGACCCGGGCGAAACTGAGTCTGATGCCTCTTCCGGCGAGTTCCTCGCGCAGATCCAACAGCCCCTTGAGGCCGGTGATGTCGACGAAATTGATCGGACCGGCATCGACCACGACCTGTTCAACCGGTGTTGCTGATGCGGCTATTTCGCTGAAAATACGTTCTTTCAAATAATCGATGTTGAAAAACATGATGTTGCCGTCGAATCGGTACATGAGCAGGCCGGGCTCGGTGACCGCATCCGGGTAATCCGAGATATTGTGAAAACCGCCCATTCCGGGAACCCGTCCGAGGACCGCGTCGTGCGGCTTCGAGGCATCCAAGAGCATCCACAGCAGGGTCAGGGCGATGGCGAGAAACACCGCGGGCAGCACGTCGAAATAGAGTACACCCGCGGTGGTGACCAGTGAGAAGGCCAGTTCGCGCCGGCTGGCGGCCGACAGTTCCCGCAGTGCGGCAAGATCGATCAGCCCGAGGCTGGAAACCGCGATGATGGCGGCCAGGACCGCGGTC
>CAZMNU010000173.1:0-3560 GCA_964567725.1 uncultured Desulfobulbus sp. | reverse complement strand
ACATCTTGCCTTTCTTGTAGTTGCCGCAGCAGCTCTTCTTGGTTTTCTTGTCCTTGCCCATGGTCCACCTCCCGTGTCCGCGAGACTGATCGAGCAGAAAAGGCATCGTCCGCGGCCGCACCCTAGCGCAGGGGCAGGGTGCAGGCGGACGAAACAGATTACTTCTTGGCGTCGTCCTTGGCGGCCTCGGCCTCCTTGGCCGGCGGCACGATCTCCATGAGTTCCACCTGGAAGATGAGCATCGAGCCCGGCTCGATCACCGGCGGGGCGCCGCGGTCGCCGTAGGCCAGGTCCGGCGGGATGAACAGTTCGTAGGTGGAGCCCACGGTCATCAGCGGCAGGGCCTCCTGCCAGCCGGGAATGACCTGGTCCACCTGGAACACGGCAGGCTCGTTGCGCTTGTAGGAGCTGTCGAACTCCTTGCCGTCCACCAGGGTGCCCTTGTACTGCACCTTGACCGTGTCCGTGGGCACCGGCTTGGCGCCGTCACCCTGCTTGACCACCTTGTACTGCAGGCCGCTCTTGGTCTCGACCACGCCTTCCTTGGCCTTGTTCGCCTTGAGGAACTCGTCCGCGGCCTTGCGGTTCTTCTGCACCATGGCCACGGTCTTCTGGATCTGCTTCTCCTGCTGGCGCTGGGCAAAGGCCTGCTGGATGGAGGCGGCCTCGGCGGCGGTGAGCAGCGGCTTGTTGCCGCTGTAGCCGTCGTTGATGCCCTGCTGCAGAACCTTCAGGTCGAAGTTCTCCTCCAGTCCCTTGAAATACTCGCCCAGGTCCATACCCATGGCATAGCTCAGTTTCTGCTCGTCGGTCTTCAGTTCCGCCGGCTGATCGGCGGCAAAGGCCGATCCGGTTGCCAGCAGCAGGGCGAGCAGGCACGACAGGTACACGTTCATTCGTTTCTCCTTGATGGGTTTGGGTTGCATTCCGTCGTTCCGGCCGGGTTCCGTTGGCGCCGGCCGCCCGGTTGCGGAATTTTCAGAAAGGATAAGCACCCTTTGCCCTGTGCTGCCACAGGAAATCGGCGCGGGCGCGGATTATTACAACTGCCGCCGGTCGATCACCCGCTTGGCCTTGCCCTCGGAGCGGGCCAGGGTCTTCTCCTCGACCAGTTTGACCTCCACCTGCACGCCGACCTCCGAGGCCAGCCGGCTCTTGATGCGGTCGATGACCATGCGCTGCTTCTTCATCTCGTCGAAGAAGATCGACTCCATCACCTCGACCAGCACGGTGAGCCGGTCCGCGTGGTTCTCGCGGTCAACGATGATCTGGTAGTGCGGCTCGATGCCCTCAACCTCGAACAGCACCTTCTCGATCTGCATCGGGAACACGTTCACGCCCTTGATGATGAGCATGTCGTCGGTCCGGCCCATCACCCGCTGCATCCGCCGCATGGTGCGACCGCAGGCGCAGGGCCCGGGAATGAACCGGGTCAGGTCGCGGGTGCGGTAGCGGATCATGGGGAAGGCCTCCTTGGTCAGGGTGGTGATCACCAGTTCGCCCACCTCGCCCTCGGGCACCGGCTCCAGGGTGTTGGGGTCGAGGATCTCGAGCAGGAAATGGTCCTCGTTGATGTGCAGGCCGTTGCACTCCAGGCACTCGCCCGACACGCCGGGGCCCATCACCTCGGACAGGCCGTAGTTGTCGGTGGCGATGATGCCGAGTTTCTCGTTGATCTCCCGGCGCATGCCCTCGGACCAGGGCTCGCCGCCGAACAGGCCGTAGCGCAGCGACAGGCCGTTGGGGTTGATGCCCATCTCCATCATGGTGTCGGCCATGACCAGGGCATAGGACGGGGTGCAGACCAGGGCCGTAGTCTTGAAGTCCTGCATGATCTGGATCTGCCGCTTGGTGTTGCCCGAGGAAATGGGGATGACCGAGGTGCCGACCAACTCGGCGCCGTAGTGCAGGCCGAAACCGCCGGTGAACAGGCCGTAGCCGAAGGCGATCTGAATGACGTCGTTCTTGGTCACGCCGGCGGCGGTGATCACCCGGGCCACCAGGTTGGACCAGGTCTTGATGTCGTTGCGGGTGTAGCCGACCACGGTGGCCTGGCCCGAGGTGCCGGACGAGGAATGGACCCGCACCACGTCGCGCAGGGGCACGGCGAACAGGCCGTAGGGGTAGTTGTCGCGCAGGTCCTGCTTGACCGTGAACGGCAGCCGGCGCAGGTCGTCGAGCGAGCGGACGTCGTCGTAGTTGAACTTGAGCTCGTCGAATTTCTTCTTGTAAAAGGGGACATGGGTACCCACCCGGTACAGGGTCGACTGCAGCCGTTCCAACTGCAGCTGTTCCAGGTCTTCCCGTGCCATGCATTCCTTGTCAGGTTCCCAGTACATAGTTCCTACCGTGGTTGAATGATCCGTCGAATGAGTGTGGACAGTGTGATCAGGCGGTGCGCCTGGAAGGATTCAGTGCGTGCGGGATCGCGGTCGGGCGCTCAGGCGATCTTTTCCCGCCCCAGATAGGCCCGCTGCACGTCCGAGTTGGCGAGCAGGTCCGCCGCCGGCCCCTGGACGATGATCTTGCCGACCTCGAGCACGTAGCCGCGGTCGGCCACCGCCAGGGCGGCGCGGGCGTTCTGTTCGATGAGCAGGACGGTGTTGCCCTCGTCGCGCAGGCGGCGGATGATGCGGAAGATATCGCGCACGATCAGCGGCGCCAGCCCGGTGGACGGCTCGTCCATCATCACCAGCCGGGGCCGGGACATGAGCGCCCGGCCCATGGCGAGCATCTGCTGCTCGCCGCCGGACAGGGTGCCGGCCAGTTGCTGCCGCCGCTCGTGCAGCACCGGGAAGAGTTCGTACTGGTGCGCCAGTTCTTCCTGCACCGCGGCCCGGCCGGCCCGTTTCTGCAGGACGTAGCCGCCGAGCAGCAGGTTCTCCTCCACCGACATGGGCGCGAACACCTGCCGTCCCTCGGGCACGAGCGCGCAGCCGGCGGCGACCAGCCGGCCCACCGGTGTCCGCACGCAGGGCTGGCCCTGGAAACTGATCTCGCCGTGCATGGGCCGGAGCAGGCCGATGATGGTGTGCAGCAGGGTGGTCTTGCCCGCACCGTTGGCGCCGATCATGGTGACGATCTCGCCCGGGTCGACGTGCAGGCTGACGTTTTTCAGCACCCGCAGCTTGCCGTAGCCGGCGTCCAGGTTGCGGATCCTCAGCATGGGGATTGCGCCTCCTGGCCCGCTTCGCCCGTCTCTGCCGGCCCGTCGTCTTCGCCCAGGTAGATGCGGATCACTTCGGCATTCCGCTGGATCGCCTCGGGCCTGTCTTCGGCGATGGTGCGGCCGAAGCTGAGCACCACGATCTCGTCGGAAATGTCCATGACCAGCGACATGTCGTGCTCCACCAGCAACACGGTGATGCCCAGGTCGCGGATGCGGCGAATGAGTCTGGCCACCTCGGCGGTCTCGTAGATGTTCAGGCCGGCGGCCGGCTCGTCGAGCAGCAGCAGTTTCGGTTCCGCGGCCAGGGCCCGGGCCATTTCCACCGCCCGCTGCTGACCGAAGGCCAGGCTGGTGGCCTCGATGTCGGCGCAGTCGGCGATGCCGAGCAGGT
>CAZMNU010000172.1:2409-3576 GCA_964567725.1 uncultured Desulfobulbus sp. | reverse complement strand
CGGTCGCTGCAGACTCTGCCCGTCGATCGGTCGGGCCGGCGGGGCCGGGTGTTTCGTGGGTTCGGCCGGTTTGGGTGCGGATGTCAGCACCACCAGGGTGCCGATCAGGGCGAAGAAGAGCAGGGTCAGGGCCAGGGCCGCGAGCAGGCGGCGCGGCCGTGACGGGCGGAGGGATGCGGGACGTTCGCCAGGTCCGCTCATGCCTTGTCCGCGGCGGCGAGCAGGGCCTGCAGGCGGGCGCGCAGTTGCGCCTCGTCCGCGTTTTCGATGCGCACGGTTTTCGTGCGACTCTGCAGGCCGCTGCGCAGGGTCAGACAGGATTTGGGCAGATCGAGCAGCCGGGCCAGGAAGGCGATGACCGCCTTGTTGGCCTTGCCGTCCACCGGCGGGCTGGTCAGGCGGAGCTTGAGCGCCTCGCCCTGCAGCCCGGCCACCTGGTTGTGCGCGGCCCGCGGCTGCACGTGCAACCGCAACAGCAGGCTGCCGTCCGCGGTCACCTGCAGACAAGGCAGGTCGTCCGCGCGGGAATGCATCCGCCCGGCCGCCGTCCCGGCTGGTCCTTTACTGCAGGCCCGCGGCGATCTGCCGCAGGGTCGGCACGAGGAAGCTCTGCAGGAAGATGACGCCGAGGATGAGCACCATGGGGCTCAGGTCGAAGCCGCCCATCACCGGCACGAACCGGCGGATGCGGTTCAGCAGCGGGTCGGTCACCTGGTGGAGGAAACGGACCACCGGGTTGTAGGGGTCCGCGTTCACCCAGGAGATCACCGCCCGGGCGATGATGATCCAGATGTAGGCGCTGAGCACAAAGTTAAGCAGATCGGCGATGGCCTTGATGAAGTTTCCGAACATGAACATGGGTTCTCCTGCCGTGTGCAAGGGATGGATGGGGCGGGCTCAGGCCACCCGGCTGCCGGCGGCGATGGGGCCGGCGACCGTGGCCAGCACCAGCCGCTCGGTGCCGTCGGCCTGCTGTTCCTTGGCGGCCAGCAACATGCCCTGGGAGGGAATACCCATGAGCTTGGCCGGCTTGAGGTTGGCGACGATGAGTACCCGCTGACCGATGAGATCGGCCGGTTCGTAGAACTGGGCGATGCCGGCGACGATGGTCCGTTCCTCCGGTGCGCGCACGGTGAGCTTGAGCAGCCGGTCGGACTTGGCCACCTT
>CAZMNU010000172.1:0-2309 GCA_964567725.1 uncultured Desulfobulbus sp. | reverse complement strand
CGGCATCACCGGGCCGAGCACCACCGCGATCCGCCACAGTCCCTCGGCCAGCATGCGCAGCACCACCGGCAGGCGGGTGGCCGCCTGCTGTTCGTCCTTGACCAGTTCCCAGGGGGCGTTGGTGACAATGTAGCGGTTGAGCAGGCCGATCACCTCCCACACCGCCTGCAGCGCCTTGTGGAACTGGAAGGAGTCCATGGCCTGGCGATAGTGGTCGAGCATGGTCGTCGCGGCCGCGCGCAGCTCCCGGTCCGCCGGGAGGGCGGAATCGACCGTCACCACCTCGGGCACCCGGCCGGCCGCGTACTTGTCGATCATGGTCAGCGAGCGCGAGAACAGGTTGCCCAGGTCGTTGGCCAGGTCGGCGTTGTGACGGGCGAGGATGGCCTCGCTCGAGAACGAGGAGTCGAGCCCGAAGCTCATCTCGCGCAGCACGAAGTAGCGCACCGTGTCCACCCCGTAGGTGTCCACCAGTTCCCGCGGCCGGATCACGTTGCCGAGCGATTTCGACATCTTGGTGGCGTCCACGTTCCAGTAGCCGTGCACGTGCAGGCGCTGGAAGGGCTCCAGCCCCATGGCGCGGAGCATGGTCGGCCAGTAGATGGCGTGCGGCTTGAGGATGTCCTTGGCGATCACGTGCTCGGCCGCGGCCCAGTAGCGGGGGAAGTCGGGCGCGTCCGGGTAGCCGATGCCGGTGAGGTAGTTGATGAGCGCGTCGAACCAGACATAGGTGACGAACTTGTCGTCAAAGGGTAGCGGGATGCCCCAGGTGAGCCGCGAGGTGGGCCGGCTGATGCACAGATCCTCCAGCGGCTCGCTCAGGAAGGAAAGCACCTCGTTGCGGTAGCGCTCCGGGGTGATGAACTCCGGGTGGGTCCTGATGTGGTCGATGAGCCAGTCCTGGTAGCGGCTCATGCGGAAGAAATAGTTCTGCTCGCTGATGGGCAGCGGCTCCACCAGGTGGTCCGGGCACTTGCCGTCGACCAGTTCCTTCTCGGTGAGGAACCGCTCGCAGCCCCGGCAGTAGAGGCCCGAGTACTCGCTGAAGTAGATGTCGCCGCGGTCGTGCACCAGTTGGAGGATGCGCTGCACCGTGGCCACGTGGTCCGGGTCGGTGGTGCGGATGATGTAGTCCGGTTCCACGGCCAGGTGCGGCCAGGTCTCGCGGAAGGCGGCGGCGAACCGGTCGGCGTACTCGCGCGGGGTCTCGCCGGCCTTGGCCGCGGCCTCGGCGATCTTTTCGCCGTGCTCGTCGGTGCCGGTCTGGAAGCGCACCTCGTCACCGCAGAGCCGGCGGAAGCGGCTGTAGGCGTCGGTGACGATGGTCGTGTAGGCATGCCCCAGGTGCGGCATGGCGTTGACGTAGTAGATCGGGGTGGTGACGTAGGTCGGCATGTTCCTTCACTGCTGCTGAGATTGCGGGGTGGGCGAACGGGGCGGCGCCGGGGGACCGGCGAAACGGCGGCTCAGTCCTCCCCGGTGGGTTCGCTCTCCCCGGAAGAATCGCCGGCGGGACGGCGGCCCGAACCGGGGCCCTTGCGGCCCGGACCCTTGCGACCGGCCGGCCGGGCCACCGGTTCGGCGGCGCGCCATTCCTCCTCGGTGAGCAAGCGTTCCTCGCCGTCGCCGCCAACCACGGCCACCCGGCCCATGAGCGGCAGCTGGCGAGTCACATGGTAGGTCTTGCCCTCGAGCAGGACCGAGCGGCCGGCCCGCGGCATGCCCTTTTTCATCTCCCGGTAGGTCTCGTACTCGTAGGTCAGGCAGCAGAGCAGGCGGTTGCACACGCCCGAGATCTTGGCCGGGTTGAGTGGCAGGTCCTGGGCCTTGGCCATCTTGATGGACACCGAGTCGAACCGGCTGAGGAAGGTGGCGCAGCACAGCTCGCGGCCACAGGCGCCGAGCCCGCCGGTCATCTGGGTCTCGTGGCGGACACCGATCTGGCGCATCTCCACCCGGGTGCGGAACTCCTGGACCAGCGCCTTGACCAGTTCGCGGAAGTCCACCCGGCTCTCGGCGGTGAAGTAGAAGATGATCTTCGAGCCGTTGAAGAACCGCTCCACCCGCACCAGGTGCATGGGCAGGCGCAGGCTGTCGATCTGCCGGCGGCAGATGCGGAAGGCCTCCTGTTCGAGGATGGGCAGGGCCGCGTACTTCTCCCGCTCCTCGTTGCTCGCCCGCCGCTGGATGCGGAAGAGCACCGGCCGCTCGATGGTCTCGCCCACCAGCGTGGGGCAGCGGGTGACAATGGTCGCCGGTTCCGGCCCCTGCTCGGTGCGCACCATCACCTGGTCGCCGCGCACGAGGTC
>CAZMNU010000171.1:0-3578 GCA_964567725.1 uncultured Desulfobulbus sp. | reverse complement strand
TGGTTGTGGTCGCAGAAGCCGATGCCCAGTTTGCAGGCGATGGGCCGTTCCTTGACCCCGCCGACAAACACATCCACCTCTTTTTCCTTGAGAAATCTGGTCAGCTCCAGCGGGTTGGCGTCGTCGACAATGATGGTGCCGGGGTCGGTGATTGCCGCCAGTTCCTCGTAATCTTCCCTGGTGCCGGTCTGGGAGCCGACCATGACCACCTGCATGTCGAGCAGGCGGAAGGCCTTGACGAGCGAAAAGGCCTTGAACGAACCGCCCACGTAGATGGCCGCCTTCCTGCCGGCCAGGGCCTGGCGATAGGGCTCGAGCGCCACGGCCAGGGTCTTCACCTCGCCCTCGACGATCTTTTTGGTGCGCTCCATCATTTCCGGATCCTTGAAGAAACGGGCGATGTCGTAGAGGGCCTCGGCCATGTCCTCGATGCCGAAGTAGGAGACGCGGATGGACGGGATGGAGTATTTTTCCTCCATCATGTTGGCCAGCTGCATGGTCGAGCCGGAGCACTGGACCACGTTCAGGGCAGCGCCGTGGGCGCGCCGGATGTCGGCCACCCGGCCGTAGCCGGTGATGTTGGCCACCACCTCGATGCCCATGCGCTCGTAGTAGTCGCGGATCATCCAGATCTCGCCGGCCAGATTGAAGTCGCCGAGGATGTTGAGGGAATAAGGGGAGATGGCGCTGGTGTCGCCGGTGCCGATGAGGCGAAAGAGGGCGTCGCAGGCGGCCTGGTAGCCGGCCCGCTTGTTGCCCTTGAAGCCCTCGGATTTGACCGGGATGACCGGGATGCCGTACTCGGCCTCCACCTGCCGGCAGACCGCCTCCAGGTCGTCGCCGATGATGCCGACGATGCAGGTGGAATAGACAAAGGCCGCCCTGGGTGCATGCCGTTCGATCAGCTCGCGCAGGGCGGCGAGCAGCTTCTTTTCGCCGCCGAAGATGACGTCGCGCTCCTGCAGGTCGGTGGAGAAGGACAGCCGGTGCAGCTCCGGGCCGGACGACAGCGCGCCGCGGATATCCCAGGTGTAGACGGCGCAGCCGATGGGCCCGTGCACCAGGTGGACCGCGTCGGCGATCGGGTAGAGCACCACCCGCGAACCGCAGAACACGCAGGCCCGCTGGCTGACCGCACCGGCCAGGCTGTCCTTGTTGCAGACGATGGCAAAGGGAGCCTCACCCTTGACGACGATCTGGCCTTCCCGTTCTTTCAATGCTGTTGCGTCCACGACTCGCTCCTGGTGCAGGTTGGGGGATGCCCTCCCTTCATCAAGATGCGGGTTAGAACGCGAACCGGGTGATTTGACCTGTTATTACGGGGAATTGATGTGTCCGGGAGGGAATCGGAGCGGTGCGGCGGGGGAACACCCGGTGTCGCGACCCGGACGGAAATGCACAACCCGGGACAAAAATGTCGATCAGGGGCAAGGGACCGGGCGGCCCGGTCAAGGGGCGGACGCCGCGGACGGGGAGGGTTCGTCAGTGCAGCAGGTCGAGCAGGACCAGGGTCGCCGGCGGCAGGAGCAACAGGAGCACCACCCCCAGGCAGCCGGCCCGCGGCGGCCGGGCGGACTCGCGCTCCATCTCCCGGTAGAGGAGGAAATCCAGGGTCTCGTCGTCGTCGAGCAGGGGATCGTGATCGGGATCAAAGTCCATGGCGTCTGTTCTCAGGAAATCGGGCAGGACGAAGGGGCTGGGGTCGGCACCGTTGCCGCGGACAACCGCAACTCCCGGCCACACAGCCTCATGGTACGACAGGATGGCCGCGAAACAAAGGCCTATCGGCTCGTCCGCAGCACCGCGCCGGTACCCGGGCGGCACGGAACCTCTGCCGCGGAACCGGCACACTCTTCTGTTGACAAAAACCCTTGGCCGTTTTACCAAGTGTTCCATGCCCAGACAACGACCCACTGCCACAGACCGGACCCTGATCGAGGCCAAGGCGGCCGTGCTCAAGGCCCTCGGTCACCCGACCCGGTTGTGGATGGCCGAGCAGCTCGCTCACGGCGAAAAGTGCGTGTGCGAACTCGGCGCCTCCATCGACGCGGACTTCTCCACCATCTCCAAGCACCTGGCCGTGCTCAAACAGGCCGGGGTGGTGGTCGACGAGAAGCGCGGCAAACAGGTCTACTACCGCCTGAAGGTGCCGTGCATTCTCAAGTACCTGTCCTGCGTGGAGGCGGTCATACGGGCGGGCGCCGAAGAAGAGGCGAACATACCGGCCTGAGCCGGTCTCTTTTTTTCCCCAACACATGGCCAATCAGCCAAATAAACAGGAACAGCGCATGGACTGGAAAATCGAATGGAAACCGCTGCTCGTCATTGTTGCCGTGTTTCTCGCCTGCTTGTACCTGCCGGTGGGCACGGAGCGGTTCGACAACGCCATCCTCGAGGCCTTTCATCTCACCAAGTGGTACGCGCAGGAGCACGTGCTCCTCTGCCTGATCCCCGCCTTCTTCATCGCCGGCGCCATCGGCGTGTTCGTCAGCCAGGGCGCGGTGATGAAGTACCTCGGCCCGGCGGCCAACAAACTGCTCGCCTACGGCGTGGCCTCGGTTTCCGGGACCATCCTCGCGGTCTGCTCCTGCACCATCCTGCCGCTGTTCAGCGGCATCCACCGCATGGGCGCGGGGCTTGGGCCGGCCTGCGCCTTTCTCTATTCCGGCCCGGCCGTCAACGTGCTGGCGATCATCCTCACGGCGCGCATCCTCGGCCCGGAGATGGGTATTGCCCGCGCGCTGGGCGCGGTCATTTTCAGCGTCGTCATCGGCGGTTTGATGGCCTTCATTTTCCGCGCCGAGGAGCGGGACAAGGTGGCCCTGCAGATGGCCCTGCCCGAGGAGGAGCAGAAGCGCAGCCTCCTCCAGAACGGCCTCTATTTCGCGGCCATGGTGGCCATCCTGGTGTTCGCCAACTGGGGCAAGCCGGCGGAAACGGTCGGTGCCTGGGCCACCATTTATAATGCCAAGTGGCTGCTCACCGCCGGTTTTGCCGCGGCCCTGGGAGTGATGCTGGTCCTCTGGTTCAACATGCGCGCCTGGAAGGTCGGGCTGGTCGCGGCGGTGGTGGCCGGGTTCGCCCTGCTCCTGCCCGGCCATCCGGTGATCGCCTTCACCGCCGGATTTGTCGGCCTGTCCGTGTGCATCAGCACGGACCAGGACGAACTGGGTGACTGGTTTAGCTCGTCCTGGGGCTTTGCCAAGCAGATCCTGCCCCTGCTCCTTTTCGGCGTACTCATCGCCGGTGCCCTGCTCGGCCGGGTCGGCCACGAGGGGCTGATCCCCTCGGAGTGGGTGGCCCGGGCGGTGGGCGGCAATTCCCTGCAGGCCAACTTCTTCGCCTCGTTTGCCGGCGCCTTCATGTACTTTGCCACCCTCACCGAGGTGCCGATCCTGCAGGGACTCATCGGCAGCGGCATGGGCAAGGGACCGGCCCTGGCGCTGCTGCTCGCCGGACCGGCGCTCAGCCTGCCCAACATGCTGGTCATCAACAGCGTACTCGGCGTGAAGAAGACCGCCACCTTTGTCGGCCTGGTGGTCGTCATGGCCACCTTCAGCGGCATGCTCTACGGCTCG
>CAZMNU010000170.1:2058-3612 GCA_964567725.1 uncultured Desulfobulbus sp. | reverse complement strand
GACTGACAATGGTCGGCACCCCGAACTCGCGGGCCAGGGCAGCCATGTGGCCGCTGACGCTGCCGGCCTCGACGATGATGCCGCTGCAGCGGCGCATCACCACCACGTATTCCGGCGAGGAGTGACGGGCGACGAGCACCCCGCCCTCGGGGAAGTTGGCCAGGTCCTCGATCACCTGCACGTGGAAGGCCGGCCCGCAGCCCACGCCCTGGGAGGCGATCTCGCAGCCGTCGAGCAGCAGCGGGTAGCCGGCGAGCGGCGCCGCCTTGAGCAGGTGGAAATTTTTCGGGCTCTGGATCTTGAGCGGCCGCGACTGGAGGATGAGCAGGGTGCCGTCCGGGGCCAGGGCCCACTCCACGTCCTGCGGGCACTTGTAATGGCGCTCCAGGGCGGCGCCGTAGCCGGCCAGGCGGCGGATCTGGGCGTCGTCGAGGCAGGGTGCCCCCTGTTGCGGTTCAGGCACGGGCCGCTCCTCGACCCCGCCCTGGTGGTTGAGGACCAGCTGCACCGGTTGGCTGGCGACGTTCTTTTCGAGGACAGTGAGCGACTCGTCCTTGCTGACCGTGTAGGCGTCCGGGGTAACCACGCCGTCCACGGCGTAGGGGCCGAGCCCCCAGACGGCGTTGATGAGGATGTGCTCGTTGGTGATGTCGTAGGGGTGGCGGGTGTAGAGCACGCCGCTGGCCCGGGAGTCGACCATCTGCAGGCAGGCCACGGCCATGGCCAGGTCTTCGTCGACCACGCCCTTGCTGCTGCGGTAGGAAATGGAGCGGGCCGAATAGAGGCTGGCAATGATCGATTTGTAGGCCTCGGTGATCTCCGCCCGGGTCACGCCCAGCAGGGTCAGGTACTGGCCGGCAAAGCTGAGGTCGCCGTCCTCGCCCACGGCGCTGCTGCGCAGGGCGAGCAGCACCGACTGGTCCGTGCCCCACAGGGCCTCGGCGGCGGCGAGGATCTCGGCCTCCAGCGCCGGCGGCACGGGCCGGGACTTGACCAGTTCGATCACCTCCGCGCTCAGGCTGTTGAGCAGGTCGTACTCGTTGACGTAGATGAGGTTCTTCTGGCGGATGATCTCATCCTTCAGGCCGTTTTCGTCGAAGAAGGTGTGGAACCC
Source organism: uncultured Desulfobulbus sp. (assembly GCA_964567725.1). Lineage (GTDB taxonomy): Bacteria > Desulfobacterota > Desulfobulbia > Desulfobulbales > Desulfobulbaceae > Desulfobulbus. Next base: position 2,498 of record CAZMNU010000170.1, on the reverse strand, counting down.
CCGGGTGGTGATGGCGAACCCGGCCGGCACCGGGATGCCCAGCCGGTTGCGGATCTCGCCCAGGTTGGCGTTCTTGCCGCCGGCCCAGTCGGCGTCCTGGAGGGTGATCTCGGAGTAGGGCAGGACCGCCCGGGGCGCATGGTCGATCTTCTGTTCGTTGACGATTTCCTTGATGCGGCCGTTGATCTCCTCCAGGGCCGTGTACAGCTCCCGGTACTTGGCCCCGGACATGACGTTGAGGCTCTTGACCATCTGGAAGGCGTGCTTGAGCGACTTGTTGACCTGGTTGTTGATGTAGGAGAAGCCGAACACCTGCTCGCCCTTGAGCTTCTCGTCCACGTCGGAGAGCACGGTCAGCAGTTCGGAGTTGGCGACCAGCAGTTCCTTGAACAGGGCGTAGCGGAAGCGGAAGAGGGCGTTCATTTCCGAGCCGTCGCCGG
>CAZMNU010000170.1:0-1958 GCA_964567725.1 uncultured Desulfobulbus sp. | reverse complement strand
GTGTGCAGGGTCAGGTAGCCGAGGATCTTCAGCCGGCCGAGCATGTAGTCCATCTCGTGGCCCTCCATGCGCGCGTCCAGGTTGTCCGCGTTGACCACGGCGCGGAAGCCGTAGCGTTCGAGGATTTCGCGGATGAAATGGACCCGGCCCAGGCAGCGTTCGAAATCGGCGGCGCCGCCCTTGAACTTGAAGCCCAGGTAGTTCTCCACCGAGCGCTCGCTGACCATGGCCTCCATGGTGGAGAAGTGGTAGCCCAGGCGGGAACTCAGGGTGCAGAAGTTCTTGGAGATCATGAAGTAGTTGCGGTCCGCGTACTTGGACTTGACCCCGGGCACCAGGGCGGTGTTCATGGTCGAGCGGAACATGATCGAGGTCATGCCCCTGCCGTCCATGGCCGGCGGGCCGTCCCAGGGGATGGCCGCGAACCCCTCCCAGAAGGCGAGCATGGGCACCGAGGCGATCTCCTCGAGCCGGACGTACTTGCCCTTGATCTCGTCCACGAAGCCGTCGTCCAGGTTGAGGATCCACCAGTTCATGGGCACCCGGTAGTGCAGCTGCTTGCTCGAGCGCTCGGAAAAATGGTGGTCCTTGCCGAAACTGAACATCTCCTGCACCGACTTCTCGTGGATGAAGCGGGTGATGTCGTGGAAGGTCCGGCAGTTCTCGGGCTGGAAATCGCGGGATTCCGGGTCGAGCAGGTTCAAGGGGATGATGTGCCGGCTGACCTCGTGGAGAATCTCGTACACCGGGCTGCCCACCATCAGCCGGGTCTCGGGCCGCTTCCATTCGAGCAGCGGGGCGATGCTGCCCAGGTAGACCCGGCCGAGATCGGCGGCCACGGTCACCCGGTCGCCGTTGTTGAGTTTGGCCATGGCCCCGGTCACCCCGAACAGGGCCGGGATGCCGAATTCGCGGGCCACGTTGGCCAGGTGGCCGGCGAACCCGCCCTGTTCGGAGATCACCGCCGCGGCCCGGGCGACCAGCGGCGCCCAGGTGGGCAGGGCCTGTTCCACCACCAACACCGCACCCTCCGGGAACTGGAGGATGTCGACCTTCTTGGCCACCTTGAAGACGTTGCCCGAGGCCACCCCCGGGCTGGCGTTGATGCCCCCCTCGCTCACCAGCGAGGGCTCGTAGCGGCGCAGGTCGAGTTCCTCGCCGGGCACCATCAGCTCCATCTGCTGCAGCGGCCGGCTCTGGAGGATGTAGATGCGGCCGTCCTCGGCGCTGACCGCCCATTCGATGTCCTGGGGTGTTTCGTAGTACTGCTCGATGCGGATGGCCAGGTCGGCCAGTTCGCGGATCTGTTCGTCGGTGAGCGAGGGCTGGGTGCTGGTGCCCGCCTCGGTGTCCGTGCGGATGCAGCCCTCGCCCTCGTAGCAGATGATCTGGAAGTCCTTCTCGCGCACCTCGCGGGCGACGATGGTCAGGTCGTCGTCGCGGGAGACCACGAACAGGTCGCAGAGCACGTCGCCGTCCACCACCGCCTTGGGCAAGCCCCAGGTGGCGTTGATGAAGATGTTGTCGTCGCGCCGGTCGAGCGGATTGCGGGTGTAGATGACCCCGCCGGCGATGGCCTCGACCATGGCCAGGCAGCCGACGCACATGGCGATGTCCTCGTCCCGGAAGCCGCGGCTCTGCTTGTAGGCGATGGCCTGGACGCTGTACTTGCTCGCCATCACCTGCTTGTAATAGTAGAAAAATTGAGAGAACTTGACGTTCAGCTCGCTGCGGTACTGGCCGGCGAACGAGCTGTTCTCGGCGTCCTCGCCGTAGGCGCTGCTGCGCACCGCCATGCGCACTTCGGCACCGCCGCACTCGCGCCGCATCTCCTGGTAGGCCTCGACCACGGCCAGGTAGATGGGCTCGGGCACATCGGCGGAGATAATCAATTGGCGGATCTGCGAACTCACCAGGTCGAGGTTGCGGTCCATGTCCGAGCCGGCCACCTGGAAGAG
>CAZMNU010000169.1:2280-3615 GCA_964567725.1 uncultured Desulfobulbus sp. | reverse complement strand
AGAACTGGGCCTGAAACTCCTTTTCCAGGGTCACGTCGCGCTTGAACAACAGCACCTGGCGCTCACCGGCGGGATCGGTTCTGAGCGGCGAGGCGATGATGTCGAACTGGCGGAACCGATCGCCGAGCTTGTAGACGCACAGGTCCTTGACGATCTCGTCCCGGTCCAGGGCGCGCAAGGCCGGGCAGTCGGCACACACAAACCCGGTGCCGCGGAACACCTCGTAACAGCGCCGGCCCACCGGGTCGATGCCCGGGTACCACTCGGCGAACACGTGGTTGACCCGCTGGATGCGCATGTCCTCGGACAGGACCACCATCAGGTCGGTGATGCCGTCGAGCAGGGCCTGGATCTCGGTGCGCTTTTTTTCCAGTTCCAGGTTCGAACTCTTCAGCTGTTCGACCTTCTGCTGCAGTTCCTGGTAGAAACCGAGCTTGCAGTGCTCGATGCCGACCAGGTCCGCCAGGGTGGTGGTGTGCGGCATCACCACACCTCCTCGCAGATGCGCAGGAAATCCTCCCAGGTGGCGGGCTGGGGATTGGTCAGGTTGCAGGCGTCGTGCACCGCCATGCGGCAGATCGGCTCCAGCTGATGGCGATCGCCAGGGTCGATGATCTGGCCGAGGCGCCGGGCCACGTCGAAGCTGGCGAAGAACTCGTCCAGCCGCTCGATGCCGGCAAGCGCCGTGGCCTCGTCCGAGCCCAGCCGCCGGTCGAGGATCACCCGGCCGATCTCGGCCATTTTCTTCGGGTCGCAGGCGGCGTTGAAGCGCATCACGCTGGTGAGCAGGATGGGGTGGAGCACGCCGTGGCGCATGTCGAAATGGCCGCCGAGCGAGTGGGCGAGCGCATGCTCCGCGCCCAGGCCGGCATTGCTGAAGGCCATGGAGGCAGACACCGAGGCGATGCTCAACTGCTCCAGCGACTCCAGCGACCGGGTGGCCACCGCCTCCTGCAGGTTGGCGAGGATCAGTTCCACTGCCTTGAGGCTGTGCATCTCGGTGAAGGGCGAGGCGATGCGCGACATGTAGGCCTCGATGGCATGCGCCAGGGCGTCCACTGCGGACTGGATGATGAGCGATTCGGTCTTGGTGCGCAGGATGAGCGGGTCGACGATGGAGATGTTGGGCACCAGCGTGCGGGTGATGATGGACATTTTGACCCCGCGCTTCATGTCGGTGATGATGCAGAACTGGCTGATGTCCGAGCCGCTGCCCGCGGTGGTGGTGATGAGCATCATCGGCGGCAGGGGCCGCTGCACCCGGTTGGCGCCCTCGTAGTCGCGGATGCGGCCGCCGTTGCTGGCGATGATGGCAATGCCCTTGGCCGTGTCGAG
>CAZMNU010000169.1:0-2180 GCA_964567725.1 uncultured Desulfobulbus sp. | reverse complement strand
CTGGTGGACGGGGAAACCCTGACCCGGTTCCTCAACCACATCAACCTGCAGTCCATGCTCAAGAAGAGCACCACCTCCACCACGGCGGCCATGCTCCGCGCCCGCAACCGTTTGGCCGGCTTCCCCACCGGCGTGGCCCTGCTCCGTGACCCGACCCTGAACAAGGGCTCGGCCTTCACCGAGGCGGAGCGCGAGGCCCTGGGCTTGAGCGGTCTGCTGCCGCCGCGGGTGCACACCATGGAGGAGCAGGTGCAGCGGGTGCTCGAGAACCTGCGCAAGCACTCCTCCGACCTGGACCGCTACGTCTCGCTCATCGCCCTCCAGGACCGCAACAAGACCCTGTTCTACCGGGTGCTGCTCGAGAACATCGACGAACTGATGCCCATCGTCTACACCCCCACCGTGGGTCAGGCCTGCATGGAGTTCGGCCATATCTTCCGGCGGCCGCGCGGCATCTACATCACCGCCAACGACCGCGGCCGGGTGGCGGAGTTGCTCGGCAACTGGCCGTTCACTGACATCCGCGTGATCGTGGTCACCGACGGCGAACGCATCCTCGGCCTGGGCGACCTGGGCGCCGACGGCATGGGCATCCCGGTGGGCAAGCTCTCCCTGTACACCGCCTGTGCCGGCATCCACCCGAACCTGAGCCTGCCCGTGACCCTGGACCTGGGCACGGACAACGCCCGCCTGCTCAACGACCCGCTCTACACCGGTCTGCGCCACCCGCGCCTGCGCGGCCAGGTGTACGACGACCTGCTCGAGGAGTTCGTGCTGGCGGTGCAGCAGGTGTACCCCGGCGCGCTCATCCAGTTCGAGGACTTTGCCAACCGCAACGCCTTCCACCTGCTGCACGAGTACCGCGACCAGGTCTGCTGCTTCAACGACGACATCCAGGGCACCGCCTCGGTGACCGTCTCGGGCATCCTCTCGGCCCTGCGCATCACCGGCGGCACCCTGCGCGACCAGCGCTTCCTCTTCCTCGGCGCCGGCGAGGCCGGCATGGGCGCCGGCGAACTGCTCGTCACCGCCCTGATGGACGAGGGGCTTTCCGTGGAGGAGGCGCGCCGCTGCTGCTGGTATTTCGACTCCAAGGGGCTGGTGGTGCAGAGCCGGCTCGACCTGGTCGGCCACAAGCGCCAGTACGCCCACGATCACCCGCAGGTGGACAATTTTCTCGGGGCCATCGAATCCCTGCGGCCGCACGGCATCATCGGCGTGTCCGGCCAGGCCAAGCGGTTCTCGCCCGAGGTGCTCGAGGCCATGGCCAGGATCAACGAGCGGCCGATCGTCTTCTCCCTCTCCAACCCCACCTCCAAGGCCGAGTGCACCGCCGAGGAGGCCTACATCTGGACCCAGGGGCGGGCCATCTTCGCCAGCGGCAGCCCGTTCCCGCCGGTGGTCTACAGCGGCCGCAAGATGTTCCCGGGCCAGGGCAACAACGTCTACATCTTCCCCGGCGTGGGCATGGGCGTGATGGCCAGCGGCGCGGCCAGGGTAACCGACGAGATGTTCCTGGTGGCGGCCCGGGTGGTGGCCGGCGAGGTGTCCGAGGCGGATCTGAACGAGGGCCGTCTGTACCCGCCGCTGCCGCGCATCCGCGAGGTGGCGCTGGCCGTGGCCGAGGCCGTGGCCGAGGTCGCCTACCGGCGCGGCCTGGCCGGTCAGCCGCGGCCGGACGACCTGCGCGCCCACATCACCTCGCTCATGTACGAACCGGTCTACCAGAACTACGTGTAAGCGAAGAGGAGCAACCTGTGGAAACCTTTGACGCCATCACCGGCCGGCGGGCAGTGAAACGATTCGACCCGGACCACCGCCTGAGCGCGGCGGAGATCGACCAGCTGCTGTCCCTGACCCTGCTCTCGCCCACTGCCTTCAACGTACAGAACTGGCGGTTCGTGGTCGTCCGCGACCCGGAACTGCGGCGGCAGATCCGGGCGGCCGCCTGGAATCAGCCGCAGGTGACCGAGGCCTCGCTGTTCGTGGTCTTCTGCGCGGACCTGCAGGCCTGGAACCGGCAGCCCGAACGGTACTGGCCGGAGGTGCCGGCCGAGACCCGCCGGGCCGTGCTCGCCGCCCTGGACGGCTACTACCGGGATAAACCCCAGGTGCAGCGGGATGAGGCCATGCGCTCCTGCGCCCTGGCCGCCCAGACCCTGATGCTGGCGGCGCAGAGC
>CAZMNU010000168.1:0-3642 GCA_964567725.1 uncultured Desulfobulbus sp. | reverse complement strand
GTAGTGCACCGCCGGATGACCGAAGAGCAGGAAATAGCCGCGCACGTGGTCGTCCGGCACGCCCAGGGCCGCGTACAGGTCCTCGTCGATCTGCGAGAAGGCCCACTTGATCATGGCGTTCCACAGGGTGCCGATGCCCGTGGCGGCGGCGAGCAGTTCGAAGCAGGTGAGGGCGATGACCATGTCCGCGTCCGGGGTGGTGACCGTATCGGGCACGCTCACGGTGAGCAGGTGCGGGGCGTCGCGGAAGATGATGTCGCGGCCCTGGTCCCAGGCCGAGACCACATGGCGGAAGTAGCCGAGGTCGCTGCCCAGCCGTTTTTCGTTCACCGCCCGGCGCAACCCCTCCAGGGTGCGGCGGCGCAGTTCGTCCATGGTGGCGCGGTCCTCGACCAGGGTGAACAGGCTCTGGCGGTTGTTCTTGCCGGTGGGCGCGTTGGCCACGGTGCGCAGCAGGTGGTCGATCTGGTGCGGGTCGAGTGGTTCCGGGCGGAACTGGCGGATCGAGCGGCGACCGCGGATGAGTGCCGCCACCTGGTCGGGGGCGGGCAGGCTCTCGGGCAGGGGCAGCGAGTCCTCCGGCCTGAGCCCGAGGATGGACAGCGCACCGGTGGGGCAGACCGCCAGGCAGTGCTGGCAGCGGATGCAGTGGTGCGCCCGGGCCGGATTGAGAGCCGGGTAGTCGGGGGCGAGTTCGATGATGTGAAAGGGGCAATCGTCGACACAGGCGCCGCACTGGGTGCACAACTCCCGGTCGATGGTGAACTGCAGATCCATGGGTTCTCCTTGAGTGGCGAAACGGCCGGGCCGGCGGCAGGCCGGGGCCCGGGTCAGGTGGACAGGGGCGCCTTTCGGCACAAAGGAGGTGCTGACACGCAACAACTCGGGAAAATAGTCACTGTAAAGGCCGGCCCCCCATTTTTCCAGGGAATTATCGGCTGTCGGCCTGGCACGACAGGATCGGGCCGGGAGTGGCGCGATGGAAGCGGCCGCCCTCCCCGAACGGTGCGCCTGTTTCGAGCGAAAAGGCCAACGCCGCCCGCAAAGCGAACCGGGTGAAAAACGGCGCCGAACTATCCGCAAGGGATTGGCCCGCAGGTACCACCGCCCGCACCCTGCCCTGCCGGCCACCACCTGCCCGCCAGACACCGTCGCCAACCGGCAACAGCGGGGGCCCGACCCGCCGTTCCTCGAAGCGTTGCGGCACAATTCGAACCGCAAACCGTGCAACCCATGCGGTTGCGAAATCGGCGTGCAGAAAGGCAGCAACCCCGGCAGCACGGCTCCACCTGCGGTAGGGTGCGCCGTGCGCACCAAGTAAAATCCTCCTCCGACGCTGCACTTTTCTTCGAGGTTCCCGGCAGGCACAAGCCAGGGATGGTGGTCGGCTTCGCATGCAATGGGGAGAAAAAACATGGTGCGCACGGCGCACTCTACCGCACGCGCAATTCATCCTGCTGGTTTCTGATCGTTCCCACGCTTCAGCGTGGGAACGCATCCGGGCGCTCAGGCGTTGATGGGAACCGCCCGCAACCTCTCCCATCTTACCATCGCGGGCATGGCCCGCTCCTACCGCACGCGCGCTCCATCCTGCTGATTTTTCAAGCTATTGAGTGCCGCTCCGTGGTCGTTCGCAGGTACCGGCCGCACCGTTGCCGTGCAACCCATGCGGTTGCGAAATCGGCGTGCAGAAAGGCAGCAGCCTCCGCAGCACGGCTCCACCTGCGGTAGAGTGCGCCGTGCGCACCAAGCAAAATCGTCCGACGCTGCACTTTTCTTCGAGGTTCCCGGCAGGCACAAGCCAGGGATGGTGGTCGGCTTCGCATGCAATGGGGAGAAAAAACATGGTGCGCACGGCGCACTCTACCGCACGCGCAATTCATCCTGCTGGTTTCTGATCGTTCCCACGCTTCAGCGTGGGAACGCATCCGGGCGCTCAGGCGTTGATGGGAACCGCCCGCAACCTCTCCCATCTTACCATCGCGGGCATGGCCCGCTCCTACCGCACGCGCGCTCCATCCTGCTGATTTTTCAAGCTATTGAGTGCCGCTCCGTGGTCATTCGCAGGTACCGGCCGCACCGTTGCCGCGCCACCCGTGCGCGCGGAATCCGTGTAGTTCCGTGCACCGGCACGTCAACGCCACGGCACGGCGAGACGACTCACTCGGTTGCGGTGGGGAAGAGGCGATACACAAGCCCCTGCACCTTTTCGAAGTGTTGATCCATGGTGATCAGTTCCGCGCCGACCTCAACGGTTTGGGCCGCGATCCAGATGTCATTGGCTGGGATGGGGGTGCCCTGTTTCCTGAGTTGGGCGGCGATTCGGGCGTACCGGTCCGCCGAGATGGCGGTCAAATCGATGGGTTCAACAACCGGGTGCGATACAAACCGGTGCAACTCGTCCATGTTTTTTTCATAACGACTGCCGTTGCGGAACCCGAACATGAGTTCGCCCAGGACTATCGGCGACATGAAAATCCTCTCCGCCCGGGCAAGATAGGCGACGAGTTCCTTGTGGCCGAGTTTAAACCCGACATACCCGCTGGTATCCAGGAGGAGTTTCATTTCCACATCTCCTCGTCGATCTGCTCGCACGATTTGATGCTCCTGCAAAACTCTTCGGCATCCTCCGGGGTCCAGCCTCCGGCAAGATCCTTGAGGGAGGCCGCGGGTGACCGGTGTTTCTCAAATTGCTTGTGCAGGATTTCCCGGACCACCTGGTTGATGGATTTTCGGTTTTCCTTGGCAATTCGCCGAATCTGCCGTTCGACCTCCGGTTCCAGGCCCCGGATTGTTATCTGCTGCATGGCGCACCTCCTGGTTCACTTTGCCTCACCATATGCTGCACGCAGTACCGTGTCAATTTTGTCGTTCTCATAAAAAGCCACGAGAACGACGTCTCTTGCTTCGTAACAGGTTGTTTTTATGAACGTACTGTTACGAATTTTGACTTTTTAAGGTGCCATCACCATTGACCACGAGATGGCGGAAGAACTCGATTTTCTGGCCAGGTACGACAGCACCCGGCAGGCCATTCAGGGGATCGTGGACATGCCAGACCGCCTCATCGATCTGTTTCTCCAACTGTGCCTGCACAACAATGGTCGCCTGTCGGTGAAAAAGAGGACAGCACATTTCGGATTTCTGACCGATGACGAGTTGGCCGACATGGAAAACGCCGTCCGGGAAGGATACGCGAGGGACTGAGCTTCAAGGCAATGGGGGGGCGCAGCTATTCGATTGATTCCGGCAGTTCGAGCAGGAAGCGCCATGCCGGGACCACCTCGATGGTCCCTCCGCCGGTCTCGATCCGCTCCTCCTCGCTGCGGGTCACTATGGTTGCGACGGAGAGGCCCTGTTCCGTCATCGCCTCACTCAAGGCCGCGATCTCCCGTTTCCGCGTTTGCGCCTCCGCCAGGGACGCGCACACCTGGACCAGCATCCGCGGCCGGCCACGCATGGGCACGATGAAATCGACCTCCCGGCCAGTCAGGGTCTTGTAATAGTAAATCTCCGGGTGCAGACGGCGCAGGGCCGTGAACACGAGGGTTTCGAGGAGATGGCCGGAATTGACGAGAATGCCGGACGACACCGAGGTGACCAGGGCGGGATCGATGCAGGAGACCTTTTTCGGATTGGTGT
>CAZMNU010000167.1:0-3742 GCA_964567725.1 uncultured Desulfobulbus sp. | reverse complement strand
CTCGGACGATGTGCGCGTGGAACTGAAACTCGGCAAGGTCTGGAGCTGGTAACGGCCGCGCCAACGGTCGATCACGGATCAACCATTCTCAGGAATCGTGCTGCCCGGGGGCGGCAGCGCGGTGCACGCAGCGCCAGCCCCTGTTTTTCTCCTTCCTGCCCGGGTGTCCGCCCGGGCAGGTTTTTTATTGCCCGCCGCCCGTAGCGGGTACGTCCCTCACTTGACGCCGTGCTGGACCGCAAAGCGCATCAACTCGGCTGAATTCTTCAAGCCCAGGGCCTCCATCATGCTGTACTTGTGGAACTCCACCGTGCGCGTGCTGATGCCGAGCAGGGCCGCGGCCTCTTTCACCGACAGCCCCTCGCCGATCAGTTGCAGCACCTCGCGCTGGCGGGTGGTCAATCGCGCCAGCCCGTTCTCCTGGCGTTCCTCACCGGCCGGCCGGTTGCGCTGATAGGTGAGCAGTTCGCCGGCAAGCAGCGGCGTGATGTAGGTCCGTCCCTTGAGGGCGCAGCCGATGGCGGTGAGCAGCTCCGACGGGGCCGAGTGCTTGAGCACGTAGCCCGCGGCCCCGGCCTCGAAGGCGCTGGCCGCGTAGGCCACATCCATGTGCATGGTGAGAAAGACCACGGCCACGTCGGGGTTCTTTTTCTTCAGCTGGCGCACCGCCTCGATGCCGTTGAGCAGCGGCATGCTCACGTCCGCCACCACAACGTCCGGCATGAGCCGGTCCGCGGCCTCGAGCAGGGCGCGGCCGTCCTCGACGATGCCCACCAGGTCGTAGTCCAGCTCGAGCAGGCCGCGCAGTCCCTCGGCCACCATGCGGTGGTCATCGGCCAGCAGGATTCTCGGTTTTTTCATGGTCCCTCCTGAAAAGCGGCACGGCCAGGTCGATCACCGTGCCGTGTCCCGGTTCGGATTCAACGGTGAACTCGCCGCGGACGAACTGCACCCGCTCGCGCATGCTCGCCAGGCCGATGCCCGGGGTATGGCGGGCGCATTTCGGCTCGAAGCCGACGCCGTCATCCTCGATGGTCGCCTGCAGGCGTGAGCCGCGGGGCTGCAGGTAAATGTCCACGTGGCGGGCGCGGGCGTGCTTGGCGATGTTGCGCAGCCCCTCCTGGATGACCCGGTAGACGCAGAGCGCGGTCTGCGGGTCGATGTCCTCGGGTACCGGCTCGAAATGACAGGTCACCTCGATCTCTTCCCGGTCGGCAAAATTGCGGCAGAGGGCGTTGAGGGCGCGCTCCAGGCCGAGGTCCCTGAGGATGGCCGGGTGCAGTTCCCGGGAGAGGGCGTGGATGTCGTCGGAGAGGTTGATCAGCTGCCCCTTGACGTGGACGATCCGCTCCCGCAGGGGCGAATCGCTCCGCTCCGCCTGGATCTCCAGGGTGCCGGCCTCGATGGCCAGCGCGGCCAGCCGCTGGGCGTAGTCGTCGTGGAACTCGCGTGACAGCCGGCTCAGTTCCTCCTCCTGGGAGCTGATGAGCCGGCCGGCCAGGGTCTGCAGTTCGCGCTGGCTCTGGCGCAGGGCCTGTTCCGCCAGCTTGCGGTGACGCAGGTTGACGATCAGGCCGACGATCAAGAGCGTCTGGAAGACGAGCAGCAGGGCCACGCCGATGATCGCCTGCTTGTACTGGTCCCACAAAGTGGTCTCGCGAAAGAGGATCGAGGCCTGGTCGGGCACCAGGCTCTCGTCGATGGCGTGGCGCTTGAGCTGGCGCCAGTCGTAGAGGGTGACGGACGTCCCTTCGCCGAAGTCGAAGGCGGCCCCGGGTCGCTCCTCGCCGAGCAGCAACCGCAGGGCCTTGCGGGCGGCCGCCTGGCCCTGCTTGTGCAGGGAGATGAGCGGCCCGCCGACGATACCGTGGCCCATGAACGGCTCGTACGGACCGAACACCGGCGCCGTGGTTTGGGCGGCGATGGACTGGAGCACCGTCTTGGGCACGAAGCTGCGGCCGCGGCCATCGACGAACAGGGTGGAGAAGAAGAGGACCGTGTGCGGCGGCAGCTGCTCGCAGGCGGCGAGGATGTCGCCGAGCGACCGGCCGCTCAGGTCGATGAGTTCCACCTTGGGACGCTGGGCCTCGAGCGCGGCGCGCAGGGCGATGGCCCGGGCCTGGTCGTTCTCGAAGGTGCCGGAGATGAGCACCGCGTGCCGGGTGTCGGGCCTGAGGGTGAGGGCCGAGCGCACCAGGGCCCGGGCCAGGGCGGCGGGCTCGAGCACGCCGCTCACCCGGTCGCCCAGCGGCGAGGCAAGGATTCCGTCCTTGAGCGGTTCGGGGACGCTGCAGAGAATGACCGGCACGTCCGGGAACAGGGTGTCGCCGTGCTCCACCAGGAAGTTGGTGGCCGGCACGTCGACGCTGATCAGCAGGTCGATGCGGTTGGCCGCGTAGCGCTGGCGGAACAGGTCGGTCAGGGCGGCGCGTTGGGCCTGGTCGCGGAAACGGGAGAGATCCAGGTACTCGGAGAACAGCTGCACCGCGATCCGGCCTTCCCGGGCGAAGGCCTCGCGGATGCCCCGTTCGGTCAGTTCCGTGGCCGGAAAATCATGGGGGTGCGAGTAGAGAATGACCACCCGCTTCTCGGTTTGCCGGACGTCCGCGGCCGGGGCGGGAAGCACGGCGATCGTCAGGGCCAGACCGAGGCTGCAGAACAGGCCGAGGAGCAAACGGACGGAAGGGAGGCGGTGGTGGGCAGACATAATCCTCACTGTGTCGGCGGAGGCGCCGCCGTTTGAGAGTGGCTGGATTGTAGCCGGTCCGCAGGAGAACGGGAACCGGAAAAGGGGCGGCTGCGGGCGAACCGGTCCGGCTGTCCCCGGAAACGACAGAGGGGAGCCGGGACAAGGCCCCGGCTCCCCTGGTGAACACATTTCGGCAGGCAAGCCTTATTCGATATCCTCCAGGCTCCGACCGCCGGTGCGCTGGCCCCAGATGAGCAGCGGGATGACCGGCAGGAAGAAGAGGAAGGCCACCGAGGTGAAGATGCCGGCGAACCCGAACGAGGCGTGAATCATCGGGATCAGCGGCTGGGAAGCGGACACGGACAATCGGGCCAGGCCGTTGTGGAAGCCGGTGGCAGTGTTGCGCATGCGGGTCGGGTAGCTCTCCGCGGTGTACGAGAACAGGGTGAAGTTCAGCGCCATGTTGAAGACGGTGACCGCGAAGCCGAGGACGGTGAGCAGGACCAGGCTCTTCATGCCGCCGAAGATGAGGGCGGTAACCGCTGCCAGCACGCCGAGGGCGGCAATGGGCAGCTTACGGCCGCCCATGTCGGAGACGAGCGAGTTGAGGAAGCAGCCCACCGGTACACCGATGGAAATGATGGTCATGGCGGTGAGGCTCTCCTTGACCGAGAAGCCGAGCATCTTGAGCAGCTGGGTGGTCCAGGTGGTCAGCAGGAAGCCGGCCGGGGTGATGCAGACGAACAGCAGCATGAGCAGCAGGGTGCGGCCGATGTACTTCCGGGTGAACATGCCGGTGAGCACCTCCAGGACCGAGATTTTCGGCTGCACGGTCTTGGCCGCCTCGGAGAGGTCGATGTCCTTGCCGGTCAGGTAGGTGACGATCTCCTCGGCTTCCTTGATGCGGCCGTGGGCCACCAGCCAGCGGGGCGATTCCTTGAGGTACTTGAGGCCAAGCAGGAAGGGCACCACGCCCAGACCGCCGGCGTAGAAGATCCACCGCCAGGCCTCGTCGGCCATGGGGATGACCATGCGGCAGATGAGGGCGACCAC
>CAZMNU010000166.1:0-3758 GCA_964567725.1 uncultured Desulfobulbus sp. | reverse complement strand
GGGTCGAAACCGCCACCGGGTCGGCTGGTCGCTTCTACGCCGAGCGCGGCGGCCGGTCGGTGCAGGGCGGTTCGCGCTCCGGCGCCTACGGCTCCGCCGCCGGGGTTCGCTCCAGCACCGGAGCGGCCGCGGCCGGATGGGACACGGCCCGCGGCCAGGGCGCTGTGGCTCGCGACCGGTCCGGCAATGTCTACGCCGGCCGTAACGGCAATGTCTACAAGAAGGACTCCAGTGGCAGCTGGAGCCAGCGCAGCGCCAGCAGCTGGCAACCCGCGGCCCAGCCGAGCCGTAACCTGGAACGACAGGCGCAGGCGCGCAGCTACGGCAACGCCCAGAGTGCGCGGGTCAACCAGGCCCGCGCGACGAGGGCCAGCCGGCCCACCGGTGGCGGCCGGCGGCGATAACGGATGAACGCGGGGGCAATCCCCACCAGACCAAGGCCAGGAAACCAGATGACCCTGTCCACACTTGATGCAGACAACAGCCCTGAACAAGGAAGCGAGCCCACCGGTGGCGGCCGGGTATCCGCCCTGGGCGAGGTATCCCGTCCGCCGGTCGACGCTCTGGTTGCCGATGGTCCGATCGAGCGGCTGCTGCCATCGATCTCGGCCCGGATCCTCAAGGCCCAGCCCCAGGCAATGGACGAGGTCGTGCGCGACTGCCTGCGGCAGGTCCTGGAGGTGCTGCACCTGGACCGGAGCGCCCTGCTCGAGGTCCAGCAGGATTACAGCCGGGTCATCCTCTCCCACGCCTGGTACGCACCTGGCGCGGAACTGCTGCTGGAACGGGTCAACCTGGCCGAACAGACGCCCTGGAGTTACGAACAGCTTGTGGTCCGGGACCGCATCCTGCTCAAGACCGGGGTCGACTCCATGCCCCCGGAGGCGAGCCTGGACCGCGCCGCCTTTGTCCGGCTCGGCATCAAGACCGCCCTGGCCATCCCGCTGAGCCTCGACGGTCGGGTGCACCACATCCTGGTGGTCCACGCGACCCGGAAACCGGTGCTCCTGCCCCTCGCCCTGGTCGCCCAACTGCGCCTGCTCGGCGAGATCTTAGTCAACGCCATCGAACGCCGCGACATGCTCAACGCCCTTTCCATCTCCCAGCAACGGCTGGACATGGCGGCGGCCTCGGCCAGGGTCGGCCTGTGGGAACTCGACTTGGAGACAAGAATTTTCTGGGCAACCCCCATCGCCCTCGCCCATTTCCAGTTCAGCGAGGACCAGCCCATCACCCTCGATGACGTCCTCGCCCAGGTCCACCCCGAGGACCGCGGCCTGATCGCCGCGAGCATCAAACGGGCGCGGGACCTCGACCAGGAGGTGCAGGTCGAATACCGGGTGCCCCAGCACGACGGCCGCGACCGCTGGCTGATCTCCCGCGGCCGTATCCGCCAGGACAGAAACACCGCGCGGATCTTCCTCGCCGGCGTGACCTCGGAAACCACCGCCCGCAAGGAGATGGAGCAGCGGTTGCGCCAACAGGTCCGGGAAATCAACACACTGCGGGAGCAACTGGAACAGGAGAACATCGTGCTGCGTGCCGAGGCCGGCCTGGACGAGGAGACGCACCGCGCCCTCGGCATCAGCCCGGCCATGCAGCGGGTCCAGGCGATGATCGAGCAGGTCGCCGCCACCGGCAGCACGGTGCTCATCCTCGGCGAGACCGGCACCGGCAAGGAACTGGTGGCCCAGGCGATCCATCAGCGCAGCGATCGCGGCAAACGGCTGATGGTCACGGTGAATTGCGCTGCCCTGCCCGCGGCCCTGATCGAAAGCGAGTTGTTCGGCCGGGAAAAGGGCGCCTTCACCGGCGCCCTCAGCCGCCAGGCCGGACGGTTCGAACTGGCGCACGACTCCACCCTGTTCCTCGACGAGATCGCCGAGATGCCGGTCGAGACCCAGTCCAAACTGCTGCGGGTGCTGCAGGACGGCACCTTCGAACGGCTCGGCAGTCCGGTCAACCTCAAGACTGATGTGCGCATCATCGCCGCCACCAACCGCAACCTGGAGGAAGAGGTCGAGCAGGGCCGTTTCCGCCGCGACCTGTTCTACCGCCTGAACGTCTTCCCCATCGTGGTGCCGCCGCTGCGCGAGCGGGTCGAGGACATTGCCATGCTCGTCTGGCGCTTCGTGAGCGAGTTCGGTCAATCCATGGGACGGAAGATCAGCAAGATCGCCCGCGATGACATGGCCCGCATGGAAGCCTACGACTGGCCGGGCAATGTCCGTGAACTGCGCAACGTCATCGAGCGCGCCATGATCACCAGCACCGGCACGGTGCTCGACCTGTCGCAACTCGCCCTGCCCTCCCCGATCCACTCCCAGCCACCCGCGACCATGACCCTCGAGGAGATCGAGCGCCGCCACATCCGCGCAACCCTCAAGGCCACCCGGGGCAAGATCAAGGGCCGGGGCGGCGCCGCCGAACTGCTTGGCCTCAACCCCTCGACCCTCTACTCGCGCATGCGCAAGCTTGCCATCCGGGTCGAGAACGACTGAGTCGCGGGCGAAATATCGCCTAAAAGGATTGCATTTCACCCCTCCCCTGCCCGATCCATCAACCGCCCTTCCTGTACGTGTAAAAAAAACCATTTAAATCAAATTATTGTACAAATTTTTTTACTTTCCGCCGAATGGCTTGATTTGTGCAATAAAACCAATGAAACCGGTTCGCTCTGCGCCATTGACAGCGCAGGCTGCCTCCGAGTGTATCCGGCGCGACCACCGTTGCCGGCTGCCCCATGATCGAGAGAACACCAAGGAGAAGAAGAAATGAACAGGACCACCACACTGCACCTGCTGGCTGCGGCGGCCTTGCTGCTGAGTTCCACTGCCGCGTATGCGGTCACCCCCAACCCGAACTACATCAAGCTGATCGGCAAGTACACCATGCTGAGCGACATGGATGTCGTCGACGACGTGTTCGAGGTGGACAGCGACGACGGCTGGGGCATTGGCGGGGCCATCGGCACCCAGATCAACATGTTCAAGATCGAAGTGGAGATCGCCACCCAGAAAAACGACATCAACGGCGTTGATCTCGACAGTCTGGGCCGGCAGGTGGAGAAGGAAGCCGGCGACACCACCATCAACACCCTGCTGCTCAACGCCTTTCTCGACATTCCGATCGCGGACGGGCTGTCGTTCTATGCCGGCGGCGGCGTGGGCGGCGCCATCGTCGACTTCAAAGCAGGCGACTTCGACAGCGACGACACAGTCTTTGCCTACAAGCTTGCGGCTGGCCTGAGCTACGCCTTCACCCCGGAGTTGGGGGCTGACCTGGGCTACGAGTATCTCGCCACCGAGGATGTGGAACTGGATCGCATTGATCTGAAGGATGTGAACTCCAACAACATCGTCCTCGCCCTCAAGTACATGTTCTAAAGGTTGCCCTCGGCCCGGCACCGGGTTGGTGACCGGCGCGGATTGGCGGAAGGTCCGCCGACTCCGCGCCGGTCCCGTGGCCGGGGGCACATTCCAACTCGACCGAATATCGGCAAGAGATCCGTCCCGTCCCCGGAGTTTCGGTGGAACTGGCAGCGGGTTCCACCATCAGGCCGTGCGCGCCAACCGGCCCCATCACTGCCGGTCGTCCAGACCAACCCTGTCCCGTCCCCTCCGGCCTTCCCGCTTCCCGCTCCCATCCGGGCCTGTCCGTGCAGCACCGTCCCTGTGCTCGGATCCCGCCTGGTGCCGCGTCGTTTTGCCGCCTCTTTTCCTGCCATCGGCCCGGGTCGCACGCCGTCCCCCAGGGAA
>CAZMNU010000165.1:0-3784 GCA_964567725.1 uncultured Desulfobulbus sp. | reverse complement strand
GCTAGCAAGGCGGCCACCCCCTTTATTCGCCCCGAGATCCTCAACGATCCGGTCCTCTTCCCGCCGGTCCGCGAGATGCGCCGCGCCGAGGTGCTCATGCCACTGAGCCCGGAAGGCCAGCGGCTGCATGCCCAACTCTGGCGCCGGTATCTGGCCGCGCCGGCACTGTCGGCGGAACACTGAGGAAGCCCCGTTGGCCGAATCCGCCGAACCATTCACGGTCCAAAAAAGCGCCCGCCAGGGCAGCCTGCGCCGCCAGGTGATCGGCCTGTTCGCTGCCACCGTGCTGGTCCTTCTGGTGTTCGGCTTGGGCGCGGTTCTCCTGCTGGTGCGCTTCACCGAGCAGCAGGGGTGGAGCGGGCGCCAGCGGGAGGCCACCCAGCGGGTCGTGCAGACCGTTAACAACACCCTCGTGCGGCAGCAGAACCTGCTGCTCATGGTCGATCTCTTCGGTCGCAGCGACCTGGACACCCTCACCAGGCAACTGCACCTGCTCCTCGAGAACAAGTCCCTCATCCTGGAAGTCGTCCTGGTCAGTGCCCGGGGTGAGGTTCTGGCCAACGCGGCGCGCACCGACAACGTGCTCGCCAACCTGTTCACCATCCCGCAGTCGAAATGGTTCACGGTCGCCGCAACGGGGCACAAATACGTGGGCGATGTGCGTTTGCAGGCCGCCGACGCGCCCTACCTGGTGTTTGCCGTGCCGGCACAGCAGGGCCAGGTGGTGGTCAGCCGGTTGCACCTGAGTCTTCTCCAGGAATCCCTGGCCGATTTCCAGTTGGGCAGGGATGGCACGGCCTCTCTGGTCAACCGCGAGGGACAGATCCTCGCCCATTCCGACACCAATCTGGCCAGCGGTACACGGCGCATCGACAACCCGGAACTGCTCGGCCTGATCCGTTCGGTCAAACATTCCTGGCACGGCAGCTACCGCAACGAACAGGGCCGCATGGTGGAGACCACCATCATCCCGGTGGCCGGCACACCCTGGGTGGCCGTGACCGAACTGCCCCGCCGGGAGGCCTACGCGGTCAGTTGGTCCGCCTTTGCGGTCGGCACCCTCGCCGCCCTGCTCTTTTGTCCGATCCTGGGCGTTCTGGTCACCTGGCTGCTCAACCGCCGGTTCCTTGAACCGATACAGCAGTTGGAAGAAGGGGTCCAGCGGGTCAGCCGGGGTGACCTGCACCGCCGCGTCGACCTGGACATCAACAACGAGATCGGCAGGCTGGCCACCTCCTTCAACACCATGGCCGTCTCCCTGGAGGAGCGCGACCGCAGGGTGCTCGACCACGCCGCGGCCGTGGAGGCCAGCGAGGCCCGCTACCGGGCCATTGTCGAGGACCAGACCGAACTCATCTGCCGTTACCTGCCGGACGGCACTCTCACCTTTGTCAACGGGGCCTACTGCCGCTATTTCAAAAAGACCCGGGAGGAACTGGTCGGGCGGACCTTCCTGCCGTTCATTCCCCCCGAGGATCTCGCCCTGATGGAACAGCAGATGGCCTCGCTCAACCGCCAGCATCCGGTGACCAGCTTCGATCACCGCGTGGTCCTGGACGGCGGCGAAACCCGCTGGCACCAGTGGACCGACCGGGCCATCTTCGATGGTTCCGGCCGCATCATCGAGTATGCCGGCGTCGGCCGGGACATCACCGCGCAGGTGCTGTCCGGCCAGGCCCTTGAACAGGCCAGGACCGCAGCCGAGGCGGCCAGCCGGGCCAAGTCGCAGTTCCTGGCCAACATGAGCCACGAGATCCGCACGCCCATGAACGCCATCCTCGGCATGAGTCGGCTCGCCCTGGAGGAGATGGATCACGACCGGCGCCAGCATTTGCTGGCCATTGTCCTGCGCTCGGCTGAGAGCCTGCTCGGCCTGCTCAACGACATCCTCGACCTCTCCCGCATCGAGGCCGGCCGGGTGCAACTCAACCCGGTCCCCTTTGCCCTGGGTCCGCTGCTCGACGACGTGGTCGCCACCCTGGCCGCGCCGGCCGCGGACAAGGGAATCGCCCTTGATGTAGAGCTGGCCCCGGACCTGCCCGCCTGGATGGTCGGCGACGAACTGCGGGTGCGCCAGGTGCTCGTCAACCTGCTGAACAACGCCATCAAGTTCACCCCTGCCGGCTCGGTGCGATTGCATGCGCACCGGCGGGAGGCGGACGGCCGACCGCTGCTGCAGTTGACGGTCACAGACACCGGCCCGGGCATCCCGGCCGAACAGCTGGACCGCATCTTCGAGCGGTTCGAGCAGGCGGACAACTCGCTCACCCGCAGCCACGGCGGCACCGGCCTGGGGCTCGCCATTTGCCGCCAGCTGGTGGCGCTCATGGGCGGCAAGATTTGGGTGGAGAGCCGGCTGGGCGCGGGCAGCAGCTTCCACTGCACCCTGCCCCTGCAGCCGGCCGAGGCGCCTGCCAGGGTGGCGGCAGCGCAGGCGGTACGGGCGGTCAGCGCCCTGCACATCCTCCTCGTGGACGACAGCGAGGTAAACCGGGAGGTGGCCACGATGACACTCGAGGGGGCGCACCGGGTCACCGGCGCGGGCACCGGCCTGGAGGCGCTGGCGCTCCTGGCCCAGGCCGACTTCGATGTGGTGCTCATGGACGTGCAGATGCCGGAAATGGACGGGCTGGCCGCCACCGTGGCGATCCGCGCGGCCGAGCGGGGAGAAACGCTGCCGGCCGCGGTGCCGGTGGAACTGGCCCGGGCGCTCGCCACCCGACTGGGCGGCGGCCATGTGCCGATCGTGGCCATGACCGCGCATGCCATGGACGAGGACCGCGACCGCTGCCTGGCCGCGGGCATGGACAGCTACCTGAGCAAGCCCTTCCGGCACGACCAGCTGGCACGGGTGCTCGGTGCGGTGGTGGGCGACCGCGCGGAGGCTGAGCGGGCCGCCGCCAAACCTTCGCCACCCGAGGATCCGGGCCGATGAGCAAAAACCGCACACCCGGCGACCATCCCCCTCCCCTGCTTGGCGAATTGCTGGAGCACGCCCGCGAACTTGGCGCCTCGGCTGCGGCCGCCCTGCCCGCCTGCGACCTGGTGGTGGCCGACCATTTTGCCGCCCTGTGCGCGGCGCCCCACCGGTGCCCGAGCTACGGGCTCGCGCCCGGCTGCCCGCCCCACAGCCAGCCGCCGGCCGGGTTCCGGGCCGAACTGGCCGACTACCGATGGGTGCTGGTCTTCCGGATCGATGTCCCGGCCGCGGACCTGGGCACCGGCAAACGGCTGGAGGTGGCCAGGCGCATCCACGAGCTGGCCGCAACCCTGGAAACCGAGGCGCACCGGTTCGGCTTTGCCCGCGCCCGCGGGCTGGCCGCGGGTTCCTGTTTCGAGTTGTACTGCGCCGACAAAGGCCGCTGCGCGGTGCTCGCCGATCACTTGCCCTGCCCGCACGAGGGCCGGGTGCGGCCCTCCCTGTCCGCGGTGGGCGTTGATTTCACCGCCCTGACCGCGGCCGTCCACTGGCCCCTGCCGCTGGGCGGCGACGCCTCCTCCCAGCCGGCTGCCGAGCCGGCCCTGTCCATGCTGGCCGGACTGGTGCTGCTGGCCGACTGACCCCGTCCTTTCCCTGTCGCGAAAAAACCAGAGCAGTATTGCCCGGCCGGGGCAGAAATCCCTGGTCCGCACCAGCCCCAGTGCACACCCTCGGCCAGCGGTCCTGCCGGCCTCGTGCAACAGGGGCGGTGTCGGCCGGCGGAGGATGCCGTCCGTTGGCGGCAAGGCGTAAAAAAATCCGGAGCAACGGGCCCATGGCCGTCACTCCGGACAGGAGGGGGGA
>CAZMNU010000164.1:0-3894 GCA_964567725.1 uncultured Desulfobulbus sp. | reverse complement strand
CTCCCGCATCCGCGTCACCGCATCCGGCGCCTCCGCGAACAGCTCGAACTTCTCGAAAAACCTCTCCAGCTTCATTCCCCAGCCCCACGGGTCGCCATCAAGGCCTGGTACAACTCCGCCTTCAATTTCGCCCGGGTCTCGGCGATCTGCGCCAGCAACTGCTCGTACTCGGGCAGCAACTCGTCCACATCCCCTGGCCCGCTATCCCCGTTGTGCGGGTTCTTCATGTCCAGGTTGAAGCCGCCGGCCCGGATGGTCTCGATGTCCACCCGCCAGGCGAATTCGTTCTCCTCCCGCTTGTGCCACCAGGCACGTTCCGGGGCGAACTCCTCGATGCGAATCGGCTTGGTCTTGTTGTAGCTCTTGGCGCCGGGCGGATAGGGGTGCTCGTAGTACCAGATCTCGGTGGTGGGCTGGCCCTTGGTGAAAAAGAGGAGATTGGTGCGGATGGAGGTGTAGGGGCTGAACACGCCGTTCGGCAGGCGGACGATGGTGTGCAGGTTGCACTCGGCGAGCAGACTTTCCTTGATCCGGGTTTTCACGCCCTCGCCGAACAGGGTGCCGTCCGGGAGAACCAGGCCGGCGCGGCCGCCTGGCTTGAGGATCTTCATCAACAGGACGAGAAAGAGGTCGGCGGTCTCGCGGGTGCGGAACTCGGCCGGGAAGTTGGCCTCGATGCCGTCCTCCTCCATGCCGCCGAAGGGCGGGTTGGTGACGATCACATCCACCCGTTCCTTCGGAGTCCAGTCGCGCAGGGGCCGGGCCAGGGTGTTGTCGTGGCGGACGTTGGCGGGCACGTCGATGCCGTGGAGCATGAGGTTGGTCATGCAGAGGATGTGCGGCAGGTGCTTCTTCTCGATGCCGGTGAAGCAGTGCTGGAGGAAGAACTCGTCGGCCTCGGTTTTGGCCTGCTTGCGCAGGTGCTCGATGGCGCAGACGAGGAAGCCGCCGGTGCCGCAGGCCGGGTCGAGCACACTCTCGCCCAGGCGGGGATCGACCTGCTCGACGATGAACTGGGTGACCGCGCGCGGGGTGTAGAACTCGCCGGCATTGCCCGCGGATTGCAGATCCTTGAGCAGCTTTTCGTAGATGTCGCCGAACAGGTGGCGATCGTCCGAGGTGTTGAAGTCGATGCCATTGATCTTGTTGATCACCTGGCGCATGAGGGTGCCGTTTTTCATGTAGTTGTTGGCATCCTCAAAGGCGCTGCGGATGAGCACCGCCACCCGGTCGCCGCCGGTGACCAGGTTTTTCAGCTGGGGGAGCAGCGTGTTGTTGACGAAATCGAGCAGCGCGTCGCCGGTGATGCCCTCCTCGTCGGCGGCCCAGTTGCACCAGCGCAATTCCGGCGCCAGGGGCGAGGCGTAGTCGTCGCGCAGGAGTTCGAGTTCCTTTTCGCGGTCATCGAAGATTTTGAGGAAGAACATCCAGCCGAGCTGTTCGAGCCGTTGGGCGTCGCCGTAGGTGCCGGCGTCCTTGCGCATGATGTTCTGGATGGATTTGACGAGGGTGGAGACGTTGGCCATGATTGAACGCAATATCGGTGGTTGAGGAGATTATATCCTGATGCAAGAGCGTTTAAAATCGATCGCCCTTTGCTTGTTTTCCTACGCTTGTTCGCGGGCATGGCCCGCTCCTACCGCCCTGAACGTGTGTTGTCGGATCAGGCCATGCCTGCGAAAGACAACCCGTCGTTTTATGGGTCAGGCTTCTTCCAGGTAGAGTTCGGCTTCCAGCTGGTGGAGGGCCGTGAGGTAGTTGGCTTTGCTGCCGAACAGGTTGATGATTTCCATCGGGGTGCCAAAGGCGGAGAGCGGATCGACCTTGAGGATATCGAGTGACTCGAAGCTCTTGAGGCCGGCGTCGGCATACTTGTCGAGCAGGGCCTCGAGCACGGCGCGGGCCTGGTCTCCATAGCGGGCGAAGACGTCGCGGCCGCGCACCTGGGCCACGCGCTCACGACGGGTGCGCGGCGGCCGGTCAAAGGCCACGTGGCAGACCAGGTCGAAGGCATCGTAGTCGGGGCCGATCTGCTCGGCCAGTTCGTCAAAGAAGACGCCGCGTGCGACCAGCTCTTCGACCACGGCCTGTTTGCGCTCGGCCGCGTTCCAGGCGCTGAGGAAGTCGTCCAGGGTGGCGTAGGCCTGGTTCACGGTTTTGCGCGAGTAGTCCTTGAGCGATTCGGTGATCAGCCGGCCGTTGCCGTCCAGGTACTGGACCCGCTCGGTGGCGACGCGGACCTCGACGTCATCGACCACGTAGGTGACGGCCCTGTCCGCGGGCGGCTCGCCGGTGGTGAGGGCGGGCGGCTGCTCTTCCATGGCATACGGCACCTCCTCGGGCGGCAGGGGCGGATCGTCCGGGCCGGGTTCGTAGATCTGCACCGGTTCGCCGTCGAAGGCGGGATCAGCAAAGAGGGCGGTGGCCCGCTTGAAGTCCATGATGGTGAAGTAGAGCTTGCCGTACTCCTCGTTGATGCGGGTGCCGCGGCCGATGATCTGTTTGAACTCGGTCATGGAGTTGATGCGCTTGTCGAGCACGATCAGGTGGCAGGTCTGGGCGTCCACCCCGGTGGACATGAGTTGCGAGGTGGTGGCGATCACCGGGTAGGTCGATTCCGGGTCGATGAAGTTGTCGAGCTGGGCCTTGCCTTCGTCGTTGTCGCCGGTGATGCGCATCACGTATTTGGCGTTGGCGGCGGCAAGATCGGCGTTGGCGTTGACCAGGGCCTGGCGCATGCGCTCGGCGTGGTCGATGTTCTCGCAGAAGACGATGGTCTTGTGATAGCGGTCGGTGGCCTGGAGCAGCTCGCTGATCTTGTTGGCGACCAGGGCGGTGCGCTGCTCGAGGATGAGGCTGCGGTCGTAATCGAGTTCGTTGTACTCGCGGTCCTCGATCACCTGGCCGTACTTGTCGGTCTTGCCGATCTCGGGCCGCCAGCCGTCGAGGTCCTTGTCGATGCCGATGCGGATGACCTTGTAGGGGGCGAGGAAGCCGTCGGCAATGCCCTGGCGCAGCGAGTAGGTGTAGATCGGCTGGCCGAAGTAGTCGATGTTGGAGACCTCGCGGGTCTCCTTGGGGGTGGCGGTGAGGCCGATCTGGGTGGCGGTGTGGAAGTATTCGAGGATCTGGCGCCAGGCGGCGTCAATTGCGGCGCTGCCCCGGTGGCACTCGTCGACCACGACCAGATCGAAGAACTCGGGGGAGAACTGCCTGTAGATGTTCTGCTCCTCCTCGGTGCCGCTGACCGCCTGGTAGAGGGCGAGGTAGATCTCGAAGGCCTTGTCCGCGGTGCGGTTGGTGATCTTGGTCATGGCCGTGCCGAACGGCTTGAAATCGTTGTTCCTGGTCTGGTCGGCGAGGATGTTGCGGTCGACCAGGAAGAGGATGCGCCGCCTGGCGCCGGACTTCCACAGCCGCCAGATGATCTGGAAGGCGGTGTAGGTCTTGCCGGTGCCGGTGGCCATGACCAGGAGGATGCGGTTTTCGCCCCGGGCGATGGCGTCGATGGTGCGGTTGATGGCGATGAGCTGGTAGTAGCGCGGGGTCTTGCCGGAACCGTCGTCGTAATAGTCCTGGGTGGTGACCGCCTCCTGGGCCGGGGTATAGCCCTTGGCGGCGCGATAGCGTTGCCAGAGTTCGTCGGGGCTGGGGAATTGGTCCAGGGGAATTTCCCGTTCGACCTGCGCGGCGGCGCCGGTGCGGTCGTGTTCAAGAAAGCCGTCGCCGTTTGAGCTGTAGGCAAAGGGCACGTCGAGGATTTCGGCGTAGTCGAGGGCCTGCTGCATGCCGTCGCCCAGACTGTGGGTGTTGTCCTTGTCCTCGATCACGGCGATGGGTATGCCGGTCTTGTAAAAGAGGAGGTAATCGACCTTGTTCCCCTGTCCGCGCTTG
>CAZMNU010000163.1:0-3960 GCA_964567725.1 uncultured Desulfobulbus sp. | reverse complement strand
GGTTTCGACCCGGCCCCTTTGCGCATAGGCGCCGGTGTGCGGGTTGTAGGCCTGACGGTAGCCGGCCGCGCCGCCCGGGCCGTAGGCATAACCGCTGCGCGCGTAGGTGCCGGTGCGAGGGTTGTAGGCGGCGGTCCGGCCTGCGCCGCCGTAGGGGCCGTAGGCGGCCCGCGACCTGGCGACCGTGCCGCCGGCGGCGTAATGGGACACATAGCCGCCGTAGCCGTGGTGATAGACGGCACCCCGGCCGTAGGAGTAGTACGAGGGGGGCGAGTAATAGTGGTGGTTGTCGGCGATGAGGGCCCCGGCCACCATGCCCATGCCGAACATGACCACGCCGGTGGCGGCGACGTACTCGCCGCTGTAGCCGGAGGTCTGGGTGTAGACAACGGTGGTCGGGGTGGCGCTCTGCACCCGCACATAGGTCACGTTGTAGCTCGGGTGGCTGGGCGGGATGGTATAGATGGCGGCCGGCACCGTTGCACTGTAGGTCCACGGTCCGGTCGGCGAGGTGCTGACCAGCCAGGTGCCCTGGTTGCACCAGTAGTAGCTGTTGTCGATGAGAAACACCTGGTTGGGGCTGTTGACCGCGTAGCGCACCGCGGTGCCCTGGATGACGACATACTCAGGCGGGCCGGTGTAGAGCACCGTTTCCGTGACCCTGGTCGCGGCTACGCTTTTGGTGGTGGGCACCGAGGCGAGCAGGATGGCGTCCCTGGCCTCTTGGGTGCCGGGTACCGCGGCCTTGACCAGGGCCGCCGGGCTGTCGTCCGGAATTCGGGCAAAGTCGGCCGGCAGGTCGGTGCTCGCCGGTGTCCAGGGTCCGTTCAACCCCGGGGCGCGGAACCAGCGGCCGGCCACCAGGAAGTAGTGGCGCTGCTCGCCGCTGTGCAGGAACAGCGGGCTGTCGGTGTTGACCACCTGCATGAGCGCGGTTCCGGCAATGGCCGCGTAGCGCGGCTCGCCGTCGGTGAGAATCAGTTCGGCCGGCTCCGTGGCCGTGAACACCACGGGCGGGGTGCCGGCCGCCGGCCGGGCCGGGATGTTTTTGCGCGCCTCGGTCCAGTTGGCGTCGGCCGGCAGGGTGGTCAGCACGGCCGGCAGTTTTTTGGTGGCGACCCACGGGCCGCGCACCGGGTCAGCGGCGGTCAGCCAGGTGGAGCCGTTGAGCAGGTAGCAGCGCTGGCCAGCGGTGTCGAAGAGCACATCCCAGTTGGCGTTGACCGCAAACATCAGGTCCGACCTGCCGGCCGAAACCGGCTTGAACTCGGGTTCCCCGAGAAACATCAGGAGGATGGCCGGCCGGCTACTGGCAAAAATTTTCGGCGGCTGCAGGTTCACCTCGACCGGCGGCTGCACCGGCTGCTGTCCCGGTTCGAGATAGGCGAGCACCCGGTCCAGCGACACGATGGTGGTCTGGCGCCGCGGCAGCAGTTCATCGACGATCTTCGCGAGCCGTTGTTCCTCGCCGGCCGGCAGGTTGGCGAACCGCACCTGCCGGTCCAGCGGCTGGGCCACCACCTCGCGGCTGCTGTGGTCCACCGAGGTGCGGGCCGCCACTTCGAGCACACCGAACCGCTCCTCCTTGGCCCCCCGGTCGAGCACGGCAATGGCGCAGCGGAAGTGGATTTCCTTGTAGTCCGGCCAGGAGTCGATTTGCGGCTGGTGGACGGTCAACCGCTTGCCGCCGGCCTCGAGGAGGCGGGGCCAGCCCGGGTCGGCAGTGTCGGCCGGCGGTGATGATGCCGCCGGCAGGGGCGCGCAGGGAAGGAGCAGGGCGAGGAGAATCAGAGCGAGAAGGCGGCCGCAGGCGTGCATGGTGGGTGTCTCCTTTGCCGAGAGCCACCGTTCCGCCTGCCGCACACGCTGCGAGGCACCCCGGGAAAACGGGTGCGGGTAATGGGGCTCTACGAAAGCAGGTGTAAATGAGGACGATGGATTTGGGAAGGGAAAATTAGAGACTATTTAATGGGTATGAGAATTATTCATTGTGGGCTGCGATCAACACCGCAACCTTGCCGGAAACGAAGAACGCGCCTCGGCGCCCAGGGGTGATGGCGTGCTGGTGGCCTCAGCGGGCCAACCGGTGCATGCGCGCCTGTTCCACCACCTCGAGGCCTCCCGTGTCCAGCACCTCGAA
Organism: uncultured Desulfobulbus sp.; assembly: GCA_964567725.1. GTDB lineage: Bacteria > Desulfobacterota > Desulfobulbia > Desulfobulbales > Desulfobulbaceae > Desulfobulbus. The sequence continues at coordinate 1,820 of CAZMNU010000163.1, read as the reverse complement.
AAATTCCACCCCGGGCGGTTGGGCGGACAACTCCATGGCCTCCAGCACCCGACAGTACCGGCAGGAGCGCAGGTGCCGGTCCAGGGCCTCGCGGTCCCGCCATCGTTCCAGGTAACGCACCGCCGGGTTTTCCCCGGTATCCACCATGAGCTGGCAGCCGAGACAGTCGATGTTCGTGGCAAGCAGGGCGCGCATGGAATCGAGCACGTCGATGAGCTTGGCAACATCCCCCGGTCGGGGCTGTATGGTGATAAGGGACAGGAGCATGCCGCTTTCTTTGCACAAACCGCTCCAACTGCTACAGCCTGCTCGCCTCTTCCGTATCGTTTCGAATTGCTGGGTTTTTTTCTGAGGGGGGAATTGCCGGCAAGGCGAGCGCGGGGGCCAGGGCGAAATAGCATCCCGGGGCAGGCGATATTTCGTCCATTCGGCTGGAGGAGACGGGGCAACGGCGGGAAATTCCGGCGGAGGGCGGACCACCGACCGCACACCGGATCGGGTGGGAACAGGCCGGTGCCCGGGATCGGGCCAGGCGGCGATGCACCGCCTCGGCCCGAGAAAGACGCCGGTCCGAGAAACCCTACAGGCGCAGGTTGGAGAAGGCCATGCTGCCCGTAACGAGCAGGAGAAAGGCCGCGTTGGCGGCCAGCCCCGTCAGGGCGAGTCGTTGCTGCATCCTGGGGATGATGGTCCGCAGGCTCGGCACCGACCGGTAGCGGTGGAGCAGGCCGGTGCCCAGGCCGGTGACGGCCAGGGTGAGCAGCAGCAGGTAGAGGGGGTAGCCGATACCGCCGTATTCCCGGTGGAGCAGGCAGAAGGGGCAGTGGTGGGTGGGCAGTTCGTAGACGTACAAGCTGATGAAGGCGATGAGGGCGTGGATCGACAGCAGGAAATGGCAGGCCGAGGCCATGGCGAAGAGGATCGCGCCCCGGCCATGCCGGTACACGGCCCAGCCGGCGGCCAGGGTGAGGGTTGCGCTCAGGGCAAAGGCGGTCTGAGAGAGCTGAAGCGGCACGTCCAGGACGGTGGCGGCGACCGTGCCGCCACTTGCGCTGAAGACGATGGCGCAGCAGGAGGTGATGATGTTCGGTTCCAGGCCGAGCAGATACAGGGCCTGCAGCACCGTCTCGGCCAGCAGCACCGGGGTGATGACCAGGAGCAGTCGGTATTTCGTGCGAATGAGCGGGTAATCGCTGGCCCGGTTGTCGGTGGCGTCCAGGATCAGCCACAACCCGGCCAACAGGCAGGTGAGGATTTTGGCGACCAGGGTGGGGTAGCCGAACCCGTTCACCTTGAGACTGCCGGCCGCGCACATGGCGCCGATGAACATCGGCGCGAGCCCGTCCACGGTCTGCAGGAAGAGGAACAGGGAGACGATCTGGAAGCCCATGACAAAGCGCATGATCGCGGCCACCAGGTAGGTCTGCCGCTCGAGCCGCAGCTGCTCCTCGCTGCCGCTCTCCAGGTTCCAGTGGCGGATGATGCGCACGGCCGGCACAACCGCGGCGGCGAGCAGCACCGTGCCCAGGCCCGAGCCGAGCAAGAGCGCCAGGATGCCCGGCTGGAGCATCATTCCTGCTCTCCGCCGGCGACCAGCCTGCCGTCGCGCATCTCGACGATCCGGTCGATCACCGGGGCATCGCGGACCAGGGGGTCGTGGCTGGCAATGAGGATGGTGGTGCCCCGGGCTTTGAGCCGGGCCATGCTGTCCATGAACTCTCGCGACAGGGTCGTGTCCAGGTGGGCGGTGGGTTCGTCGGCGATGAGCACGGCCGGGGTGTTGATCAGCGCCCGGGCAATGGCGGTGCGCTGCGCCTCGC
>CAZMNU010000162.1:0-3974 GCA_964567725.1 uncultured Desulfobulbus sp. | reverse complement strand
TGAGCAGTTCCCGGTAGAACTGCAGCCAGGCCAGCCCGCGCGGCTCTGCCGCCTCCTGCCAGTCGAGCCGGGAGCGCTGCCAGGTGGCGATCTCGTTCGGGTCCGGGATCAGGGCGCGGATATCCGGGTCGGCAAAGGCGGCGAAGCGGCCGAATTCCCGGCGCCTCCCGTCGCGCACGCTGTCCGCCAGGTCCGTGCCGAAGTCGCAGAAGTAGAGGAACGGGGTGGTGGCGCCGAACTCCTCGCCCATGAACAGCATGGGCGGTGCGGGCGCCAGCAGCAGGAGCGCGGTGAGCGCACGCAGCAGCGGTTCCGGCGCCAACTGGACGAGCCGCTCGCCAAAGGCCCGGTTGCCCACCTGGTCGTGGTTCTGGAGAAAGGAGACGAAGCGGGTCAGTGGCAGGTGGCCGCTCGGTTCGCCGCGCCGGTGGCCCTGCTGAAAGGGAGAGGGCTCCCCCTGGTAGGCGAACCCCTCGGTCAGACAGCGGCCGAGCAGGCGCAGGGGATCGGCCGCGTAATCCCGGTAGTAGCCCTCCTGCTCGCCGGTGAGCAGCACGTGGCCGCAGTGGTGGATGTCGTCGTTCCACTGGGCGTCGTAGCCGGGTTTGGCCGCATCGTGCGCGCCGGTCAGGTAGCGGGCCTGGTTGCGATCGTTTTCAAGGATCAGGTGCACGTGCCGCTCCCGCCCCGGTCCGGTGCGCACCGCCTGGGCGATCTCCTCCAGGATGTGCGGCGTGGAGGTGTCCAGGATGGCGTGCACCGCGTCGAGGCGCAGGCCGTCCAGGTGAAATTCCTCGAGCCAGTAGAGGGCGTTGTCCACGTAGAAACGACGCACGGTGGCGGCCGGGTCGCCGTCGAAATTGATGGCCGCGCCCCAGGGGGTGTGCCGCTCTTCGTTGAAAAAGCCATCCCGGGCGTACACGTACAGGTAATTGCCCTCCGGCCCGAAGTGGTTGTAGACTACGTCGAGAAACACCATCAACCCCCGCCGGTGGGCCTCCTGGACCAGGGTCTTCAACTCCTCCGGGGTGCCGTAGCTCCGGTCCGGGGCAAAGAGCAGCACCCCGTCGTAGCCCCAGTTGCGGCTGCCGGGAAAATCGGCCACCGGCATCAGTTCGATGGCGGTTACGCCGAGATCGACCAGGTGGTCGAGCCGTTCGACCAGGTCCATGAACCGGCCGCCCGTGGTGCAGGTACCGGTGTGCAGTTCGTAGAGCACCGTCTCGTGCCAGGGGCGGCCCTGCCAGTCCCCGTCCTGCCAGGCAAAGGCGTGCGGATCGACGACCACGCTCGGGCCGTGCACGTCCTCGGCCTGAGAGCGCGAGGCCGGGTCCGGCACGAGCAGGTCGCCGTCGATGCGGAACCGGTAGTGCGAGCCGACCTGCGCCGCAGGGGAGACCAGTTCGAACCAGCCGTCCGCTGTGGCCATCATGGGCGCGAACACCGGTCCGCCGGTCGCCTCCAGGGCCAGGTCCACGGTCTGTGCGCCGGGCGCCCACAGGCGGAAGCGCACCCCGCGCGGGGTGGGTTCGGCGCCGAACGGCATGGTGTGCCTGCGCTGTACGGGGTGGGTGTCTGCAGTCATGGGCAATTCTCCTTGGCGGGCGGTGTGGTGCCCGGTGTCAGTCGAACACGGTGGACTGGCGCAGGACCATCATGGACCGGGCCGCCACCTGCACGCGGGCCTCGGCCCGGTACAGGTCCTCGTCCTCCGACCAACCTCCGGCGGTGTCGAATTCCTTGACCCAGACCGGCCCCCACTGGGACCCGGGCAGGAGGAAGGGCAGCGGTTCGTAGTGGGCGTTGACGAGCAGGTAGAAGTTGTCGTCGGTCACCGGTTCGCCGTGCGGGTTGGGGTTGGGGATGGTGGCGCCGTTGAGAAAGATGCCCAGCGACCTGGCGTGGCCCTGGTTCCAGTCCTCGTCGGTCATCGGCTGGCCGTGGATGTTGAACCAGGCGATGTCGGTGATACTGCTGCCGTGGATGGCCCGGCCGTGGAACCAGCCGCGCCGGTGGAACACCGGGTGGGCCTTGCGGAAATGGATGAGCCGGGCGCAGAAGGCGAGCAGCTTGTCATCCACGTGCTCCCAGTCGTACCAGCTGACGGCGTTGTCCTGGCAGTAGGCGTTGTTGTTGCCCTGCTGGGTGCGGCCGATCTCGTCGCCGCCGAGCAGCATGGGCACGCCCTGGGAGAGCAGCAGAGTGGCGAGGAAGTTGCGCCGCTGGCGGGTGCGCAGCCCGTGGATGGCCGGGTCGTCGCTCGGGCCTTCCATGCCGCAGTTCCAGCTGCGGTTGTGGCTTTCGCCGTCGCGGTTGTCCTCGCCGTTTTTCAGGTTGTGCTTGTCGTTGTACGAGACCAAATCGAGCAGGGTGAAGCCGTCGTGGGCGGTGATGAAGTTGATGCTCGCAAAGGGCAGGTGGGAGGTGTTCTCGTAGAGGTCCGAGCTGCCGGTGAAGCGGCTGGCGAACTCGCTCAGGGTGCGGTTCTCGCCGCGCCAGAAGTCGCGGATGCAGTCCCGGTACTTGCCGTTCCACTCGGTCCACAGCGGCGGGAAGTTGCCCACCTGGTAGCCGCCTTCGCCCACGTCCCAGGGCTCGGCGATGAGCTTCACCTGGCTGATCACCGGGTCCTGCTGGATGAGGTTGAAGAACACCGACAGCTTGTCCACGTCGTGCAGCTCCCGGGCAAGGGTGGAGGCCAGGTCGAAGCGGAAGCCGTCCACGTGCATCTCCTGCACCCAGTAGCGCAGCGAATCCATGATCAGCTGGAGCACGTGCGGGTTGCGCATGTTCAGGCTGTTGCCGGTGCCGGTGTAGTCCATGTAGTACCGCTGGTCCTCGGTGAGGCGGTAGTAGTAGGCGTTGTCGATCCCCTTGAAGCAGAGCATGGGGCCGAAATGGTTGCCCTCGGCGGTGTGGTTGTAGACCACGTCGAGGATCACCTCCATGCCGGCCCGGTGCAGGGCCTTGACCATCTGCTTGAACTCGGCCACCGCCGCGCCGGGCCGCTTGTCCGCGGCATAGGCGTTGTGCGGCGCGAAATAGCCGATGGAATTGTAGCCCCAGTAGTTGCGCAGGTCCTGGTCGACCAGGTGCTTGTCGTGGATGAAGGTGTGCACCGGCATGAGTTCGATGGCGGTCACGCCGAGCGATTTGAGATGGTCGATGACCGCCGGCTGGGCCAGGCCGGCATAGGTGCCGCGCAGCTCCGGCGGCACCTCCGGGTGGGCGGCGGAGATGCCCTTGACATGGGTTTCGTAGATGATCGTCCGGTGCCAGGGGATGTCCGGCCTGCGGTCGCCGGCCCAGTCGAAGTAGGGCTGGTGGACCAGGCAGCGAGGCACGTACGGTCCGCTGTCCGCGTCATTGCGGCTGTCCGGGCCCTGGTCGAACCGGTAGGGGAACACCGCCTCGTCCCAGGAGATGTCGCCGTCGATGGCCTTGGCGTAGGGATCGAGGAGCAGCTTGGCCGGGTTGCAGCGCTGGCCCCATTCCGGCGCCCAGGGACCGTGCACGCGGAAGCCGTAGCGCTGGCCCGGCTCCACCGTGGGCAGGTAGGCGTGCCAGCAGTAGGCGGTCACCTCCTCCAGTTCGATGCGTGTCTCCCGGTCCTCCTCGTCGAACAGGCAGAGTTCGACCCGTTCGGCGATCTCCGAGAACAGGCTAAAGTTGGTGCCGAAACCGTCGTAGTGTGCCCCCAGCGGATAGGGGCGTCCTGGCCAGACCTTCATGGTGTTCCTCCGATTGTACCGTACGTGGCTTGATGCCGGGCCGGTGGGACGCCGGCGGTCGTCGCACTCTACGCGGTGCGGGCCATGGCTGCAAGCCGGCGGACTGCCGGCGGACAGCCGGGCGGCTGTTCAGTCCGGGCGGACAGGGAGCCCGGCCGGCGGGCGGCCGCCGTTCAGGGCGGTGCGCAGGCTCTTCGTCGTTTCAAGTGGATTTGAGAAGATGCTGTATGGGCGCTGCCAGCA
>CAZMNU010000161.1:0-3976 GCA_964567725.1 uncultured Desulfobulbus sp. | reverse complement strand
CGAAGTTGAGGGCCGGGGCGAGCAGCACCAGCCGCCGGCACCGTTCGGGAGAGCGCAGGGCGAAGCAGGCGGCCATCAGCCCGCCGAAGCTCGAGCCCACCAGCACCAGCCGCTCCAGCCCGGCCACCTGCGCTTCCAGCTGGGCGAGCCGCTCGTCCAGGTCGCCCGTGTAGTTCTGCAGGCGCACCCCGGGAAAGTGGCGCCGGAACCACTGCGCCTTGGTGCCCTCGATGGAGGAGTCGAGGCCGTGGAGAAAGAGCGGGATGGACTGCGTTTCGTGACCAGCATCTGAGCCCATGCGCCCTCCGGGAGAACAGGGATGGGAGAAAAAACGGGCCGCCGAAGGAACCGGCGGCCCGTTGCCGTGTTACCGGGTGCACCACTCGTAGGCGTTCTGGAACATCCGCAGCCAGGGGCTCACCGGCAGGTGGTGCATGTCCTCGGGCAGCCAGTGGCACTGCCAGGGCAGGAAGGTCCGCTCCGGGTGGGGCATCATCGCCAGGTGGCGGCCGTCGGGCGAGCACAGGCCGGTGAGGCCGCCGGGCGAACCGTTGGGGTTGAACGGGTAGGTCTCGGTGGGTTGGCCGTCATCGTCCACGTAGACCAGCGCGGCCATGCGCTCGCCCCAGACCCGCTCGCGGATGGACTCGTCCGGGAAGTGGAGCAGCCCCTCGCCGTGGTCGACGTGGATGCCGAACACCAGGTCCTCCATGCCCTGGAGCATGATCGCCTTGCTCGACAGCACCCGCACCGTGCTCCAGCGGGATTCGAAGCGGCCGCTGCGGTTTTGGATAAAACGCGGCTGGCGCTCGGCCTCGATGCCGGTCCACGGCACCCAGCCGAGCAGGCCGAACAGCTGGCAGCCGTTGCACACGCCCAGGGTGAAGGTGTCCGGCCGCTCGTAGAAGGCGCGGAACTGCTCCTGCAGCCGCTCGTTGAAGCGGATGGTGGCGGCCCAGCCCTTGGCGCTCTCGGGCACGTCGGCGTAGGAGAAACCGCCCACCGCGGCCAGACCGCGGAACCCTGTCAGGTCGACGCGGCCGTCGAGCAGGTCGGTCATGGTCAGGTCCCAGGGCTCGAAACCGGCGCTGTGGAAGGCGGCGGACATCTCCCGGTCCGAGTTGGAGCCTTCGTCGCGGAGGATGGCCACCCGCGGCTTGTCCGCTTTCGCGAGGATCGACGCCGCGGTCGGCTGCGGGGTGAAGCTCAGGTGGTAGCCCGGCCCCTTGCGGTCGAGGATGGCGAATTTCTCCTCGTCGGCGCAGTCCGGATTCATCTGCAGCCGGTCCAGCTGGTGGCTGGTTTCCTCCCACCACTGGCGGAGCAGCACGAGCGAGTCGTCGAGCACGGAGTCGCCGTTGTACTGGATGGCCACGGCCTGGCGCTCGGTGCTCGTGCCCAGCACCACCAAAGGCACCTCGGCCAGGTCGAGCTGTGCCTTCACTTGGGCGAGCAGGTTCCAGCGGCACTCGAGCACCAGCCCGAGTTCCTCGGCGAACAGGGCCTCGAGCGCGGTGGCCGGGCCGTTCAGGGCCAGGTTGAGGCCGCGGTTGCCGGCAAAGGCCATCTCGAGCACGGTGGTGATCAGGCCGCCGTCGCTGCGGTCGTGGCCGGAGAGGATCAGGCCCGCGTCGATCAGCCGCTGCACGGCGACAAAGGCCCGCCGCACCAGCGCCGGGTCGTCCATGTCCGGCGCCTCGTTGCCGATGGCCCCGCAGGTCTGGGCGAGGGCGCTGCCGCCCAGCCGAGACTTGCCGCCGGAGAGGTCGAGGAACAAGAGCACCGAGTCCGCCTCCTTGAGATCCGGGGTGACCTTCCTGCGGATGTCGGCCATGGCCGCGTACAGGGAAACCACCAGCTGGCGCGGCGACTTGACCACCTCCTCGCCCACCCGGGTGGCCATGCTCAGGCTGTCCTTGCCGCCGTCCACGGCCACGCCGAGCGCGATCATGGCCGCGGCCATGGCCTCGGCCGCGTCGCGCAGGGCCGCGCCCTCGCCTTCGAGCTTGGGCGCCCACATCCAGTTGGCCGAGCACTTGACCTGGTCGAGGTCGTCGATGCGCGCCCAGACCAGGTTGGTCAGGGCCTCGCCCACGGCCATGCGCGCCCCGGCCGCCGGGTCGACGAGCATCTTCACCGGCTGCTCGCCGATGGCGGTGGCAATGCCGGTGAACCCGAAATGGCTCTGCGCCACCACGGCCACGTCGCCCACGGTCAGCTGCAGCGGGCCGCAGCACTGCTGCTGGGCGATCAGGCCGGTGACCGCCCGGTCCACCTTGCTGGTGAGGAAGCGCTTGGAGCCCACCGACACGAGGCGCAGCACCCGGTGCAGGGCCTCGCGCAGGTCCAGGTCCTTCGGCGGGACAAAGGCGGACAGGGCCGGGACAACCCGGCTGTCCGTGAAGGTCTTCTGCGGGATGTTGCCGAGCAGGGCCGGGATGTCGATGTCCACCGGGGTGGAGTCGTCCAGATTGTCATGGACCACGAAACGCAGGTCGCCGGTGACCTCGCCCAAGACCTCGCAGGCCACCTTCTCGCGGTCGCAGATGGCCTGGAAGCGGGCGATGTTCTCCGGGCTGATGAGCAGGCCCACCCGCTCCTGGTACTCGGCCACGTAGATCTCGAGCACGGACATGGTCGGGTCGCCGACACGGATGTTGCGGATCTCCACCCGGCCGCCGGCATGCTCGACCAGTTCCTTGAGCACGTTGGCAGGGCCGCCCGCGCCCTGGTCGTGGATCACGTCGATGAGGCTTGATCCCCCCATCTCGTTGCAGGCGCGGATCACCCGGTTCATCTTCTGCTCCATCTCGGCGTCGCCGCGCTGGACCGCGTTGAAATCGAGCGCGGATTCGTTCTCACCCTGGAGCATGGACGAGGCCGCGCCGCCGCCGAAGCCGACCCGGTAGGCCGGGCCGCCCACCTGGACGATGAGCATGCCCTTGACCGCCTCTTTCTTTTCGGTGTGGCGGTCGTCGATCTGGCCGATGCCGCCGGTGAACATGATCGGCTTGAGGAAGCCCCAGCGCTCGCCGGACTCGAGACGCAGGTCGAAGCTGCGGGTGAAGCCCTGGATGAGCGGCTCGCCGAACTTGTTGCCGTAGTCCGAGGCGCCGTTGCTCGCCTCGATCTCGATCTCCAGCGCCGGCGCCAGGGTGTCCGGGCAGGCGTAGGGGGTCTCCCACTCCAGCGGATAGTCCGGGATGTGCAGGTTGGCCACGCAGTAGCCGGCCGTGCCGGCCATGACCAGGCCGCCCCGGCCGGTGCCCTGGACGTCGCGGATGCGGCCGCCGGTGCCGGTCTCGGCGCCGGGGAAGGGGGCCACGCCGGTGGGGAAGTTGTGCGTCTCGGCGGTGAGCAGCGGGTGGTAGGTGACCGTGCGCTCAACCAGCGGCGAGGGCGCGCCCGGCTCGAGCGGCACCAGCGTGGTCAGCTCGGTCCCGCGGATCACGCTCGAGTTGTCCTTGAAGGCCACCAGGCTGCCCCTGGGGTTGGCGGCGAGCGTGTCGGTGACCACCTGGAACAGGGTTTTTTCGTACGCTTCGCCGTCGATCACCTGGCGGCCGCGGAAAAAGCCGTGGCGCGAGTGCTCGGAGTTGGCGTTGTTCAGGTCCATGATCTCGACAATGGTCGGATTGCGGCCGCAGCGGGTGACGAAGTAGTCGTAGTACAGCTGCCGGTCCCACTCGTCCATGCTCGTGCCGGGGATGTCCAGCAGGCCGTCCGGCCCCTTGGTCAGCAGGTCCACCTCGTAGACCGGCTCGGGCTTGAGGCCGGTCTCGAAGGTGGTGAGCGGTGCCGGGTAGGGGCACTCGGTCATGCGGTCGTGGTGGCGGGCGATGAACGCGTCCAACTCCTCGCCTTCGGGTACCAGGTAGCGGCGCGAGCGCTCCACCCGGGTGACGCAGTCGAGCCCCACGGCCCGGCAGATGGACACCAGGTTGGACGACCAGGCAGTGGCGAAGTTGAGCCGGGG
>CAZMNU010000160.1:0-4112 GCA_964567725.1 uncultured Desulfobulbus sp. | reverse complement strand
GGCGATGTCCGCGCCGAGCCGGGCGAGGTTGGTTCGCTGGCCGGCCACCCAGGCCGCGAGCCCGGGTTCGGTGAGCGGCTCACGGTAGTCGCCGCGGCGGGTGCGCGGGCCGGTGCCGTCCGGGTCCAGGAGGGTCCAGCGGACCTCCAGGCGGGCCCATTGCCCGGGGAGGCCGTCCAGGGCGAGCACCTCGACCTGCACCCGCCAGGCGGTTTTGGTCGCCGGCGCTTGCGGAAAGAGGCTCACCCGCTCGGTGGCCAGGTCCGCGGCCAGCCGTTCGGCCAGGGCGCGGCCGATCTCCCGGTCCACGGCCCCGGCCCAGCGGTGCTGCTCGGCCAGCTGAAAGCGGCCGTCGCTGCCGGTGGCGAGCCGGGTGTTGTGCAGCAGGTCCGGCACGCTCACCGGCCCGACCACCACGGCCGGGCCGTCCGCGCGGACCGCGGCCGCTGCGCCGGTGTCCGCACCGAGCAGGCTGTGGTAGACCACCGGCGCCGGCGGTGCGGCGCAGCCGGTGAGGATCGTGGCCAGCAGGGCGGCGATCAGGAAACGGGGCAGGGGACAGGGCTTATTCATCACGGACGGGCTCCTTGCCGAAGATGAGCGATTGCGGCCGACCCTCCAGGGTGTCGGCCAGGTCGCGGAGGGCGCGCAGGGTCTGCGAGAGTTCTTCCAGGGTGCGGCCGGCCTGGGCGGGCAGGACCGCCTCCGTGCCGGCCACGGCCTGCAGCTCGGCCAGGGTCTGTTCCAGGCGCAGCAGGGTGGCGGCGAGCTGGGGCGCGGTCTCCCGGTCGAGGCGGCCGGCCAGGGTGGAGGTCGCCCGCAGGGTGCGGCGGGCCTCGGTGAGTGCGCCCTGCAGCTCGGTGCCGATGCGGTCAAACGGCACCTGCTCGATGCCGGCCAGGATCCGGGTCAGGCTCTCCTGCAGCCGCTGGAACTGGCCGGGCACGGTGGGCACCACCCGGTGGCCGTCGCGCTCCGCCAGGGTGACCCTGGGCGCGTCGGGCACGAACACCAGGTTGACCATGAGCTGGCCGGTGAGCAGGTTGCCGCTCTGCAGCTGGGCGCGCAGGCCGCGCTCCTCCACCAGCACCTTCATGAAGGTGGTCGGGTCGCGTTCGATCTGCCGCAGGGCCTCGGTTTTGTTGGCCGCGCGAATCCGCTCCGGCTCCACCGCCACCAGCACCGGCACCTGGAAGCGCTTGCTCGCGGTGTCGAATTCCAGGTTCAGGTCCACCACCTCGCCCACCTTGATGCCGAACAGCTCCACCGGCGCCCCCACCGACAGCCCCCGCACCGACTCGTCGAACAACAGCAGCCAGTGGGTGCGGACCGTGTAGCTCTTCTCCTGGATGTCGGCCCGGTTGGCGTAGAGCCGGTAGGTGGCGTTTTCCCTGGCCTCGTCCCCCGGCTGCTCGCCTTCGCGCGGCAGGTCAAAGGCGATGCCGCCGCTGAGGATGGAGATCAGGGACTGGGTGTCGACCTTCAGCCCCTGGGCATCGAGCGCAACCTCGATGCCGCTGGCGTTCCAGAAGCGGGTGTTTTCGGTCACCCGGGTGTGGTGCGGCGCCTCGACGAACACCTGGATGTCCACCGAGCGGCCGTCCGCGCCAAAGCCGTAGCCCACCACCTGGCCCACCTGGATCTGCCGGTAGTAGACCGGCGCGCCGATGTCGAGCGAACCGAGCGACTCGGCGGTGAGGCGGAAATGGCGGCCCGGCTGGCCGACCGTGACCACCGGCGGCACCTCCAGGCCGGTGAACTCTTTCGTCGGCTGACCGCCACGGCCCACGTCCACGCCGATGTAGGCGCCGGAGAGGACCGTGCCCAGGCCGGACACCGAGCCGCCGCGGAAGCGCGGCCGCACCACCCAGAAGCGGGTCTGGTCGGTCAGGTAGGGCTCGGCCTGCTTGATCAGCTTGGCCGTGACCTGCACCCGGTCGTTGACCAGGCCGATGGCTTCCACCTGGCCGACCTCCACGTCGCGGTAGCGGATGCGGGTCTTGCCCGCCTCCAGTCCCTCGGCGCCGGCAAAGGTGATGGTGATGGTCGGGCCCTGCTCGCGCATGGCCTTGATGCCCAGCCAGGCCCCGATCACCAGGGCCACGATGGGCACGATCCAGACCAGCGACGGCCCCCGCCGGGTGCGGACTGTGGCAATGGCGGCGCGGTCACTCTCGGGTTCGCTCATGGGTTCTCCTCGAGCACGTCCCAGATGAGACGCGGGTCGAAACTCTCGGCCGCGAACATGGTGAGCACCACCACCGCGGCGAAATAGACGGCGGCCGGGCCGGCCTCGATGGTGGCCACGGCGCCGAGCCGGACCAGGGCCACGAGGATGGTGACCACGTAGATGTCGACCATGGACCAGCGGCCCACCAGTTCGGTGAGCCGGTAGAGCACGGTGCGGTCGCGCGGCCGCCAGCGCCAGCGGAAGCGGACACTGACCAGCAGCAGGACGAGAATGACGAGCTTGGCCAGGGGCACGAACACGCTGGCGATGAAGATCACCGAGGCGATCTCCCAGGAGCCGGTCTGCATGAAATAGATGACGCCGCTGAGGATGGTGTCGGCCTGGCGGGTGCCGAGCGCGGTGGTCACGGTGATGGGCAGCAGGTTGGCCGGCAGGTAGAGGATGAGGGCGGCGAGCACGAGCGCGGTGGTGCGGCCGAGGCTGTCGGGCTTGCGCAGGTGCAGGCGGGCGCCGCAGCGCGGGCAGGTTTGCAGGTGCGCGGCCGCCAGCAGGCTGCAGTCGTGGCAGCGCACCAGGCCGAGGCTGCGGGCGGTCACGGGCCGGTTCATGGCCGCGGGTCCAGCCGCGCCCAGACGAGCACCGGGTCCAGGGTGGAGAAGGCCGCGGCCATGACCACGATGAGCGCGGCGAAGCTGAACACGGACACGCCCGGGACAATGGTGGCCATGTGGCCGAGCTTGACCAGGGCCACGAGGATGCCGAGCATGAACACCTCCATCATGCCCCAGGGCGCGGCCGCCTGCACCAGGCGGAGGATGCGGGCCGCGCCCGGCGGGGGCCGGCGGCCGAGCCGCAGCGGCAGGAGGATGGTGACGAGGCCGGTCAGCTGGGCCGCGGGCACGAGCACGCAGGTGCAGAAGACGAGCGCGGCCAGGAGTCGCAGCCCCTGGCGCCAGAGTTCCTGCACGCCGCTCAGCAGGGTGGTCTCCTGGACGAAACCGCCGCTCTTCATGGCCAGGAAGGGAAAGGCGTTGGCCAGGGTGAAGAGCAACAGGGCCGCCATCACCAGGGCGAGCGTCCGGTCGAGGGAGTTGGGCCTATGGCGGCGGAGCACCGCGCCGCAGCGGGCGCACAGCAGGGTGGCCGCGGCCGGACCGTCCAGCCGGTTGAGCAGGTCGCAGTCCGGGCAGGCAACGAGCAATGGACCCGTCCCCGGCACCGGTGCGGCGGAGTCGCCCACCGGTTCAGGAACCGGCGTTGGCGGGCCTCGGAAGGAATGCATCAGATGATCACTGCCCTTGGACACGGTGGCCTCCTTGATCCTGGCGGTCCACGGCCGGACGGGGGATTCCCCCGTCCGGCCGTGGGCCAGCCAAACCCGTCTGTACTCAACGTTCCGGCTGGATGGGCGAAATTTTGCTGCCCTGGATGCCCAGGCCGGCCATCAGCCCCTTCTGGCTGAAGAAGAAGGCGTACACCCCCGATTGGGCGGTGGTGGTGGAGCACGATCGGGCCGTCCCCTCGTCCATGATGACGAGGTTCGGGCCAACGCCGACCTCCCAGCCGTCACTGTCCTTCAGGTAGCGCATGCTGGCATTGTCGAGGAAGAAGAGGGCATAGCCAAAGGTCTGGGCCCCGGCCTGCAGGCCGTAGCTGGCGGCAACGGTCTTGTAGTAGCCGGTGGTCCGGCCGCCGACGCGCAGGGCGCCCTCGCCGTACTGACCGCCGATGATGAGGCCGCCCTTAACGATGTGGGGGAAGACGAGCACACCCTTGGCGACCTTGGCCACCTGCCGGGCTGACGGCGTGACCCGGTAGAGGCTCTGCAGGGCGCTGTCCACGTCGCGGTCGATCTCCGCGGCAGTGGCGGCCAGTGACGGTTTGGGCAGGCAGAGGGTCAGGGCGGCGAGCGCCAGCCAGA
>CAZMNU010000159.1:0-4122 GCA_964567725.1 uncultured Desulfobulbus sp. | reverse complement strand
TCCAGTTGAGGGCGCGCTGCACCTTGGGGCCGCGCACCAGCCGCTGCAGCAGGCCCCGCTTGCCGGGGAAGTCCATGACGCTGACGCCGATGAGCACGGTGAGCACTCCCTGGCCGGGCAGGAAGAGCATGGCCAGCCCGGCCGCGACGAGCAGCAGGCCGAGCGTGTTGCGCGCCAGGAACGCGGTCAGGGCGAGCGCCGGATGGCGGCGGTGGCGGGCCCGGACCACCTGCCAGTGGGTGAGGAAATAGTCGGCGCGCAGGCGGCCGATCAGCCAGGGCACGGCGATCAGGCTGCCGACAAAGGTGAGCACGGAAAGGCCGCCGAGCAGGGTGAGCAGGTCGGCAGGGGTCATGGCCGGGGCGGGGCGAGGAGGATGTCACCAAGCGGCCGCTTGGGCACGTGGTGCACCCCGTCCGCATCGCGCCAGTAGCGGACGTCGCCGTCGGTCCGGACCGTCTCCACCACCACGGTCTCGGCCGGCTCGCCCAGGGCCACCACCAGCATCGGCTGGTAGCGCGCATCGAGCTGCAGCAGCGCGCGCATCCTGTCCGCATGGAAGGCGCCGATGCGGCAGCCCAGCACGCCGCGCTCGGCCGCGCCGAGCAGCAGGTTCTGGGTGCTGATGCCGAGATCGAAATGGGCCTCGCTCTCCGGGCCGCGCTGGCGCTCGCGGTCGAGCACGCAGACGATGTAGGCCGCGGGCCGCTCGCCCGCGGCCGGACCGGGCCAGTCGGGCAGATACCCGGCCCAGGCGAGCAGCGGGAACAGGGCCGCGCGCAGGGCCGGTTCGGTGACGATCAGGTAGCACAGGGACTGGGCGTTGCGGGCCGAACCGCCCAGCCGGGCCAGGTCCACCAGCTGTTCGAGCAGGGCCGGCGCAAGCGGAACCTCCTCCCGGAAACGTCGTACCGTGCGCGTCCGCGCCACCAGATCAGCGAGTGCCATCCTGCCCTCCCGGCCGCCAGCGGCCGCTGTTGCCATTATTTTCCTGTGCAAGCCGGGGCGGCCATGCTACATATTTTCAGGCCCCCGATCACCCCCAGCCCGCCGCGACCCGCATGCTCGACGCCATCAGCTCCATGCGCCCGCAGGATATCATCGACATCCTGCTGGTCTCCTACATCATCTACCGGATCATGCTGCTCCTGCGCGGCACCCGCGCCGTGCAGATGGTGGCCGGAATCGCGGTCATTATTATCATCTATTTTCTCTCGGGCAAGCTGGAACTGCAGACCCTGCACTGGCTGTTCAAGACCTTCCTCAGCTCCATCCTGCTGGTGATCGTCATCCTTTTCCAGGCCGACATCCGCCGCGCCCTCACCCAGATGGGCCGCACCCCCTTCCACAAGGTGGACGATGTGGCCGCCGCCGACCTGGACGAGGTCATCCGCGCCGCCACCTTCATGGCCCGACGGCGCATCGGCGCGCTCATCGTGCTCGAGCGGGGCACCGGCCTGCGCGAATACATCGACACCGGCCACCGGCTCGACGCCCGCCTGCGCGCCGAGCTGCTGGTGGCCATCTTCCAGCCCACCTCGCCCATGCACGACGGCGGCGTGATCATCCACCAGGGCCGCATCCACTCCTCCGGCTGCCTGCTGCCGCTCTCCCAGAACACCCGCATCGACAAGCGCTACGGTACCCGCCACCGGGCCGCGCTCGGGCTTTCCGAGGAGAGCGACGCGGTGGTCATCGTCGTCTCCGAGGAGACCCAGGAGATCTCGGTGGTGCGCCAGGGCACCATCACCCCCTTCCACGACGAAGAGGGTCTGCGCAGCGCGCTCACCGCCATCTGCCTGCCGCGGCCGCAGACCCCGCGCTGGCGAACCCTGCTCAACACCCTGCGTCCGGACCATGCGCGCAAAGCCTGATTTTTCCCGCCTCACCCGGCACTGGCTGCTCAAGCTGCTGTCGCTCGTCATCGGCGCCAGCCTCTGGTACTTCGTGGTCGGCGAGGACCAGGTGGAGATGGCCGTGACCGTGCCCATCGAGGTGCACAACCTGCCGGCCGACCTGGTCATCGCCAACCAGTACAAGAAGGACATCGAGGTGACCGTGCGCGGCCCGCGCCGGCTCATCCAGGAGATGCGCCAGCAGCACATCAGCCGGCCGGTGGACCTGGGCAAGGCCCGCCCCGGGTCCATGGTCATCCAGAACGACAGCAACTCCATCCGCTTCCCCCAGGGCATCGCCGTGCAGCGGCTGCAGCCGGCCAACATCACCCTGCTGGTCGACCAACTGGTGGAGAAGGAGTTCCCCATCACCGCGGTCACCCGCGGCAAGCCCGCGGCCGGCTACGTGTTCGAGGAGGTGGTGCTCAACCCGGCCAGGATCGCGGTCACCGGACCGCAGGCCTACCTGGCCCAGGAAACGGCCCTCAAGACCCACCAGATCAACCTCGACGGCCTGCACCAGTCGAGCCAGTTCCAGGTGCACCTCAACCTGAGCGACGCCCTGGTCAAGCTGATCGGCGAGACCGTGGTCCAGGCCAACGTGGTCATCCGCGAGGCCATGGTCCGCCGGAGGGTGGAGGGCATTCCCGTCAACGCCCGCGGCTACGGCCAGGAGGGCATGCGCATTGTCCCGCCCACGGTGACCGTGGAGGCGGACATCCCGGAACTGGTCGCCCAGGAGACACCCGAGCCGGCCATGCTCTTCCGCGCGGTCCTGAGCGGCGAACTCGACCTGGAGACCGGCGAGCTGGTGGTCATGGTCAACGGCATCAGCCTGCCCGGCCACGCGCCCATCGTCATCCGCAGTTTCACCCCGCAGAAGGTGCGCATCGTCCGCTGACGCGCGAACCCGCCGCCTGCCCCGCACCCCAACCGTTCACCCCAACCAGCGATCAGAAATTATGAAACAGCTCTTCGGCACCGATGGTGTCCGCGGCGTGGCCAACGTCTACCCCATGACCACCGAGATCGCCATGCAGCTCGGCCGGGCCATCGCCTTCATCGTCAAGAACCGCGTGCGCGGCAACACCATCGTCATCGGCAAGGACACCCGCCTGTCCGGCTACATGCTCGAGAACGCGCTGGCCGCGGGCATCTGCTCCATGGGCGTGAACGTCCAGCTGGTGGGGCCGCTGCCCACCCCGGGCATCGCCTTCATCACCACCTCCATGCGCGCCGATGCCGGCGTGGTCATCTCCGCCTCGCACAACCCCTTCCAGGACAACGGCATCAAGATCTTCTCGGCCGACGGCTTCAAGCTGCCCGACGAGGTGGAGGCGGACATCGAGGATCTCATTTTCTCGCAGAAGATGGCGGCGCTGCGGCCCGTGGCCGAGGAGGTGGGCAAGGCCTCGCGCATCGACGACGCGGCCGGCCGCTACATCGTCGCCCTGAAGAACACCTTTCCCAAGAACTACGTGCTCGACGACTTCCACATCGTGCTCGACTGCGCCCACGGCGCCACCTACAAGGTCGCGCCGCACGTGTTTGCCGAACTGGGTGCGCGGGTCACCTGCATCGGCTGCGAGCCGGACGGCACCAACATCAACGACGGCTGCGGCGCCCTCCATCCGGAGGTGATGGCCGCCCGGGTGCAGCAGCTGGGCGCGGACATCGGCCTGGCCCTGGACGGCGACGGCGACCGGCTGATCGTCTGCGACGAGCACGGCGCCATCGTTGACGGCGACCACATCATGGCCATCTGCGCGAGCGAACTGCTGCACCGCCGCAAGCTCAAGAAAAAGACCCTGGTGGCCACGGTGATGAGCAACATGGGGTTGGAGCAGGCCATGGCCGCCATGGGCGGGCAGATGGTGCGCACCCAGGTGGGCGACCGCTACGTGGTCGAGGCCATGCGCGCCCGCGGCTACAACTTCGGCGGCGAGCAGAGCGGCCACCTGGTGTTCCTCGACTACAACACCACCGGCGACGGCACCCTGGCCGCCCTGCAGCTCTTGGCGATCATGATCCGCAAGCGCAAGCCGCTGTCCGAGCTGGCCGCGATCATGACCACCTTCCCGCAGATCCTCGAGAACGTGCGCATGGCCGTGCGCATCGCCCCGGAGCAGATCCCCGGCTTTCCCGAGGCCCTGCGCGCCTGCGAAGAGCGGCTCGGCAGCCGCGGCCGCATCCTCGTGCGGCCCTCGGGCACCGAGCCGGTGATCCG
>CAZMNU010000158.1:0-4195 GCA_964567725.1 uncultured Desulfobulbus sp. | reverse complement strand
TGGCGCACCTTCCGCGCCTTCTCGGCGGCGCTCGGCCGCAGCCTCAAGGGCTTCGACCTGGAGGCCGAGGTGAACATCCTCAAGGCCGACGGCGGCACCATGCCGCTGGCCCGCGCCCTGGACACGCCGGTCCAGTCGATCTTCTCCGGCCCGGCCGCCTCGGTGATGGGCATCCTGGCCACGGTGCCGGCGGACACGGACGCGCTCATGCTCGACATCGGCGGCACCACCACGGACATCGCCCTGTTCGCGGACGGCCAGCCCCTGCTCGAACGCGAGGGCATCAGCATCGAGGAGCGGCCCACCCTGGTGCGGGCGGTGCACGTGGAATCCATCGGCATCGGCGGCGACTCGCAGATCACCGTGGACAACGGCACGGTGCGCACCGGCCCGCAGCGGCTCGGCCCCTGCCTGGCCGCGGGCGGCAGCACACCCGCGCTCATGGACGCCTGCAACCTGCTCGGCCTGGCCGAGTTCGGTGACACCGACGGGTCCCGCAGCGGCATCGACGCCCTGGCCGCGGCCCACGGCCTGGACAGCCGCGAACTGGCGCAGGCCGCAGTGGACGCCGCGGTCGAGGCCATCGCCAGCCGCATCGAGGCCATGGTCGCCCGGGTGAACGCCAAGCCGGTGTACACCATCCACGAGATCCTCCACGACCGGCTGATCGAACCCAAACAGGTACTGGTCATCGGCGGCCCGGCCGCGGTGTTCCAGGAGCCGCTGGCCAAACGGCTCGGCCTGAAGGCGGTGGTGCCGCCCCTGGCCGGGGTGGCCAACGCGGTGGGCGCGGCGCTCACCCGCACCACCAGCCACCTGGCCCTGACCGCGGACACCTCGCGCAACCGGGTGGCCGTGCCCATGCTCGGCGTGTACCGCACGATCAAGCGCGGCTACAACCTGGATGCGGCCATCGACGAGGCCCGCACCCTGCTCGCCGAGGATTTGGAGCGGTCCGGCGCGGCTGTGCCGGCGGACCAGATCCAGATCACCCAGGCGGACGCCTTCAACATGGTCGAGGGCGGCTACACCCTGGGCACGAACATCCGCGTGGTCGCCCAGGTGCAGCCCGCGGTCATCGCCCGGCTGGACGCGGACACGAGCACGGCCCGTCTGGCCGGCCCGGTCTGAAACGCGTTTCCGCCCACCCTCAAGCCCACAGGTGTTTTTATGCTGAAAGCTGCCTCGACGCTCGGCGTCATCTTTTTCCCGGCCTTTGACTGGGCCATCTCGCGCACCCACCCGGAACGGGAGGAGCGGCTGCTCTACACCCAGGACCAGTTCCGCGAGGAGGGGCTGTTCGACATCGACGGCATCAGCGAGCACCGGCCGCTGTTCGCCACGGACACGGACATCCTCCGCGCCCACTTCTGCTTCCCCTCGGTGGACGCCATCTGCACCGAGTCGCACCGCGTCTCGGCCGGCGGCGCCATCCAGGCGGCCCGGCTGGTGATGGAGAACGAGACCCGGCGCGCCTTCGCCCTGGTGCGGCCGCCCGGCCACCACGCCATGAAGGTGGTGCACGGCAACCGCGGCTTCTGCAACATCAACATCGAGGCGGTGATGATCGAGTGGATCCGCGAGCACTACGGCCGCAAGCGCATCGCCATCATCGACACCGACTGCCACCACGGCGACGGCACCCAGGACATCTACTGGCACGACCCGGACGTGCTCTTCATCTCGCTCCACCAGGACGGCCGCACCCTCTACCCGGGCTCCGGCTTCCCGGACGAGAACGGCGGGCCGCGGGCGCTGGGCCGCACGGTGAACATCCCCCTGCCGCCGCGCACCTCGGACGCCGGCTACCTGCACGCCATCGAGCAGGTGGTGCTGCCCATCCTCGCCGATTTCCAGCCCGACCTGGTGATCAACTCGGCCGGCCAGGACAATCACTACTCGGACCCGATCACCAACATGCAGTTCTCGGCCCAGGGCTACGCCCGGCTCAACGAGCTGCTCAAGCCGGACATCGCCGTGCTCGAGGGCGGCTATTCGATCAAGGGCGCCCTGCCCTACGTCAACCTGGGCATCTGCCTGGCCATGGCCGGCTGCGACTACTCGGCGGTGCGCGAGCCGGACTACAACCAGGCGGCGCTGGCGGAAAACGAGGAGACCATGGACTACATCCGCCAGCTGTCCGAGGAGGTGCTGGAGGGGTATTTCAACCCGGAACCGGGCGACTTCAAGAAAAAGGGCGACTGGTTCATCCGTGAGCGCAAGATCTACTACGACACGGACGGCATCCTCGAGCAGCAGCGCGAACAGCTGAAAGACTGCGACCAGTGCCGCGGCCTGCGGCTCGTCAAAACGAGTTCGAGCCGCATCCTCACCTGCCTGGGCGTGGAGCTGCCCATCGACTGCTGCCCGGCCTGCGAGCGTGAGGGCTACGAGGCCTTCCACAACACCCACGACGACTACCTGGTCGTGCAATTGCTCGACCAGAAGAACAAGCGGTTCGAATACCGGCCGCAGAAATAGCAGCCGCTGCGACCCGCTCCCGGGCCGGACGCTGCCGACACCACAGGGAGGCACCCATGAGGCACATGCGCGAGCGGCTCGGTTCCCGGCAGATCGGTGACGACCGCGACCAGGGACAGGCGGAATTCCGCCTGTTCTTCCCGGACGAGGAACGCGGCCTGGCCCACAACATCGACACCATCCGCGTGTGCGGCGACTTCCAGCACCACCTGCCCGGCGGCGCGGACTGGGACCCGGCCAGCGCGCCGCAGCTGGTCCGCGAACCCCACCTCGAGGGCGAGATCTGGTCCTTCACTACCGACCGCGCCCTGCCCGCCGGGTTCTACGAGTACAAGTACCTGGTCAGCTTCCGCGACCCGGCCGAGCCGGTCCGCTGGGTGAGCGACCCCTTTGCCCGCTACGGGGGCAGTCGCAACCTGAACGCGGCCTTTGTCATCGGCGGCAGCCAGCCGGTGGACAACGTGGTGCGGCCGCTCGCCGGCGGTCGCCGGCCGCTCCGCGACCTGGTCCTCTACGAGCTGATGATCGACGACTGCACCGCCGGCGAACGCGGTGTGCGCGCGCCGCTCGACGCGGTGCGCGACCGGCTCGACCACCTCGTCGACCTGGGCGTGTCCGCCATCCTGTTCATGCCCTGGACCGCCTGGACCGACGAGCGGTTTTCCTGGGGCTACACGCCCGCGCTCTACTACTCGGTGAGCTACCGCTACGCCAACGACCTCAACCGGCCCACGGAAAAGCTCTCCTGGCTGAAACGTCTCATCAGCGAATGCCACGACCGCGGCCTGCACGTGCTCATGGACGGGGTGTTCAACCACGTGGCCACGGCCTTTCCCTACAAGGCGTTCTACCAGGGTTGGGACGCGGACTGCCCGTTCACCGGCCGGTTCGCCGGCGAATTCCCCGGCCTGCAGGACCTGGATTTCAACAACCGCTGCACCCAGGAACTGATCCTCGATGTCTGCCGCTACTGGATAGAGGTGTTCGGCATCGACGGCATCCGCTTCGACAACACGGTCAACTTCTACACGCACGGGGACAACCGCGGCCTGCCCCAGCTCATGGCCGACCTGGCCGCGGACAGGGAGGCGGCCGGCGAGGCCCACTTCTCGCTCACCCTGGAGCACCTGGCCCTGGACGCGGTCCAGGTGGTCACGGAGACCCAGGCCACCAGCTACTGGGACAACGGGCTCTACGGCCACTGCTTCGACGGCCTGTGGCACGACCGCATCCGGCCCGGCCTGCTCAACGCGCTCAACACCAATCGCTGGCTGCAGGGAACGGGCAAGGCGCCGACCCTGTACCTGGGCAACCACGACCACGCCCACCTGGCCTGGCAGGCCGGGGCGCGGGAGAATGCGGGCGCGGCCCGCTGGTACCGCACCCAGCCCTGGGCCGTGGCCCTGTTGACCGCGCCGGGCGCGGTGCTCATCCAGAACGGCCAGGAGTTCGCCGAGGACCAGTGGCTGCCTGAAGACGACGAGGGCAGCGGTCGGCGCGTGCAGTCGCGGCCACTCCACTGGGACCAGCGCTTGGACCGGTTCGGCCGGCCCCTGTTCGAACTCTACCGCCGCCTCATCCGCCTGCGCCAGGACTACCCGGTGCTGCGCGGAGACGGCTTCGCCCCGCACTGGTGGGAGGAGTGGCAGAGCGAGTTCGACACCAACGGCCTGGGCATCGACTGCGGCCGCCAGTTGCTCGTCTACCGCCGTTA
>CAZMNU010000157.1:0-4211 GCA_964567725.1 uncultured Desulfobulbus sp. | reverse complement strand
GCGGATATCCGCCGGTTTGATCCCGGCCGCGTCCATCTTCGCCCGGTAGGGGGGCACCCGGTCGTACACCCGCTCCACCAGCAGCTGCAGCCGGCGCAGTTGAATGGCCTCCAGCCCCTGGCGGGGCAGGGTTTCGATCTCTTCCCAGTTCATCGCTTCCCTCCTGGCTCCGTGGGTGGCGCGCTCAGGCGTAGACCGCCGCCCGCCCGGCGGAGAAGGCCCGTTTGTTGACCTCGCGGAACTGCTCCTTGACCGTGTCGTCGATCACCTGCAGGAACACCTCCGGGCTCACCGCCAGGAAGTTGGACATGGCGCCGACCATGGCCACGTTGGCGGTGCGCAGCTCGCCCACCGACTCGGCCACGGCAAAGGCGTCCACAGCCACCACGTTGATGTGGCGGGACTTGAGTTCGTCGAGGATGTTTTCCGGGTAGCTGGCCTTGCCGAGCGCCACCGCCGGCGGCAGGATCTTCTGGGTGTTGACCACCACGGCGCTGTCCCGGTGCAGGTAGGGCAGGTAGCGGACCGCCTCGAGGATCTCGAAGGCCACCAGGATGTCGGCCGTGCCCGGCTCGATCAGGGGCGAGTAGACCTTCTCGCCGTAGCGCAGGTGCGCCTCCACCGAGCCGCCGCGCTGGGCCATGCCGTGCACCTCGCTCTTCTTGACATCGAAGCCGGCCGCCAGCTGGGCGTGCGCGGTCAGCTCGCTGGCGAGCAGGATGCCCTGGCCGCCCACGCCGGAAAAGAGAATGTTGCCGCTCTGCTTCATCACTTCGCCTCCCTCTTGGTGATCGCCTCGAACTTGCACACACAGGCGCACTGGCCGCAGCCGTTGCACTGGACCTCGGCGATCTGCGCAAAGCCCTTCTGTTTCTCGCGGTAGCCCCGCGCCTTGGCCTCCTCCGGGGTGAGCGGCGTCCAGCTGATGGCCGGGCAGCCCATCTGCACGCACAGCATGCAGCCGGTGCAGTTGTCCAGGTTGGTGAAGTAGACCGGCTTCTTCCGTTTGACCTCTTCCGGCAGGAGCACGCAGGGCGCCCGGCTGATGATCACCGAGGGCTCGGGCGAGTCGATCTCCTCCTTGAGCACCTTGCGGGTGGTCTCCACGTCGTGCGGGTTGACCACCACCACCCGTCCAACCCCCATGGCCGCGCAGAACTTCTCCAGGTTGAGCGCCGGCGCCGCTTCGCCGTGGATGTTGCGGCCCGAGGCCGGGTTGTCCTGGTGGCCGGTCATGGCCGTGGTGCGGTTGTCGAGGATGATCACCGAGGCGTAGGTGCCGTTGTAGACCATGTTCAGCAGGCCGGTGATGCCCGAGTGCATGAAGGTCGAGTCGCCGAGCACGGCCACCACCTTGCCCTTGCCGGCGTCGCCGAGGGCCTTGCTCATGCCGTGGGCCATGCTGATCGAGGCGCCCATGCAGACGCAGGCGTCCATGGCCGACAAGGGTGGCAGGAAGCCCAGGGTGTAGCAGCCGATGTCGCCCGAGACGAACACGTCCTTCATCTTGGACAGGCCGTAGAACAGGCCGCGGTGCGGGCAGCCGGCGCACATGTTCGGCGGCCGCATGGGCAGCTCGATGGGCGCGAACAATTCGCCGATGGACTCCGGCGCCACCGCCTTGCGGACGATGAACGAGTTGAGTTCGCCCTGGTTGGGGATCAGGTCCTTGCCGCGGCAGGCGATGCCCATGGCCTTGAGGTGGGTCTCGATGAACGGGTCGAGTTCCTCGACCACGATGAGTTCGTCCACGCTGGCGGCGAAGTCGCGGATCATCCGCTCCGGCAGGGGCCAGACCATGCCCAGCTTGAGCACCGGCGCCTCGGGGAAGGCCTCCTTGACGTAGTTGTAGGGCACGCCCGAGGTGATGAAGCCGCGCCGGCCGGTACCGGGCTCGATCCGGTTCTCGGGCAGGGTCTCGGCCAGCTCGCGGGTGGCGGCCATGCGTTTCTCCACCGCAACCCGGCGCACCCGGGCGTTGCCGGGCAGCATCACCAGCTTGGCCGGCACCTTCTCGATGGCCGGCTCGGCCACCGTGACGCGCGTACCCCGCTCGACCACGCCCTTGACGTGGGCGATGCGGGTGGTGATGCGCAGGATCACCGGAGTGTCCAGCTGCTCACTCAACTCGTAGGCCCGGGTCATCATCTCCTTGGCCTCGGCCGGGTCGGAGGGCTCGAGCAGGGGCAGCTTGGCGGCAAAGGCGTAGTTGCGGTTGTCCTGCTCGTTCTGCGAGCTGTGCATCTGCGGGTCGTCGGCATTGACAATCACCAGGCCGCCGCGCACGCCGGTGTAGGCGGCGGTGAACAGCGGGTCCGCGGCCACGTTCATGCCCACGTGCTTCATCGTCGCCAGCGCCCGGGCGCCGGCGAACGAGGCGCCGATGGCCACTTCCAGGCCGACCTTCTCGTTCGGGGCCCACTCGGTGTAGACGCCCTCGTATTGGGAGAGGTTGCCCATGATCTCGGTGGACGGCGTGCCCGGGTAACCCGAGGCGACCCTGACGCCTGCCTCCCAGGCACCGAGGGCGATGGCCTCGTTACCCGACATCCACAACTTGGTTTCCTTGTCAAAAGCCACGTCGTTCCTCCTGTGCCGAACCCTTGGCGGGTCCGGCGATTGTCCTTTGTGCGGGGCACCCGCAGAGCCTGCGGCGGACTGCCGGATGGCGGCTCGCCGCC
This sequence comes from uncultured Desulfobulbus sp., assembly GCA_964567725.1. GTDB lineage: Bacteria > Desulfobacterota > Desulfobulbia > Desulfobulbales > Desulfobulbaceae > Desulfobulbus. The sequence continues at coordinate 1,530 of CAZMNU010000157.1, read as the reverse complement.
TGCGCCCTTCTCTGTTCCCGCCGCACCGGCGGCAGGGGAATGGAACCCAATTCCTTACCCCGAACGCAGCCGGTTCGGCAAGATTTTTCCCGATGCCAGCCGGCCCGGCAACCGTTCAGGGTGCCGTTTTTTCGGCCGGGGCGGGCGGTGCCATGCGCACGGTGAAGGCCCATTCGCCCCCCTCCCGGTCGAGGCCGGTGGTGGCGACCACGCACTCGGTGGCGCGCATCAGCTGCTGCATCTCGCTGCCCACCCTGGAAACGGACAGGTTCTTGGTGGTGGCGAGGATGGAGGCCAGCCAGTCGACCAGGGGGCCGGTCTGGTCGGAGAGTCGCTGCGGGTAGAGGACGAAGCTGCCGAAATTGGCGGCCTGCACCCGCTCGCTCAACTCCGGGCCGAGCTGTTCGGCCACCGCCGGCACCAGCGTCGCCGGAGCCGCAGTGGCGCCGAGCAGATCCTTGAGGGTCTGCTTGCCGTTGGCCAGGTAGAGCATGGTGTCGGTGAGTACCGCGGCCGGCTGGGCCGACTCGCCGGGCAGCAGGGGCCAGGAGTAGATGGCCCGGCCCGCGAACTGTTCCTGCTCCTCCACGGCCAGGCCGTAGCCGGCCACCTTGCGGCGCAGGCCGGCCAGGGCGGTCTCGGCCACGGCCGGGTCGCGCACGCCGAGAAAGAGGGTCATGCGGGGGATGGGAAAGAGCCCCCCGGCGGTGATGCCGTTGAGCACCAGGCCGTACTGGGGTCCCACCGCCCGGCCCAGGTCCTCCAGGCTGACGCCGAAGGTTTCCCGCGCCTTGGCCGTGCTCTGCCCATCGTCGGCCAGGGTCTGGGCGAGCGTCTCCGGCCGCAGCGAGGCGGACCAGTTGTAGGCGAGCGACTGCTCCTGCAGCAGGTGCAGCGAGTGGTTGGGCGCGGCCGCCGCGTCCACCGAACTGCGTACCACCTGGTGGAGCCGGTCGTAGCCGTGCCGCGAACGGGCCAGCATTTCTACCCCGCGGTCGGTGAGGCGACTCACCGACACGCCGTAGTCCACGCCCTGGAGCAGGTCGCCGGCCTCCTTGAGGTCCGGGTAGGCCGAGTTCTGCAGGAGCGGACTCAAGGCCCGGGTGTTGACGTAGGCACGGGCAAAGGTGGTCTCGGCCGCATAGGGCTCCCAGAAGGCGGCCGCCTCCTGGAAAACCGGGGCCTCCTGCAGGTTCACCTCGCCGCGGCGCACCTCCAGGCAGCGGCCGATCACCGCCGGTTCGTAGGCGAACAGCACGCTGCCGCCGTCCACATGGGCAAAGACCGTCTGGCCGTCGTCGAGCACCACCCGGGTCAGCTCCAACCCGTCCACGGTTTCCCGGGTGATGTTGGCGCCCGGGGCCAGGCGGCCGACCAGGTCGAGCGCGGCCGAGGCCTGGGTGGCGGCGACGATCACCAGCGAGCGGCGCAGGGTGGCCGCCGGATCGTTCGCAAAGGCGTTCGGGTCAGGGGGGAGCACGGCCAGGGTGGCGTCCTCGCCGAACACCGCGCGGAAGGCCGGGTTGGTCA
>CAZMNU010000156.1:0-4252 GCA_964567725.1 uncultured Desulfobulbus sp. | reverse complement strand
GAGCAACTGCCGTCAGCGGAATGAAGCCGTTCTGAAGGCGTTGCCGCTTGCATCATTGCCACCGCTCAGCGGCAGCCCGATTATCCGGCGGGCTGTGTTGCCGTCAAGGGAATTGCACATTCGGTAGGAAAGTGATAATTACGACCTTTCGTGAAAAATTCGTTGAGAACGGGAAAAATTTCACCGAGTAACGATGGCCGGTGCCCGCACCAACCGGCGCGACGGCGGAGAGACAACCGAAATGAAAGTACTTGTGACAGGCGGTACCGGGTTCACCGGCAAGGCGCTGGTGAAGCGACTCATCGACGAGGGGTACGAGGTGGTCAGCCTCGATTACCAGGAAGGGTTGAAGACCGAGGAGATCCGCCAGTGGGGCGCCACCGTGGTCATCGGCAGTGTCACCGACCGCGAGGTGGTGGCCCGCTGCATGGAGGGCGTGGACATCGTCCAGCACATGGCCGCAGCCTTCCGCGAGCTGGACGTGCCCAACAGTCATTATGACGAGGTCAACGTCGGCGGCACCCGCATCGTTCTCGAGGAGGCCTTCAAGGTGGGCGTGAAGAAGTTCATCTACACCTCCACCTGCGGCGTGCACGGCAACGTCGACCCGCCTCCCGGCGACGAGACCGCCCCCATCCAGCCCGCCGACTACTACCAGCGCACCAAGTACGAGGCCGAACCGCTGGTGCTCGAGTACCACCGCAAGGGCATGCCCGCGGTGATCCTGCGGCCCGCGGCCATCTACGGCCCGGGCGACCCGGAGCGGTTCTATATGATCTTCAAGCGGGTGAGCAGGGGAACCTTCCCCATGTTCGGCTCGGGCAAAACCCTCTACCACCCGCTCTACATCGACAACCTGGTGGACGCGCTCATGCTCGCCATGGAACCGGGCAAGGGCGACGGTGAGGCCTACCTGATCGCCGACGAGGAGTACGTGCCCATCGAGACCCTGGTGCGCAAGGTCGGCCAGGCGCTCGGCGTGGATGTGCGGATCCCGCATTTCCCGATCCTGCCGCTGATGATCGCCGGTCACCTGTGCGAGAAGGTCTGCAAGCCCTTCAAGATCACCCCGCCCATCTTCCCGCGCCGGGTGGACTGGTACCGGCAGAACCGGGCCTTCAACATCGCCAAGGCCAAGCGCGAGTTGGGTTACAACCCGCGCATCGGTCTGGACGAGGGGTTGAAGCGCACCGGCGAGTGGTACCGCCGGGAAGGGTTCATCGCCTGACACCGGCCCCGGCCGCACCGCACCAATCCCCAATATGCAGCGCAACCTCACATCGCTTGCCGCCGAGGAGTTCGACCTGCTGGTCATCGGCGGCGGCATCACCGGCGCCTTTGTCGCCCATGACGCCTCGCTGCGCGGCCTGCGCACGGCACTGGTGGAAAAGGGCGATTTCGGCGCGTTCACGTCCTCGGCCTCGTCCAAGCTGCTGCACGGCGGCGTCCGCTATCTGCCCAAGGGCCAGCTCTGGAAGGTGCGTGAATCCTACCGCGAAACCGCCATCTTCCAGCACATCGCGCCGCACCTGACCCGCTGGCTGCCCTTCCTCGTGCCCACCGAGTCCGGTTCGCTGATGAAGGGCAGGGCGGCCATGCACGCGGCCATGCTCCTCTACTCCCTGTGCGGCGCCGGGATCGACCGGCTGATTGCGGACCGCGGCAAGCAGCCGCCACCGCGCACCTTTCTGCCGCCCGGGCGGGCCAGGGAGCGGGCGCCGCTGCTCACGGCCATCCCGCGTCTCACCGGCGCCCAGGTGCTGTGGGAGTCGCACATGCACAGCTCCGAGCGCATGACCCTGGCCGTCATCAAGAGTGCGGCCCGGAACGGGGCCGAGGTGGCCAACCACCTGCAGGTGGACAGCCTGCTGGCCGAGCAGGGCCGGGTGAGCGGCGCCCGGGTCACGGACCGGATAAGCGGCGACAGCTTTGCCATCCGCGCCCGGCTGACGGTCAACGCCGCCGGCCCGTACGTGCAGGGCATCAACGAATCCGTGCCGCAGCTGCGCCTCAAGGAGCGGCTCACCGGCTTCTCCAAGGGCGTGCACCTGGTGGTCCGCCAACTCGAACCGGAGTACGCCCTGGCCCTGACCACTGGCAAGAAGATCGAGGGCATCGTCAGCCGCGGCGGCCGCCATTTCTTCATCATCCCGTGGCGCGGCTGCTCGCTCATCGGCACCACCAATGTCCCCTTCAACGGGCAGCTCGACGAGGTGCGGGTGACAGCCCGCGACATCGACGACTTCCTCGTGGACATCAACGGCGCCCTGCCCGAGGCACATCTCTCCCGCGAGGACGTGCGCTACGCCTTCTGCGGCATCTACCCGCTCATCGCCTCCGAGGTCCGCGCCGACACCTACCAGGGCACCGGCGAATACCAGGTGATCGATCACGGCCGGGCCAACGGCGTGGACGGCATCATCACCGCCCTGGGGGCCAAGTACACCACCGCCCGCCGGGTGGCCGAGCAGGCGGTGGACCTGGCCGCGACCCGGCTGGGGCGGAGCGGGGCAGTGTGCCGCACCGCGGTCGAGCAACTGGTCGAGGGGGCTATCGACGACATCGAAACCTTCCGTCAGGACTGCCATCGCCGCTACCGGGTAGACCTGGAGCCGGCAACCATCGACGAGCTTGTTCGCAACCACGGTCTGGGCATACATGCACTGGTCGAACTGGGTCGCGAGCGGGACCTGCTCCATCCGGTGGCCCCGGACCGGCCGACCCTGGCCGCGGAGGTCGAGCACGCCGTGCAGAGTGAGATGGCCCTGACCCTGGACGACCTGCTCTTCCGCCGCACCGGCCTGGGCACCATCGGTCATCCGGGTGAGGCGGCGGTGGCCCGCTGCGCTGACCTGATGGGCGCCCTGCTCGGCTGGGACGCGGCGGAAAAGGCCCGCCAGATCGCGGCCGTGAATAGCCGCTACGCCTACCCGTGACCGATCCGGCCACCACGAGGACCATGCTTGTCCTGCACATCGCCCCGACCCCCTTCTTTGCCGACCGGGGCTGCCACATCCGCATCCGCAACGAGATCGAGGCGCTGCGGGACAGCGGTGTGCGCGTCATCCTCTGCACCTACCCTCTGGGCGCCGACCCGGAGGGCATCGACATCCGCCGGACCGCCCGCATCCCGGGCTACACCCGGGTGGACGCCGGCTTCTCGCCCTTCAGGTTTCCGGCCGACATCCTGCTCTTCCTGCTCGTGCTGCGCACCGCCTGGCGGGAGCGGCCGGACGTGCTCCACGGGCACCTGCACGAGGGCGCCCTGATCGGCTGGGCCGTGCGCCTGTGCCTGTTCTGGCGGCGCCTGCCGGTGATCATGGACATGCAGGGCAGCCTCAGCGGCGAGCTGGTCGGCTACGGCACGGTCTGCGGCACGGGCCGGCTGGTGCGGCTGGTGCGTTGGGTGGAGCGGTGCATCTGCCGGCTGCCGCAACTCTTTTTCTGTTCCTCGCCGCACAGCCTGGATCTGCTCCGCCGGGACTTCAACGTGCCGGCCGAACGGCTGGTGCTGCTCAACGACGTGGTGCCGGACCGGTTTTTCGCCGACCAGGAGCAAGCGGTGCTGCGGCAACAACTCGACCTGCCCGCGGAACGGACCGTGGTGCTCTACTCCGGCTCGCTGTTGCCGGGCAAGGGGCTCGGCCATGTGCTCGACGCCATCGCCGAGCTGCAGGGGCAGCGGCCGGACCTCTTTTTTGTGCTGGTCGGCTATCCGGTGGACGAGGTGCGCACCCAACTCGAGACCCGCGGCCTGGTCGACCTGGTCCGCCTGGTCGGTCGCGTCCCCTACGACGAGCTGCCCCGCTGGCTGGCCGTGGCCGACATCGCGCTGGAGCCCAAGGAGGAGGTGAGCGGTGAGGCGAGCGGTAAGGTGCTCCACTACCTGGCCGCCGGGCTGCCGGTGGTCTGCTTCGACACGGTGAACAACCGCGAGCTGCTCGGCGAGATGGGCTATTACGCCCGCGCGAACGGCCCATCGTTCGCGGCGGCCATCCTCCAGGCCGCAGACGACCCTGCCGGTCGGCAGGCACGCGGCCGTGCCGGCCGGGAAGCGGTGCAGCGCACCCATTCCTTTGCCGGCATCCGTGCGATCCTGCACACCTGGTACGAGCGGCTGCGCGACCGGGCCGCGAGCGGCGGCTGACCGGTCGGCTGTTGTCCGTTTTCCGGGCGCCTTGCCCCTTTCGGCGGCGTCCGACACGATTTTTTCCTGAATTCCCTGTTCCTTCGGAGTGATGACTATGTGCGG
>CAZMNU010000155.1:0-4290 GCA_964567725.1 uncultured Desulfobulbus sp. | reverse complement strand
ATTCGTAATCAGTAGGTCACCGGTTCAAGTCCGGTTATCGGCTCCAGTACATCAAGGGGCTACGACATACGGTCGTGGCCCCTTTGTCGTCGGTGCTCCCGTTGCTCCCTTTTGGAGGAGGTTTTTCCGATCCACCTCCGCCCGCCTCTGCCTTGATCCACCCACAAATATTGGCACAAGGATCGTCTCGATAGCACATTGACCCCCAGTGTTGAATAGGGTATCAGTAGCGATTCTCGCTGGCACGTTTATCACCTCGATCCGACCCGCCGGATGGGAGAGGGCGTATGATGTATGAAGGTTTGCAACTGACCCTGCTTGGCATGGGCGTGGTCTTCGCCTTCCTCGGGCTGCTTGTTGTGGTCATCCGGCTGAACGCCAGGCTGCTCAAGCCCCTGACGGACCGGGAACTCCTGGTCCGGCGCGATTTCTCCCCTGCAAAAAAGAAGAATCCCCGCCATCACCAGGAGTTGGAGGAGAAACGGCGGATCCTGGCGGTGATCAGCGCGGCCATCGCCGCCCACCGCGCTCGGCCTGCGGCCGCGCCGACGCTCGCGTCCCGGCCTGTGGCTACTCCTCCGGGCGGGATCGCCGCGGAGCCGGGCCAGGCCCGCCGGACCACGGCCGGCCCGGCCCGGCGCGTGCCCGGCCTCACCCCCCTTTTGGTCCGCGACCCGGCGACCAGGCAGCATCTGCAGTGGCTCAGGCAGCACAACCACAACCCGTGAGCAGCCGCTGACGGCCGAACCCGCCCCCTCCGCAACGGTTGCCGGCATCCCATGAAATACCCCGAAGAAGAGACCAACATGACCAGGATATCCCGCTACAAGGTGACGGTCGACGGTGTCACCTACCAGGTGCAGGTGGAAGACGAAACAGGGGAAATCGCCGCGGTGAGCGGCGGCCCCTTCACGCAGGGCGAGGCGCCCGCGCGAGCGCCGGTGGAGGTGCGGACCCATCTGCCCGGCAACGTCTACGCGGTGCTGTGTGCCCCCGGCGACCAGGTGAACAAGGGGGACACCCTGATCATTGTCGAGGCCATGAAGATGGAATCGCCCATCTACGCCCCCGAGAGCGGCGTGGTCCAGTCCGTGGAAGTGGACAAGGGGCAGACCGTCAATTCCGGGCAGGTGCTGGTTGTCCTCACCTGAGCGGCCGACCTGGATACGATGAAGACCACCATGTTCAGGACAGGGCCCGTAACCGGCGCGATTGTGCTCCTGCTGCTGCTCTTCGCCGGCACCCGGGGCGTCGCGGCCGGGCAGACCGACCTGCAATTGCAGTCCATGCCCCCGATGATGGACATGATCGCCCATTTCTGCCGGTCCACCGGGCTGTACGCCTTCCTGTTCCCGGCCGATGGCGGCTGGACCGAGGGACTCGGCCGACTGATCATGATCGGTATCGGTCTCCTCCTCCTCTACCTGGCTATCAGCCGGGAGTTCGAGCCGCTGCTCCTCCTGCCCATGGGCTTCGGCGCCATCCTCACCAACATCCCCCTGGCCGGCATGAACGATCCGGGCGGCATGCTCCAGCATATCTACCTGGTGGGCATCAAAACCGGGGCCTTTCCCCTGATCATCTTCATGGGGGTCGGCGCCATGACCGATTTCGGACCCATGCTCGCCAACCCCAAAACTGCCCTGCTCGGGGCGGCGGCCCAGTTCGGCATCTTTTCCACCCTCATCGGGGCGCTGCTCCTCTCCAGGTACGTGCCGGGTATCGATTTCGACCTGCTCGACGCGGCCTCGATCGGCATCATCGGCGGCGCCGATGGCCCCACCGCCATCTTCCTGGCCAGCCAGCTCTCGCCCCACCTGCTCGGTTCCATCGCGGTGGCGGCGTATTCCTACATGGCGCTCGTGCCGATCATCCAGCCGCCGATCATGCGCGCCCTGACCTCGCCGGCGGATCGGCGCATCCGCATGGAGCAGATGCGCCACGTGGGCAAGGCGGAAAAGATCGTTTTCCCGCTCATCGTCCTGGGGCTGAGCGTTGTCCTGCTGCCCTCGGCCGCCCCGCTCATCGGTTTTTTCATGTTCGGCAACCTGATGCGCGAATGCGGGGTGGTGGAGCGGCTGTCGACCACGGCCCAGAACGCCCTGCTCAACATCGTCACCATCTTTCTCGGCCTGGGCGTGGGCGCCCAGATGTCCGCCGACAAATTCCTCACCCCCTCGACCCTGGGCATCCTCCTGCTCGGCGCCATCGCCTTTTCCATCGGCACTGCCTCGGGCGTGCTCATGGCCAGGATCATGAACCTGTTCCCCGGTGCCAGGGTCAATCCACTCATCGGTTCGGCCGGCGTCTCCGCCGTGCCCATGGCGGCCCGGGTCAGCCATCGGCTGGGCATGGAGGCGGACCCGGAGAACATGCTGCTCATGCACGCCATGGGACCGAACGTGGCCGGGGTTATCGGCTCGGCGGTGGCGGCCGGCGTGCTCCTGACCCTCAAGGATTTCGCCGGCTGACCCGGCAACGGGGTGCGGTCGGCGGTTTGCAGCCGTCGTTGACTTTGCCGTGGAGATGGTTTAGCTCCTGAAACCGATGGCGAAAGTGCCGGGTGAGAAACGTCTTTCGTGCACAGAGGAGAGGAGAATGATCGTACGCGTGATTATGACCCGCAAGATGGCCAGGTTCGGCCGTGATCTGGATGTCAGCCTGCTGCCGATCCTGTCGGAGCTGCTCGTGGAGCTGCGGAGTATCGCCAATCGCCAGGCCGGGTATATTTCCGGGGAGACCCTGCGTAACGTCAACAATCCGGAAGAATACGTGGTCATCAGCACCTGGCGGTCGCTCGAGGATTGGCAGCGGTGGTTCGCCAATGAGAAAAGGGCTGAACTCGAGGGCAAGGTGGATGCCCTCATCGGCTCGCCGACCATCTACAAAATCTACAGTTATTATTGATCGCTGCCGCCCTGGCTGCAGGGCAAAAGCCGACCATGTCCGCCGGCGGAGGCCGCGCCCATAGTCCTCGCTGGAGGTGGGCCGGATGCCGGCTCAAAAAAAAGCACCTGACCCAAAAGGCAGGTGCTTTTTTGTCTGGCATTCGGTGCGGCCGGGTCGAGCAGGGCCGGGCTGTCGGCATCGGCCTGCCCCGTCTGAAGGTCAGGCCACGTTCACGTTGTTGGCACGCAGGTACTCCTTCAACTCGCCGATGCTGATGATCCCGAAATGGAACACCGAGGCGGCCAGCAGCACGCTCGCCCCGGCCCGGGAGGCCTCGAGGAAATGCTCCAGCTTGCCCGCCCCGCCCGAGGCCACCACCTGGGCCGAGACCGCCGCCTTGATGGCCCGGATCACCGGCAGGTCGTAGCCGGTCTGCACGCCGTCGCCGGCCTTGCTGGTGGGCAGGATCACCGGCACGCCGAAGCCGTCGACCCGCTTGGCCCACTCGATCGCATCCGTGCCGGTGGCGGTGCGGCCGCCGTCGATGTACACCTCGTAGCCCGAGGGCAGGGCCGGGTTGCGGTCCACGTCGATGGCCACGGTCACCCGGTCTGCGCCCAGTTCCCTGACCATCTCGGCGATGATTTCCGGTTTGCGGAAGGCGGCGCTGCTGGTGGAGATCTTGTCCGCGCCGGCGGCGAGCACGGCCTCGGCAGTCTTTAAATCGGCGATGCCGCCGCCCACGGTGAAGGGCACGGTGGTGACCGCGGCCACCCGCCGGACCACGTCGAGCATGGTGGCCCGACCCTCGACCGTGGCGGTGATGTCGAGCAGGGCCAGTTCGTCCGCGCCGGCGGCGCAGTAGGCGCGGGCGCAGGCCACCGGGTCGCCGGCGTCGCGGATGTCGACGAAATGCACCCCCTTGACGACCCGGCCGTCACGCATATCCAGGCAGGGCATGATCTTTGTCTGCTGTTCCACGGTGTCTCTCCTTTCTTTTCCTGTGGTGCGGGTTCGATGGGCGCGGCTGCGCTCCACCTGTTTGCTGCTGCTGGTTGGGTGCCGCACCCGGCCCGGCTTGAACCGGGGCGGAACGACCCGCAGATCGTACCAGCATCGCCCCGGCGCGGGGTATGGAAAACCGGAGTGACGCGTTTTTTTCCGGCCTGCACCGGTTGCCGGTCAGAGCGCGGAGCCGTTGCGGCCGAGTGGTTTATGCCGTGGATGAGCGTGTTTCGCGGAGACGATGCCGGTGTTCCCGCTTGCATCCGGCCGGGTGGGTGTCTATGGTGGGTGCGCCTTGACCCCCCGGTCCGCGGCCGGTACCGCCCGCTCCCGCGGCGGGGGCCGCCTCAACCCCCACAAAGAGAAATTTCCATGCTCGTTCCCGCTGTTGCCGTT
>CAZMNU010000154.1:0-4402 GCA_964567725.1 uncultured Desulfobulbus sp. | reverse complement strand
GCCAGGGCAACGGCAATGGACTGCACCGTATCGATTGTTGCCGAGACCACACCCTTCACCCTGACCGCCACCTTTACCAACGGCACGGAAAGTCCCCACTCCGCCCCCTTTCTGTTCAAGCTGGACGGTGACGGCGACGGGATCTACGACAGTTGGGAAATACGCTTCTTCGGCACCACGACCACGGCGGACGCCACCACCGACGCGGACCGGGACGGGTACACCGACCTGCAGGAGTTCAGCAATGCGCAGAGCGGCGAGACCGATCCCGATGGTGTCGGCTATGACCCGACACGGGTCAATGCCCCCGGCGGCACCGGCCACCCGAGCAGAATCCTGCCGATCCTCCAACTCCTGCTCAGCGACTGACCCGGGCATGACGCCCGCGACGATGCGAATGGAGGTTGCGCAACAGGCCAAGTGTGCGGTATAATTTTGCCCAAAATGAGGTCACGGGGGCCGGAGTTCCGGCCCCTTTTTTTTGCCCCGGCGCGGTGACGCGCGGGGCGGCACAGCCACCACCCGGAAACACCCATCGTGAGCAGTCAGCAGCAGAAAGAAATCGAGCGGCGCCGCACCTTCGGCATCATCAGTCACCCGGACGCGGGCAAGACCACCCTCACCGAAAAACTGCTGCTGTTCGGCGGCGCCATCCAGATGGCCGGCGCGGTCAAATCGCGCAAGACGGCCATGCACGCCACCAGCGACTGGATGGCCATCGAGCGCGAGCGCGGCATCTCGGTGACCACCTCGGTGATGAAATTCAACTACCGCGACTACGAGATCAACCTGCTCGACACCCCCGGCCACCAGGACTTCTCCGAGGACACCTACCGGGTGCTCACCGCGGTGGACTCGGCGCTCATGGTGATCGACTCGGCCAAGGGCGTGGAAACCCAGACCACCAAGCTCATGGAGGTCTGCCGGATGCGCAACACGCCGATCATCACCTTCATCAACAAGCTCGACCGCGAGGGCCTGGACCCGCTGGACATCCTCGCCGACATCGAGGAGAAGCTGCAGATCGAGTGCGTGCCGCTTTCCTGGCCGATCGGCATGGGCAAGGGGTTCAAGGGCGTCTACGACCTGCACCGCAAACAGATCACCCTGTTCACCCCGAGCAAGGACACCCGGCCCGAGGACAGCGTCGTGGTCAACGACCTGGCCGACCCGCAGCTCGACCGGCTGCTCGGCAGCTACGCGGCCGACAAGCTGCGCGAGGACATCGAGCTGCTCCAGGGCGCGGCCAACCCGTTCTCGCTTGCGGACTACCGCAAGGCCGGGCAGACGCCGGTGTTCTTCGGCAGCGCCATCAACAACTTCGGCGTGCGCGAGATGCTCGACGCCTTTGTCGAGCTGTCGCCGCCGCCCGGACCGCGCGCCACCACCACCCGCATGGTCGACCCGGCGGAGGAGACCTTCAGCGGCTTCACCTTCAAGATCCAGGCGAACATGGACCCGGCCCACCGCGACCGCATCGCCTTCTTCCGCATCTGCTCGGGCAAGTTCACCCGCGGCATGAAGGCCATGCACCACCGCATCGGCAAGGAAATCAACTTAAGCAACGCCACCGTGTTCATGGCCCAGGAGCGCTCGCACGTGGACGAGGCCTGGCCCGGCGACATCATCGGCATCCACAACCACGGCACCATCCGTATCGGCGACACCTTCACCGACAAGGAACCGCTCAAGTTCACCGGCATCCCCAACTTCGCGCCCGAGCACTTCCGCCGGGTGGTGCTGCAGAACCCGCTGAAGATGAAGCAGCTGCAGAAGGGGCTGTTGCAGATGGCCGAGGAGGGCGCGGTGCAGGTGTTCCGGCCGATCGTCGGCAACGACTACATCCTCGGCGCGGTGGGCGTGCTCCAGTTCGAGGTGACCATGACCCGGCTCAAGGCCGAGTACGGGGTGGACGCCACCTACGAGCCGCTCGGCTACACCCTGGCCCGCTGGGTGACGAGCGACAACCGGCAGCAGCTGCGCGAGTTCGAAAAGAAAAACCAGTTCCACCTGGCGCTCGACGCGGAGGGCCACCTCACCTACCTGGCCGAGGGCAGCTGGCGGCTGGCGCACACCCAGGAGCTGTTCCCCGAGGTGGTGTTCCACAAGACCCGCGAATCGGTGTGACCCCGGTAGTGCGGCCCGGCCGACGGCCGCTGTCCTGACCCGCAGGCGATCCAGACCATGGACCCGATCCTCCTCATCCACCCGCCGGTGGCCAAGCCGGGCGAGCCGCCTGCGGGCATTGCCCTGTTGGCCGCGGCCCTCGGCGCCCGCAACGTCCCCTGCACCCTGCTCGACGCAAACCTCGAGGCCCAGTTGTTCCTCATCGGCCGGGCCAACGCGCCGCCCGACACCTGGTCGCAGCGGGCCCTGCGCCGTCGCGACGAACACCTGGCCGCCCTGCGTACGCCCGCGCTGTACGCCAACCCGGACCGCTACCGGCGGGCCGTGGCCGACACCAACCGGCTGCTGGAACTGGCTGCCGCCAGCCACCCCGAGGTGCGGATCAGCCTGAGCGATTACGCGGACGAGACCCGCAGCCCGCTCGCCAGCGACGACCTGCTGCGGGCCGCCTCGGAGTATGAGCAGAGCCTCTTCTTCCCCTGGTACGCCGCCCGGCTGCCCGGGCTGCTCGAGGAGACCTCCGCCACCCGGGTGGGCATTTCGCTCTGTTTCCTCAGCCAGGCCCTGCCCACCTTTGCCCTGCTCGGCTTTCTCCGCGCCCACTGGCCGGGACTGAAACTCGTGCTCGGCGGCGGCCTCGTCACCTCGTGGATGAGCCGGCCGGGCTGGCAGAACCCCTTTTCCGGCCTGGTCGACCACTGCATCGCCGGACCGGGCGAAGGCCCGCTGCTCGACCTGCTCGGCGCCGGCCCCCCGCCTGCGGATCTCGCCCCGGACTACACGGGCCTGCCGCTCGCCGACTACCTCGCCCCCGGACCCATCCTGCCCTATGCCGCCTCGCGCGGCTGCTACTGGAACCGCTGCCGCTTCTGCCCGGAACCGGCGGAGAACAGCCGCTGGCGTGAAGTCGCACCGGCCACCGTGGTCCGCCATCTGCGCGGCCTAAAGGCGCAGCATCACCCCGTTCTCATCCACCTGCTCGATAACGCCCTCAGCCCGGGGCTGCTGCGCGCGCTCGCCGACGACCCGCCCGGTGCGCCCTGGTACGGCTTCGTCCGCGTCCACGAGCAGCTGGCCGACCCGGCGTTCTGCCGTCGACTGCGCGCCAGCGGCTGCGTGCTGCTCAAGCTCGGCCTGGAGTCGGGCAGCCAGGCGGTGCTCGACGCCATGGCCAAGGGCCTCCGCCTGGAATTGATGGAACGGACCCTGGCCGCCCTCTCCCGGGCCGGCATCGCCACCTACGTGTACCTGCTGTTCGGCACGCCGTCCGAGTCGCTTGTCGAGGCGCGGCAGACGCTCGATTTCACCCGCCGCCATCACCGGGCCATCACCTTTCTCAACCTGGCCGTGTTCAACATGCCGGTGGCCAGCGATGAGGCGGCCGAGTTGCCGGGAACCGGCTTTTCCGACGGCGACCTGTCGCTCTACCGGGACTTCGTCCACCCGCGCGGCTGGGACCGGCGGGCGGTGCGCACCTTCCTCGACCGCGAGTTCAGGCGACAACCCGAGATCGCGGCCATCCTCCGCCGCGACCCGTTGCTGTTTACCTCGAACCACGCCGCCTTGTTCACAGCCCATTTTCCGGGTCTTGATGGCGATGGCATTAAAACCTGAGACTGCCGGGATGTTGGGCAGAAAAATCTGTCAGGAACGGGTAGGGTTCAGACATGATTTGGGGATAATCAGAAATCGGATAACAGCTTGTTATTCTTCGGAATTACTTCAAATCCGCCAAGGGGAGATGGTTCACAGTGTATAGCTTGCTCGTTTCTGGCCAGTTCGAAGAATTGGAGGGAAGGGCCTTCCGATTCGACAAGAGTCGCTTCCTTGAATACACAAGCGACGTGATCAAAGAGCAGTTGCGGCCCCTATCAATTGAGGCCATCGAGTGTTTGAAGTCATGGCCTTGTGTCTTAATCCAAGAAGGACGCGCCGAAGAAATTGTGCGTATCGCGCGGATCACGGAAATCAGTGACCTTGGCAGAGAGCTTCGGGTAATGGTAAATCTGTGTCCGAGTGACGCGCCGATCCTCAATGACCACCTTTGGCGCGTTCGCGAAGAGCTAGATATTGAGCAGTTTGAGTTCAGCCGCAATCACTGGGCGGTCAAGGAGCGGGATCTCTTCTCAGTCCTTCGTGCCGCCGAACACCAATGCGACATTTCCTCAGTTGGGCACTTCGAACAAAAGCCGCTTCCGGCACCAACGCGAGCTTCTCTGATTAGTGCACGAAACGTAATCTCCGAATGGAGCCATACCGAGATCGACGATCTGTT
>CAZMNU010000153.1:0-4436 GCA_964567725.1 uncultured Desulfobulbus sp. | reverse complement strand
TTTCCATAGTGTCGATAAAGGCATCCGACCCGTACGGTCGCCCAGTGCGGGTGGCGCTGCGCAGCCTGTTTTCCGCTTCCTCATCGTTGTTCGTAATAAATTCAGCATAACTGACCTTGGCAGCATCATCCAGCCAGGAAGGTTCCTGTAAAAGATCATCCTTGGTCGACGTCATGTGGGCAGTGGCGCTGGACCAGTGGTAATCCTCGGCATTTTTAACCAGTCCGGCCTTGATCGGGTTGCGCTCAATGTAACGCGCCACCGTCCAAAGATATTGGTCGTTCTCGACAAGGCACGAAAAAAAGCGATTCTGCCAGATGCGACCACTCTGGTTGCGCTTGCGATTGAGATACTGCGTATAGACCTGATTGGTCAGACCGATACCACGGGCGAGGGCGTTCTCTTTTTCTGGCACGGCAAGCAGATGAACATGGTTGTCCATCAGGCAGTAGGCCCAGATTTGCAGTGCAAACAGTTTGCTGTATTTGGCCAGGAGTTGCAGATAGGTCCGCCTGTCCTGGTCGTCAAAAAAGACGACAGCGCGGTTATTGCCGCGTTGCGTGATATGATGTGGGTATCCGGGAGCGACGATGCGGGCGATTCTAGGCATGACGAAAACTTACTATTATTGCTGATGATTGGCAAATTAAATAGGGCAGTGTCCCTATTTAGGATAGAGGGTTTCCGCCTGGTAGGAGCTGCGCACGAAGGGGCCGGCGGCCACGGCGCGAAAGCCCAGGGCCAGGGCCTCGTCATGCAGTTCGGCGAATTCCTCGGGCGGGACGAAGCGGGTGACGGGCAGGTGGTCGCGGCTTGGCTGCAGGTACTGGCCGATGGTGAGCAGGTCGCAGTGGGCCTGGCGCAGGTCGGCGAACAGGGCGCGCAGTTCCGCCCGGGTCTCGCCCAGGCCGACCATGATGCCGCTCTTGCTGACCGTGGCCGGTGCGATGGTGCGCACCCGGCGGAGCAGTTCCAGGCTGCGCGCGTAGATCGCCTGCGGCCGGGCCGCGGCATAGAGGCGGGGCACGGTCTCCAGGTTGTGGTTGAGCACCTCGGGTGCGGCAGCGAGCACGGTCGCCAGCGCCTGCGCATTCCCCTGGAAGTCCGGGATGAGCAGCTCGACGCGGGTGTCCGGCGAGACCGCGCGCACCGCCCCGACTACGGCCGCGAAGTGGGCCGCGCCGCCGTCCGCCAGGTCGTCGCGGGTCACCGAGGTGAGCACGCAGTAGCGCAGGCCCAGGATGCGCACCGCCTCGGCCACATGTTGCGGTTCCTCCGGGTCGGGCGGGCCGAGGGGGCCGTGTCCGATGGCGCAGAAGCGGCAGGTGCGCGTGCACCGTTCGCCGAGCAGCAGGAAGGTGGCCGTGCCGCGGCCGAAGCATTCGAATTGGTTGGGACACAGGGCCTGCTGGCAGACCGTGGTCAGATGGTGGTCGCGCAGCAGGGTGCGCAGCCGTTCGTATTCCGGGCCGCTCGGCAGGCGGCGGCGCAGCCAGGCGGGCTTGGGGGTGGAGATCGGTTCGGTCTTTGCGGGGTCAGGGGCGCAGGGCATGGCGGGGTATTTCCTCGAGGGGGCGGATGTACACCTGTTCCAGGGCGCGGCAACAGCTGGCCTTGATCTCGGCCGGGACGCAGGGCCGGCCGGATTCGCGGGCGAGCGAGGTCATGGCCACGCCCGCGAGCCCGCAGGGGTTGATCCAGGTGAAGGGTTCCAGGTCGTTGACCACGTTCAGGGCCAGGCCGTGGAAGGCCACCCCGTGGCGCACGGCCACGCCGACGCTGCCAAGCTTGCGGCCGGTGGTCCAGATGCCGCGGTTGCGCGGATCGCGGCTCGCCTTCACACCGCAGTCGGCGGCAACCTGCAGCATCACCTCCTCCAGGCGGGCAACATGGTCACGCACCGCCAGCCGGGCCTGCCGCAGATGAACGATCGGGTAGACCACCAGCTGGCCCGGGTTGTGGCAGGTGACCTGGCCGCCCCGCTCGATGTGCGCCAGTTCCGCGCCGCGTTCCTGCAGCGCGGCCTCGCTCAAACCGAGATGACCGCGGTCCGCATGGCGCCCCAGGGTGAACACCAGCGGATGCTCGACCAGCAGGAACAGGTCCCGGTCGAGTGCACCCGCAATGCGCCGCCCGACCAGGTCCAGCTGCAGCCGGTGCGCGGCCGCATACGGGACCAGGCCGAGGTCGCAGCACAGGGCCGTGTCCCCGGCCACGGTTCAGCGGCCGGCGGACGGGCCGACCAGGCAGGGATTACGGGCCGCCTGCACCTCGTCGAGCCGCCGCACCCTGGCCCGCTGCGGCGCCTGGCGGAGCAGCTCGGGCTCGGTCTCGGCCTCGCGGGCGATGGCCGTGAGCGCGGCCACGAACTGGTCCAGGTCCGCCTTGCACTCGGTTTCGGTGGGCTCGATCATCATGGCGCCGTGCACCACCAGCGGGAAATAGATGGTCGGCGGGTGGAAGCCGTAGTCGATGAGCCGCTTGGCCATGTCGAGCGTGGTGATCTTGTGCGCCTGCTGATGCTCGTCCGAGAATACGCACTCGTGCATGCAGGGGCGATCGTAGGGCAGGTGGAGCACATCCTTGAGCCGCTCCTTCAGGTAGTTGGCGTTGAGCACGGCCAACTCGCTGGCCCGGCGCAGGCCGGCCTCGCCCATGGTCAGGATGTAGCTGTAGGCGCGCACGAGCACGCCGAAGTTGCCGTGGAAGGCATGGATGCGGCCCACGCTCAGCGGTCGGTCCGCATCCAGGCGGAAGGAGTCGCCGACCCGCACCACCCGCGGCACGGGCAGAAAGGGTTCCAGTTCGGCGGTCACGCACACCGGCCCGGCGCCGGGCCCGCCGCCGCCGTGCGGGGTGGCGAAGGTCTTGTGCAGGTTGAGGTGGAGCACGTCGATGCCGCAGCGCCCGGCATCCATCACCCCGAGCACCGCGTTCATGTTGGCGCCGTCGCCGTAGACCAGCCCACCGCGGGCGTGGACCGCGTCCGCCACCTCGCGGATGCGCTCCTCGAACAGGCCGAGCGTGTTCGGGTTGGTGACCATGATGCCGGCGGTGTCCTCGTCCATGAGCGCGGCCACCGTGGCCGGGTCGAGCATGCCGCGCTCGTCCGAGGGCACCGCTACGGCGCGGAATCCGCAGAGCGCGGCCGAGGCCGGGTTGGTGCCGTGGGCCGTGTCCGGGATGAGGATCTTGTGGCGCTGGCTGCCCCGGTGACGGTGATACGCGTGGAAGATGAGCATGCCGGTGAGTTCGCCATGCGCCCCGGCCGCGGGCTGCACGCTGACCGCGTCCAGGCCGGTGATCCTGGCGAGCATGCCCTGCAGCTCATAGAGCAGGCGCAGCGCACCCTGGCCGAGTTCGTCGCTGAGCATGGGATGGGCCGCGGCCAGGGCCGGGGTGGCAGCCTGGCGCTCGTTGGTGCGCGGGTTGTACTTCATCGTGCACGAGCCGAGCGGGTAGAGGCCGCTGTCCACGCTGTAGTTCCACTGCGACAGGCGGGTGTAGTGGCGGACCACGTCCACCTCGGAAAGGTCCGGAAAATCCACCTCCGCGCCGACCAGGGCCGGGTCGATATCGGCCGCCGGCACGTCGCTCGCCGGGATGGACATGCCGGTCCGTCCTTTGCTGCCGCGCTCCCAGAGGAGCGGTTCGTTGAGTATCAGTCCGCTTGCGCCCGGTTGTTCGTTCATGCTCGCACCTCCGCTGCCACGGCATCCATGTCTTTTTTCTCGATCGTCTCGGTCACGCAGAACAGGTATTGGCCGGCCAGTTCCGGGTAGAACGCGCCCAGTTCCAGGCCGGCGACAATGCCGCGCGCCAGGAGCCGTTCGCGCACCGGGGCGAAGTCGTGCGGGAATTCGGCCACGAACTCGTTGAACACCGGCCCGGCGAACGGGAGGCGCGCGCCGGCGTCCACCAGTACCTGGCGCAGGTAGTGCGCCTTGTCGTGGTTGAGCCGGGCCAGCCGACGCAGGCCGGTACCGCCCAGCGAGGCCAGGTACATGGCCGCGGTCAGGGCGCAGAGGCCCTGGTTGGAGCAGATGTTCGAGGTGGCCTTCTCGCGGCGGATGTGCTGCTCGCGGGTGGCGAGCGTGAGCACGTAGCCGCGCCGGCCTTCCAGGTCGCGGGTCTCGCCCACCAGCCGGCCGGGCAGACTGCGCATATGCGCCTTCCTGCAGCCGAACAGGCCCAGCCCCGGTCCGCCGAAGGAAGGCGCGATACCGAAACTCTGGCCCTCGCCGCAGGCGATGTCCGCGCCGCAGGTGCCCGGTTTTTTGAGCAGGCCGAAGGCGAGCGGCTCGGTGAAGCAGGCCACGGCCAGCGCGCCGCCCGCGTGAATGGCCGCATTCGCCGCGTCCATATCCTCGATCACGCCGAAAAAGTTGGGCGACTGCAGGGCCACGGCGGCCAGGTCGTCGCGGCCGGAGAGCGCG
>CAZMNU010000152.1:0-4446 GCA_964567725.1 uncultured Desulfobulbus sp. | reverse complement strand
GCCCCGACGATTGTCCGGGGCGTTTTTTTATCCGCTGTCCGTGGACAGCAGCGGGGGAGTGTGGGAACGAGGGAAGATGGACCATCCCGGGTAGCGCGTGGGGGCGAAAGAGTGCGCCGTGCGCACCATTGGCGACCACCTGGGCGGGGTGCGTAGGGGCGAAAAATTTTTCGCCCCTACAACGGAGGGCGTGCGTTTGCGGCGAGGATGTGCACGGCGCATCCGGGGGCGGGGACCTTTGCTTCAGCGCGAGGCATCGCCCTCGCTGACCGGGCGGATCACCCGGCAGGGGTTGCCGGCCGCGAACATGTCGGCCGGGATGTCGCGGGTGACCACGCTGCCCGCGCCGATCACGCTGCGCGCACCGATGGTCACCCCGGGGCAGAGGATGGCGCCGCCGCCCACCCACACGTCGGCGCCGACATGGATGGGTTTGGCGAATTCCTGCCTGCGGCGCAGGCCGGCGTCAAAGGGATGGGTGGCGGTGTAGACCTGCACGGCCGGGCCGAACAGGGTGTGGTCGCCGATGGTGACCGGCGCCACGTCGAGCACCACGCAGTTGAAGTTGAAGAACACCCGCTCGCCGAGCAGGATGTTCGCGCCGTAGTCGCAGAAGAACGGCGGCTGCAGCCACACCGTGTCGCCGCCGCGGCCGAACAACTCCCGCAGGAGGCGCCGCCGCTCCTCGACGTGCGCCTCGCGGGTCGCGTTCAGGTCCTGGCAGAGGTCCCGGGCCCGGTTGCGCCGCCGGACCAGGTCCGCATCGAGGGGATCGTACGACTCCCCCCGGACCATCCTGGCCCATTCGCCCGGGGGAACGTTGCCGTTGTGCATGCCGCCTTCAACCGTACCGGGCCCGGGTCGACGCATCGGCCAGGGTCGGCGCGATGAGCGGCTGCCACCGGGGATCCTCCCAGGTCTTGAGATGGGTGTGCATGGCCAGGTACTTTTCCGGGATGGGGTGCGTGCCGACAATGACCCGGACCCCGTACCGTTTTTCGAGAAAGGCCTGGAAGGTCTCGATGTGGGGGCAGGGCGGATAGCCGACCACCAGGCCGGTCGCCAGGTGGATGACCTCTGCGCCGTTCTTCACCATCTCCTCGCCCGCATACTCGATGTTGCCCCCGGGACAGCCGTCACAGGTCGTGAATCCGACCAGTTCCACCTCGGTGTCCGCGTGGATGCTGAAGGCGCCCTCCCGTTCCCGCATGGCACGGAGGCACTTGCCCCCGGCGCAGCGGCGATAGCGGTCGCAGATGATGATGCCGATCCTGGTGGTTGTCTTCATGGATGTGCCTCGTGCTGTGGGATGGTCAGGATGGGAAAAAAGCGGTCACGACCGGGTTGGCCAGCCCGTGACGTATCGGTCGTGATGAACGGGCAAAGAGCCATTGCCGCCGGCATGCCTTTGCGGCGAGGCGACACGGTCCGCAACCGTCGCTGCTTCGGCGATCATTTTTTTGATGGTTTGATGTACATGACGGAATTGTCATGTCGCATCTGTATGTCAAACAGGTCGGAAACCCTGATCAGGTCGCCCAGTTTCTTGTAGCCGTAATTGACGGGAGAAAACGACGTGTTGTTGGAAATATACTGGCCGACCCTGCCCAGGTGCGACCACCCATCCTCGTTCGCTGTTTGCTCGACAGCATTTCTGAGCAGTTTGACCAGGGCTGCATCGCCGCGCAATTCATTTCTTGATTTCTTCTGATTGTTTGCCTCGTGATGTTTTTCTTCTTCGTTCTCATTTTCATCTTTTTCCAGGTTTTCCGTGTAGATGAACTGAGAGCAGGCGTTGACGAACGGGGAAGGGGTTTTCTTCTCGCCGAATCCGTACACGGTCAGTCCGTTGGCCAGCAATCGCATCACCAGCGGAGTAAAATCACTGTCGCTGGTCATCAGGGCGAAGCCATCGAGTTTCTGGGTATAGAGCAAATCCATCGCATCGATGATCATCGCCGCATCGGTGGCATTCTTGCCTGTCGTGTACACGAACTGCTGGATCGGTTTGATGGCGTGCGGATGCAGTTTCTCTTCCCATCCTTTCATGCTTTCACTTTTCCAGTTCCCGTAGGCATTCCTGATGTTCACCTTTCCATATTTGGACAATTCATCTATCACGCCCTCGATGGATTTATGGCTGACATTGTCGCAATCAATCAAGAGCGCTATCTTGCTTTCCTGGGCCATTGTCTGTTCCTGTGGTCACGTTTTTGGATTGCCGCGGCCGCTACCGGGAAAATGCGTCAACCCGTTGGCAGAGGGTTTTTATCTGGGGTGAGCCCCTTGTCCTGTTGCTGTTCGCTGCCCGGAAAATCCTGAACACTATTGGGGAAAAAGGGCCAGGGTGAGCGTACCCGCTCCGGTCGGGCGCAACAAGGGGGCAAGCGCCCGCGGCAGCGGATCGCATCGCTTTCGGGATCTTTTCCCGGCCCGTGCGGATCGCATACAGCCTTCCCCCAAGGTCCCGGTGCCCGGGCTCCCTTCACCTTCCTTCCTCGCCGACGCCCGCCTCCTCCCCTGCTTATCCCTGCCGCCTCGGTCCCAGCGGGCTGAACCTGGAGTTTTTCCGGAGGATCCGGTCCTTGAGAATCTGCTGGTCATAGGCGGCGACCAGGTCGGATTTCCGCAGGTAGCCGAGAACGCGCCCGGGGAGATTGGCGGCGATCACCGGCAGAAACGACACGTCGTGTCGGGCAAAGAGATCAAAGGCGGTTTCCAGGCTGTCGGTTTCCCGGAGGGTGATGACCTCCCGCTGCATCAGTTCCGAGGCCGGGGTTGCCGCGGGAAAGGGCTGGTCCGTGCCGAGGAGGCTGCGCAGATCCCGCAGGGTGAGGACCCCGGTCAGGTCCCCCGCCTCGTCGACCACGATGAAGTGGGGAAAACTGCTGGCCGCCATCAGCCTGGCCACCTGGCCGAGCGGCATGGTCTCCCTGATCGGTTCGAACTCCGTGCACATGTACCGGGCCACCCGCATGGTGCGCAGCCGGTTGACGTCGTGGCCGCGGACGATGTTGATGCCGCGGCTGATCAGGTTGGTTTCATAGACCGAATAGCCGTGCAGGATCTGCACCACGAGGACGCTGGGGATGCAGGCCACCATCAGGGGGAGAATCACCTCGAAGTTATTGGTCAGTTCGAAAATGGTCATGATGGCCGTTATGGGCGCCAGGGTCGTGCCGCTGACCATGGCCCCCATGCCGATGAGGCTGAAGTAGGCGGTGCTGTCGTGCGATGCCGGCCACAACACTTGGGCCGCGTAGCCGAAGACCGCGCCGACCATGGCGCCGAGAAAGAGCGACGGCGCGAAGATTCCGCCGCTCATGCCGCTGCCCAGGGAAAAGCCGGTGGTCAGGATCTTGATGGCCACCAGGGTGGCGGCCAGGGTGAGCGGCAACTCGCCGGTCAGGGCCTGGTTGATGGTGGTGTAGCCGAGGCCCAGGGCCTGGGGCCAGAGCAGGCCGAGCAGGCCGACGATGAGGCCGCCGCAGGCCGGAACAGACCAGGGGGGCAGGCGCGTTTTCCGGAAGAGGCGCGGCAGGCCGAAAACAATCGACATCAGGACCAGGGAGAGCAGGCCGCAGCACAACCCCATGGCCAGGTAGAGCAGCAGGTCGGCCGGATGCTGCATGGTGAACGACGGGATGTGAAACACGGCCGCGCCGTGCCAGCAGGCGCGGCTGACCAGGGTGCCGGTGACCGCGGCGATGACCAGGTTGCTCATGGCCACGACCTCGATCTCCCGCAGGAGGATCTCCATGACGAACAGTGCACCGGTCATCGGCGCCTGGAAGGTGGCGGCAATGCCGGCCGCTGCGCCGCAGGCCACGGCCATCCGCACCCGGTCGCGATCCAGTCTGAACAGCTGGCTGAGATTGGAACCGATGGAGGCCCCGATCTGGACGATGGGCCCCTCCCGGCCCACCGAGGCGCCCGCGGCAATGCACAGGGCCGTGGCCCCGGTCTTGAACAGGGTGACCCGGTGGCGGATGTGCCCGCCGCGCAGGGCAAGGGCCTCCATCACCTCCGGCACCCCGGGCCCGCGTATTTCCGGGACAAGGTAGACGATCACCGGCCCGATGATCAGGCCTGCCAGGGCCGGCAGCAGCATGGGCCACCACCAGGCGGCCTGGGGCGTGATGGTCAGCCAGAAACCGCCCACCTGGTCGAAGAGTTCGATCAGCCGGTGGATCAGCCAGCGGAAAAAAACCGCGCCCAGACCGGCCAGGGCGCCGATCACGATGGCCGTCAGCAGGGGCAGGAGGATGTCGACAATCCTGCGGTCTCGTTGCATGCGCTGCCCTCCTCGTTGTCTGTTCTCCGGTTTTCACCCGGTCTGCGGTCCGGGCCCGTGCGCCGATGGCCCGGATGGTGCCCACGGCCGGTCGCTGCCCTTCTCCCTTCGCCCGACGGGCAGCTGAAAGGCTTGCGCGCCAGGACGTTCCG
>CAZMNU010000151.1:0-4561 GCA_964567725.1 uncultured Desulfobulbus sp. | reverse complement strand
GGAGAGCTTGCTCGATGGTATCAATTCGGACGTGTGCGGCGCCGATGTGCCGTGCCAGCAACTGGGACAATGTCGTCTTTCCACTTCCCGGGAGCCCAGCGAATATGTAGAGAATCGGCTTATCCATTGTCATGGAGCCTCCCGTCAACCCGGTCTTCCTTTCGTGAAAAAAGGGGACGAATTAATTTCCCTTGGGTAAACCCCCGGCTTTGCCGGGGGACCCCAAAAGTAAAAAGGAACGGACTTATTTTTTTTAGAACAGCCTGGGCTCCGGCTGGAGTCATGGGCGCGGGCGGTTTCGATTCGGGGGCGGCAAAGGTCCTCGCGCGACGGGTTCCAGAGCCTGCCTCTCCACTCGCAGGTGAATCAGCGCCACCCGATCGCCGTTGTAATCGATTCTTTGTTCGATGTCGAAAGGCTGGAAACCAAGCTTCGCGTAAAAAAGTAGCCCGGCCACATTGCGATTGAAGCAGGACACGGAAACAGCCCGGGCACGATGCTTGTCAAACCCGAGTGTGAGCATGTGGCTGATCAGGTAGCTGCCCACCCCGGAACCTCTTGCGTCGGAAGCCACCACAACGTTACCGATCGAACAGAGTCCTTTTTCCCAGCGGTAGAAATTGGCGAACGCGACCACACGTCCCGCGACTTCAACGACCGTTGCGTCAGATCGCTGTTCAATGCTCCTCCGTACCTCGGCTACCGACAGAGGGAAGGTCGCCTTCGGGAAGCAATAAAAAAAGTTCTTCCAGTGTTTTCGGGAGATTGCAAATCTTAAGCATGTCGTCTTCTCTTGCTTCTCGGTGTTGCACGGGTGTTCTCTTGGTGCGAAAAAAGGACGAATTGATTTGTTTTGGGAGTCATCGGTGCGGGCGGCCCCGGCCCGGAGGCCGGCAATGGGGTCGTTAAAAAATGAACCTGCCCCCGTTTTTCCGTTTTTTCCATGATGCCATCGTGCGACGCAGATAGACTTGAGAGGTTAGCTGCTGTACTTTCTACAGGCATCACGCCGTGATGCGGGTGTGCCCCGGACCGAGGGACGCCCCTCCGGGCTCTCACCCTGTGGGAGGATGCACCCGGCACCATCAAGGAGGAAACATTCTTGAGACATCAAAAACGACAAATCATGAAACGGATTCTGGCCTTTGCCTTGGCCCTCTCGGCCGTGCCCGCTCTGGCACAGGCACCGGGCGGCGCCTTCACGGGTACTCTGGACGGCACCCCGGTGACCTGCCAGATCTGGCCCATGCAGTCGGATTTCGGAAGATTCGGCACTACCCTTACGGTCAGCATCGTGACCAACCGCTGCGAAGGCGGCGAGGGCCCGGGCCAGATTGCCCTGAGTTTCGAGAAGACGGGCGAGTCGATCGGCGCTGTGGAAATCCGCCTTTTTGGCCAAAGCGGCAGTCCCGATCACTATGGCAAGGCTGATGCGGGCGCCACGCTCGAGCTGCTCTCGGCCAGCGAAGATGGTGGTTTCCTGTCGCTGTCCGGCAAGGTGTCGGCGCAGGTCGGCCCCTCGGATGATCGTGGACGCACCATCGACCTGTCCGCCGCGCGGAAGCTGGAACTCAACTTTTCCGGAGTGATCGGAAGTCTCGACAACTGATGCGGGACCTGGGAAGGACACGCGCACGAAACGCATTTCAATTTCCGCTGTGCCAATGGCCGCAACTCTGCCTGCATCCGGGAAGGCGCAGGGTCGGATGCGGTTGCTCCCAGGTTTCCGCCCGATGGAGAAAATTTGTGGTCACGCTGCTGTACGTTCTATAGCTGAACGCAGTGATGAGGGTGCGCCCCGAACCGAAGGGCGCCCCTCCCAGCTCTTGCCTTGCGAGAGGATTCACTCGGTACCCTTCAGGAGGATGCTTCATTGATGAAACTCACGACAGCTTTTCTTGCGCTCCTTACGACGGCGACACCAATCCTGGCCTTTGAAACCGAAAATATCGGCACGATCGAGGCCAGTTTCGATGCCGGGACCATTGCGCAGCCAACGGTCCTTGCCCGCGACGGGGACAAGGCCTCGGCGACGGCGTTCATGTTCCTGAGTGGCGTGAGTGCGGCTTTGAGCATCGCGGGCTACAGCACCGACAACGCGCGACTGAGCGTGGAGGTGGATTTCATGACGGAAAAGCCCGGCCCGAAAACAGCGCCCTTGGACATGACCATCAGCTACGCCCCGCGAGGGGGCGCCCAGCGCTGGACATCCGAGGACGCGCCGTCCGCGCCCGCCGTGACATTCACCACGCTCGAGGCCAATGACAAAGAAGGCCGCGCCGTTGGTACTTTTGCGGCAGAGCTGTGCCTGGCGGAAGATTATGAAGGGGAAGGCGATCCGGGCAACTGCCGCATGATCGAGGGTCGTTTCGACACCCGCTTCTTTGTCGAGCGTTAGGTAATCCCCTTTTTTACCAACCGTTCCCGCATTATAAATTCCGCACGTCCCAGGTCCCGCCATGCAGGCGGCGTGGGTCCGTGGCCAGCAGCCGGACCAGTCCCGCTGCGGATTGCTCCGGGGTCATCAGCTGCCCCTGCTCCTTCCAGGGCCGAAACACGGCCTGCAGCTGCTCGGCTGCCCCGCCCCGGGACTCCCGAGCCTGGACCTGCATGCGTGTTTCCACGATCCCCGGACGATAAATCAGGGTGGTCACGCTGGGCGCTTCGGCGGCCAGTTGCCGGGCCAGATGCTCTTCCGCGGCCTTGGCCGCGCAGTAGGCCGCGATGCCCGGCTGGGTCTTTTCCGCGGCCCCGGAGCCGAAAAACACGGCCAGCCCCTCGCCCCTGGACAGCAAATCCGGAAGGCAGCAGCGGATCAACTGATGGCCGACCAGGACATTGGCCGTGAACACCGCCTGAAAATCCTCGGCTGAAAGCTCCCAGACGTACGGTCCAGGATGCAGCAGGCCGGCGGCATGAATGAACCCCTGGAAGTTGCCCAGGGCCCGGGCGGCTTCCAGCATGGCGCCCACCGTCTCGGCCCTGGAAGCGTCCCCGGCCACACTATCCACCACGGCCCTGGACGCTGCGCCATCCTGGGCGCATAACTCGCGCGTTTCCCGCAACAGGTCGCCACTTCGGGCGTTGATCACCAGGTTCACGCCCTCCCTGGCCAGGGCCACGGCCAGGGCCCGGCCGATGCCCATGGACGCGCCGGTGAGCAGCAGGGTTTTGCCGCGAAAAAAATGCGCCTCGTGTGTTTTTGTCATAGTCGCCACCTCCATCGATGCATCGTGGATCAGCGTCAGGGCTGAAGATCCCGCCCTTGCCGATCAGTGTTGCGGAAACAGAGCCATGAGCTCAGATCCCGGCGGCGTGCCGCTCTTCATGGCCTTCATCGCCGCTGCGGCGCCCCGGGGATCGCCCAGGAAGATGCCTCCCAGGATTTGATGCTGATCATGCACCAGTTTGCGGTAGATGCCCTTTTCCGAATCAATCAGGATGTGCGCCGGCTGCAGGCCATCGGCGTCGATCTCCCCGAACGCGGTCAGATCGATGCCGGCCACCTTCAGGGCATTGGCCATGACCGTGCCCGCATACTCCATCGGCCTGCCTGCCATGTTGCTTCCCGCGACCCGACCCTGCTCCATGGCCGCCGGCCAGATCCCGTAGTATCTGCCGCGGTGCTCGCAGACATCGCCCGCGGCGTAGACACCCGGCAGGGAAGTCTGCATGCGGTCGTCGACCTGTACGGCCTTGTCCACGGCCAATCCAAGCTGGCCGGCCAGTTCCAACTCCGGACGAACCCCGGCGGAAAGCAGCACAGCTTCCGCTTCCAGGACCGTACCGTTTTCCAGATGGACCTCCAGCACCCTGTCGGCCTTGACGATTTTGCTGGTTTCCGTGCCCAGATGGAACCCGAACCCCATCTTTTCCAGCATGTTCTGGAGCATTCCTGCTCCCTCTGGATCCGTTTGCCGGGGCAGCAGCCGGGGAAAAACCTCCACCACCTCCACCCGAGCCCCTGCCTTGATCAACCCGTTTCCAGCCTCGAGGCCCAAAAGGCCGCCGCCGATCAGCGCTACCCGCCGCCCCGTGCCCATTGCCTGCCGAATCCGAACAGCGTCGTCCAGGGTGCGCAGGGTGCACACCCCGGGAATATCCGCTCCGGGAATGGGCGGCACAAAGGCATTGCCGCCCGTGGCCAGCAGCAGGGCATCATAATGCACTGCATCGCCCGTGGCCGGGAACACGGTTTTCCTGTCGGCATCGATGTCCCGCACCGGACAACCCAGCCGCACATCGATTCCCCGTTGGGCATACCATTGCGCACCGCGGATGGTCAGACCCTGTTCGTTCTTTTCGCCTGAGATCAGCTCGGGCAAGGCCGGTGTGTAGTAGAATGCATGGGACTCACGGGAAAAGAGAACAATGCTCCCTGTCTGATCGTGCTTGCGGATGGATTCGGCGGCGCTGTTGGCGGCCGCTCCGTTGCCGATGATCACGTACTGCTTCAAATCTGCTCCTCCCTGGTGGAAATCATTTTCACTGCTCAATTCCCTGCTCCCCTCTTTGGGCCAAACGCTGCTCCAGAGCCTCGACCGGCAGGGGCCGGACCAGG
>CAZMNU010000150.1:0-4577 GCA_964567725.1 uncultured Desulfobulbus sp. | reverse complement strand
CTGGATGCGGTGGCACGGGTGCGCACCCTTGCCCGCTGATCAGCCCCCGTTTGCCCTGTCGGTGAGCTGTTCGCAGAGGAAGGCCGGCGCCAGCCGGTCGACCAGGCTGGTGGTCCGCCAGGGCAACCTCCCCTCGACAAAGCCCACGTGACCGCCGTGGGCCTGCACGGCCAGGTGCACCTCCGGGCCGACCTGGTCCGGGTGCGGGACGTTCTCCGGGTAGAGGAAGGGATCGTCGGTGCTGTGCACGATCAGGGTCGGGGTGGTGATCCCGGCCAAAACCTGCCCACAGCTGCAGCGGGCGTAGTAGTCGTCCGCCCCGGCAAAGCCGTTGAGCGGCGCGGTGATGTGTTCGTCCCAGGCGCGCAGGCTGCGGATGCGGGCGAGGTCGACCCGCAGCGGCGAGGGCAGGAGGGCGAACTTGCGCCGGTAACTCGTTTTCAGGTGGCCGAGCAGGTAGTGCTGGTAGAGCCGGGAGGCACCCTGTTCGAGCCGTCCGGCCGCAGCGCTGAGCATAAACGGCACCGACACCGCCACCGTGGCCCGCAGCCGGGCGGCCGGGCCGTGCACCCCCAGGTAGCGGAGCAGCAGGTTGCCGCCCAGGGAAAAGCCGATGGCCGCGGCCACCGGCCGGCCGCGGGCGGCGAGCAGGGCAAGCACCTCGGCCAGGTCCTCGATGGCCCCGGAATGGTAGCTGCGCGCCAGCCGGTTGGGCTCGCCGCTGCAGCCGCGCAGGTGCATGAACACCGGCTCCAGGCCGGCCCGCCGCAGGCTGGCCATGAGCGGCAGGGCGTAGTGGGAGCGCAGGTTGCCCTCCAGCCCGTGCAGCACCAGTACCGCCGGCCCGACAGCGGGCACGCGGGCGAGATCGATGAAGTCGCCGTCAGCCAGCTCCAGCCGTTCGCGGACCAGCGGCAGCGCCGGCCGCCGGCGAAAGAGCACCGGCCACAGGGTCTGCAGGTGCGGGTTCTTGAGCCAGGCGGGCGGGGTGAAAGCGGCCCCGGCCCACAGGCCCGGATGGGGCTGTCGTTGATTGGCAACAGCTTGAAATTCTGCGGGGATTTCCACTTGCCGGGTTTCCGGTTTGCTGGTAGTGATCAGGGCGCCGGACACCGGCACCAACGCGACGGACAGGGGAGGACAGGATCGCTGTTCGCCGCCCCTGAGGACAGGGTTGGTTCTGTCCCGAACAACACAACAACTTCAGGAGGAGGGTATGGCCAATTTTTTGTTTGTCTTGAGCAGCAACGATTTCGAGAAGGCGACCCGCTGCTTTCAGTTTGCCAAAATCGCCCACGGCAAGGGGCACCAGGTCAACCTGTTCCTCATCGACAGTGGCGTCGACTGGGCCCTGCGCGACCGGGACGGCAGCCGCCGGACCGACACCGGCGACTGCGTGAACGACTACCTGCCCTACCTGGTGGACAACGAGGTGCCGGTGGGCGTGTGCACGCCCTGCGCGAAAAACCGGAACCTGGATGAGGCCGGTTTCCACAGCAACATGGCCCTGGACGGCGGCCCGCACCTGATCGACATGGCGGCCGAGGCCAAGGTCTTCAACTTCTGAACACCCGCCGGGACGTCGGCCGCGGCGTTCACCCGGCCGCGCCGGCGTCCCCCGACGGTTTACTCCTCCCCCGCACCGAAGCGAGCACGGTTGCCACCTGTTCAGGTCGGAAGGGCTTGCTCAGGTAGCCGTCCATGCCCGCGGCCAGGCAGCGCTCCCGGTCCTCGTCCATGGCGTGTGCGGTCATGGCGATGATCGGCAGGTGCGTGCCGCGCCGCCGCGTGGTCAGGGCTCGGGCCAGTTCCACCGGCACCCCGGCCGGCGGCGGCAGGCCCCCCTCCGCCGCCCGGATCGCGGCCGTGGCCGTGAGCCCGTCCATGTCCGGCATCTGCACGTCCATGAGCACCGCGTCCACATCGGTCTGGGCAAGCAGGACCAGGGCCTCCAGACCGGTCCCGGCCGGGGTGACGGTGTGGATCCGGGCGAGCGTCATCCGCGCCACCTCGCGGTTGATCTCGTTGTCGTCCACCAGGAGCAGGTGCAGGCCGGCCAGAGCCTCGATCCCGGCGGGCTCCGCGACCGTCGCCGGCTCCTCTGCCGGCAGCAGGGGCAGGGTGCAGTGGAAGGTGGAGCCCGCGCCCAGGCGGCTCTCGGCCCACACCCGCCCGCCCATCAGCTCCGCCAGCTGGCGGCAGATGGCCAGTCCCAGGCCGCTGCCGCCGTGCGCCCGGGCGAGCGAATTGTCCGCCTGCTCGAACCGGTCGAACACCCGCGCCAGCTGCTCCGCGCTCAGGCCCACGCCCGTGTCCGCGACCGTGCAGTGCAGCTGCGGCCGGCCGTCCTCGTCGCGCTGTTCCAGGCGGAGGCGCACCGAGCCGACGGCCGTGAACTTGACCGCGTTGCCCGCCAGGTTGAGCAGGATCTGCCGCAACCGCAACCCATCGCCGAAGAGCCAGGCGGGCAGGGCCGGATCGACCGTAACGGTCAGCACCAGCCCCTTGGCCGCTGCCGGCTCACCCAGGGTGGCCACCACCTCGTCGACCAGGGGGTGGAGGGCAAAGGGGGCCGGGTTGAGCTGCATCCGCCCGGCCTCGATGCGGGAGAGGTCGAGGATGTCATTGAGCAGGCCGAGCAGGCTCTCGCCCGACTGGAGGACGATGCGCAGCAACCGCTGCCGCTGGCTGTCGTCCGCCTCGTCCAGGGCGAGCCGACTCATGCCGAGGATGGCGTTCATGGGCGTGCGGATCTCGTGGCTCATGTTGGCCAGGAACTGCGACTTGGCCCGGTTGGCCGACTCGGCCGCGGTCCGGGCCTGTTCGAGGTCACGGGTCCGTTCCTGCAGTCGGGCCATCATGGCGTTGAAATTCATGGTCATGGCCGCCACCTCGTCCGGCGGCGCACCCCGGGCCGGCTCGGGCAGGCGGGTGCCGAGGCCGCCGTCGCCGCGGGTGACCGCGCGCAGGGCCTGGCTCAGGCCGAGGATCGGGTCAAACACCCGATGCTTGAGCAGATAAAAGAGCAGCAGGGCGATGAGCAGGGAGGCAAGCAGCGGCAGCAGTCCGCCGAGAAGCACGGCGGAGCGGTGGCGGAAGAAGTGCTCCTCGTCCACCGCCACTCCCAGGTGGCCGATCACTGTGCCCCGGTGGTCGGTGAGCGGGCGGGTGGCGGCGTGATGCGGCCGCCCGTCGAGAAACACCCGGCCGCCGTCGCCATCGGCGGGCAGGACCGCGTTGGCCAAGCTGGTGAGCACCGGTCGCCGGTGCTGGTCGAAGAAGCCCACCTCGGCCTCGGCGAGCTGGCGCATGGTGCGGAGCAGCTCTGTCTGGCCGGGGATGAAACGGACGAGCACGATCCGGCCGTACAGGTCGCCGGAGTCGTGCACCAGGCTGATGCTGGTCAGGTAGGCGAGGGTGGCTGCGGCCGGGTCTACGCCCGGGGGCGTTCCGGTCCGGCAGGCGATGACCGGGTTGTTGAGCGTGCCCACGCCGTTCCAGTCAACGGGCAGGGCGAGCAGGCCCCGGCAGCCGTCCGGGGCGGTGATCCGTTCCTCCCGGGGGTAGGTGGCCACCAGGCGCCCCTGTTCGTCGGCGAGCAGGACCATGTCCAGCCGGTGCAGGGCGGCCAGGTCCTTGACCATGACGTTGAGGGCGTCGATGTTGCCGTAGTCGAGGAAGTCGCAGAATTTCTGGTTCTGCTCGCGGACGATTTTGCTGATGATCCCGCCTTCCTCCACCCGGCTGTGGTGCAGAGTGAACACCAGGTTGAGTTTGCCGCGAGTGTCGGTCTGCAGGTGGGCGAGCAGTTGGTCGTCCAGGCGGACATAGAGGTAGGCCGCGTTGGCGACCATGGCCGTGACCAGCAGCGCGAACCCGACCACGATCAGGCGGATGATCCGTCGCGGCCGCTCCGTTGTCGTCCGGTGGCCGTCCGTCTCAGTCACGGTCGGCCGTCTCCGGCAGGTCGAGTCCCGGACCCGGGGTGCGCTGCTCCACAGGCAGGTGTTCGGCCTGCCAGCGCTCCATGCCGCCGCGGAGCACGCCGGCCAACCTGTACCCCTTGCGGGTGAGGAATTTGGCCGCGGCCGGCGACTGCTTCATGGCCCAATCGGTGAGGATAATGGTGCGGTCCGCGGGCAGGGCGGGGAAGCGTTCGCCCAGGTGGACCAGGGGGCAGTGGCGGGCGCCGGCGATGAACGAGGCGTCCCGCTGGAAGTCCTTGGGCCGCACGTCGAGCAGGAAATACGCCGGGTCGCGCAGCAGTTCCTGCACCCGGCGCGGTTCCAGTCGGGTGACCGGGATGCGCTGGTAATCAGGATCCACGGTCATGGGATAGTTGAAGCGGCGCCATTCCGGGATGCCGCCGATGAAGGTGTACACCCGGCTGTAGCCTCGCCTGGCCGCCAGACCGGCGGCGCGCACGCTGTAGGGTCAGCGCACGCCCATGCAGTAGAAGATCAGCGACCGGTCTTTCTCCCGGGGCAGCAGGTCGCTGTCCGCCAGTGCGGTGACCGGGATATTGATCGAACCGGGGATGTGCTGCATGTCGAACTCGATCCGGCTGAGCACATGGA
>CAZMNU010000149.1:0-4670 GCA_964567725.1 uncultured Desulfobulbus sp. | reverse complement strand
GAGGCCACCTACCCGCTGTTCATCGCTTTTCTCGACGAACTCGGGGTGGCCTCGCCGAAGTAGTTGGGATGCCGGGTCCAGGTCCACAACCCCTCCTGGATGATCCGGCCGCGGTTGGCCGGGTCGCGCTTGAAGCGGAGCAGCTGCCAGTCGCCGATGGCCTCGAAGAGAAAACCGAGGGCAAAGACGAGCACTCCGGCCAGGTCGGTCCAGCGGGGTCCGGTCCCGGGCGCGGCGATGGCGAGCAGCACGGGCGTGAGGATGACCAGCACCACCGCACCCTGGAGCAGGTAGATCTGCAGGAAGCTGCGCCAGAGGATGGTTGTCCCCCAGGCCTCGCGGAACTGGCGGTAGCGGAAGTCCTCGCCGCGGCCCCGGTGGCGGATGCCGAGATGCAGGCCCAGGCGCACCCCCCAGAGGGTGACGAGCACGAGCAGGAGGATCGGCCGGAACTGCCCCTCCGCGCCGGCCTGCCACCAGGCCGACCACCCGGCCACGACAAAGGCCGGGCCGTAGGCGATGTCCACCAGGCTGTTGTCCCGGGCAAGCAGGCCGATCAGGTACATCAGGCACATGTAGACGAGCAGGGTGAGCGCGGCGCTTTGGAACACCTGGATGGTCATGGGGGGCCTCCCGCTCCTCAGCCCCGGCTGAGCCAGGTGCCGATCAGGTAGGAACCGCCGCTCACCAGGGTGCCGAGCACCGTGCCCCAGGTGATGTCAACCACGGTCACCAGCACCGGCCAGTCACGCAGGGTGGCCAGGTTGGTCAGGTCGTAGGTGGCGTAGGTGATGAAGCCGAACAGGGCGCCGTACAGGCAGGCGCGACCGAGCGAGCCGGCTTCCAGGCCGGGACGGACCGCGAAGAAGAGGATGCCGGCGATGTACAGGCCGTAGAAGACAAAGGCGGCCGGCCAGTTGACCGTCGGGCTGAGCAGCGCCTGCAGCTGCTCCTTGTAGAACCCGCGGGCAACGATGCCCAGCCAGATCATGTCGATCACGAAGAAGACCGGCACGGTGAGCAGGTAGAGCTTGAGCCAGAAAAAGGTGGTCATCGTTGCGCCTCCAGGAAGGGGGCGGTGTCCGAATCACTGCCGCATGGCAATGAGGATCGTTCACCGGTTACTCTGAGCTGCAACTCTAAGGAATCCGACGAAAAACACAAGCGCGCGCACACCGGACCGTGCGAAAAAACCACTCAGACGAGGTCCGCCGCCGTCAGCACCCGCACACGCTGGAAGTGGTCGACAAGCAGGTAGCGCTCGACCCTGACCGCGACCAGGGCGGTGTCCGGCGCGTGAACAAAGTCGGCCAGTCCCGGATGGCGGCCGAGCAGAAGGCTGACCAGCCGGTCCCGTTCCTCGCCGGCCACCTCCGCGGCCCGGCCGAGCACGGTCACGGCCGTGGCCTCATTCACGTCGGCCAGGGTGTTGCTGCGGTTGTCGATGAGCAGGGCCGCCGTCCCGCTGGCAGCGAGGTTACGGAACTTGCGGGTGGCCCGGCCGGTGGCGAACACCAGCCGGCGCAGGTCCGGACTGGCGGCGAAGGCGACCAGGCTGGCGTAGGGGCCGGCCTCATCGGCGGTGGCCAGCACCGCGTGCAGCTGCTGCTGGAAGAGGTCGTGCAGACAGGCGGTCAGTACAATTCGGTCAGTGGGCATGTCTATTCTCCTGCAAAGTTTACCAGAGGAAGAAAAATTGAACGGAATATCTTGCCAAGCTGTCAATGCGAATTACTATCCAAGGCACGGCAGTCAACAATCAACACACCAAAAGGAGAACGGACATGGCTGAGAACAAGGATTACGGCGAAGTGAGCGGCGGCACCGGCGGGTACGAGTCCATGGTCTGGGTCCGGGACAAGGACGGCAAGGAGTATGCCTGCTATCTGAAGGATATTAAAGGAATCAAGACGAAAGAGCAGCTTACTGAAGAGGAGCGCTCCAATTGTGTTGATGTCAGTACGATCGTCGGCACAGAGCGCTGGTAACCATCGGCGGTTGTCGCTGGAGTTCGGCCCGTCCGCAGTGCGGACGGGCCTTTTTTTTTGCCCTGCGTCTCAGACCGCGCCCGGCGGCCGCCGCTCCGGCACGGCCACGTGGGGAAGGGTGCCCTCGTTCCAGGCCGGCGAAACGTACAGCTGGCAGTAGCAGGCGCCGTATTCGCGCACGTCCGCAGCCCGGTAGACACAGGGACAGAGGATATCCCGGTCGCGCTCCCGGTCGCCGCTGGCCAGCCGGCAGGGACAGGCCAGGTAACCGTAGCGGTCGCGGTTGGTGAGCAGGCCGCGGAGCAGGTCAAAGGTCCGCTCCCGGTCGCGGTTGAACGGGTAGCCTTTCGGTTCCTGCAGGGCGCGCAACCGGTCGTACAGGTCGTCCACCTCGGTGCGCACGCCGATGGTCTCCTTGATTTCCTGGACCTTGAAACCGGTGATCACCCGGTCGCCGATTACCGTGGTGGGGAAGGAGCACTGCGGGTTGACCGCGCGCAGATCGTTCACCGCCGCCTCGCGCTCGTCGCCTGCGAGCAGGTCGACCTCGATGGCCCGGTGGGCCACACCCAGATCGGTGAGCATCTTCTTGATTGCCTGGCAGTACGCACAGGTGGACAGGCTGTAGAGGGTGATCGCGGTCATCGGGTGCTCCCAGGTGTGGCCGCCGGCACGGCGGCTTGACGGCGGATGGCGGACCGGGTGAAACACCTCGGCCTCGCCGCTGACCGGGAGAGCATAGAACGGCCGGGGCCGGCGGGCAAGGGGAAAGATCGGCCCATTGCCACCAGGGCGCAATCTCCTGGTGGACAAGGTTTTTTGCGACCAGCCGCCTATCTTTTAGGTGATCGGCCGGAGGCTGTTGTATAAGGGTGGGGAATACACCTGTCGCCGGCGGGCGTCAGTTCCCACCCGGCCCGGCGATTGGAGCCGGGCCACGATTTTTTTCCGAGGATGCCGCATGACCCGGTTGTGCCTGCTGTTGCTGCTGCTGTTTGCCCCCTGGCCCGCATCGGGCGGCTCGGCCCTGCCCGACGATCGCCCCCTGCGGGTGGTCATGGACAACACCTACCCGCCCTACGTGTTCCTCGATGATCGCGGCACCCCCCAGGGCATCCTGCCGGACCTGTGGCGCCTGTGGCAGGAACGCACCGGCATCCCGGTCGAGATCACCGCCCTGGACTGGCACGACGCCCTGGCCGCCATGCGGGCCGGTCGCCACGACGTCATCGACACCGCCTTCCGCACCGAGGAGCGCGACCGCTGGCTCGAATTCGGCCGGCCCTACGCCCGTATCGAGGTCGCGGCCTTCTTCGACAACGAGATCGGCGGTATCACCGACATCGACTCGCTGCGCGGCTTTGCCGTGGCCGTCAAGGAGGGCGACGCGGTCATCGGCCACCTGCGCAGCCGCGGCGTGGACAACCTGCTGCTGTTCAAGGGCTACCAGACGATCGTCGAGGCGGCCCGCGACAACAAGGTCAACGTCTTTGTCATCGACAAGCCGCCGGCCCTCCACTACCTGCACAAGTACGGTCTGCACCGGCGGTTCAACGCCTCCCTGCCGTTTACAGGGGGGAATTTCCACCGGGCCGTGGCCAGGGGCCAGACCGACCTGCTGGCCGGGATCGAGGCCGGCTTCGCCGCCATCCCGGCGGCGGAGATGGCCGCCATCGACCAAAAGTGGCGCGGCATCCCCCTGCTCGACCGGCTGCCCCTGCGCCTGCTGCTCACCGCGGGCGGGGGCGCCTGCGCCCTGATCCTCGCCCTCTTCCTCTGGAACCGCACCCTGCGGCGGGCGGTGCACCACCGCACGGCCGAACTCGAGCAGAGCCGGGAGGTGCTGCGGCAGAGCGAGGCCCGCTACCGGGAACTGGTCGAGGACGCCAACAGCATCATCCTGCGCATGGACAGCACCGGCCGGATAACCTTTTTCAACGAGTTCGCCCAGACCTTCTTCGGCTACCGGGCCGAGGAAGTGCTCGGAGAAAACGTGGTCGGCACCATCGTGCCCGAACGGGACTCGGCCGGGGTGGACCTGCGCGCCCTCATCACCGATCTCGGCGTGCGCCCGGAGCGCTACCTGACCAGCGAGAACGAGAACATGCGCCGCGACGGCAGCCGGGTGTGGATCAGCTGGACCAACCGGCCGGTCTACGACGAGGATGGCCATTTGACCGGGCTGCTCTCTGTGGGCAACGACGTGACCGGGCGCAGAGAGGCCACCGAGGCCCTGGGGCGGGAGCGGGAGCGGCTGGCGTCGGTCATCCGCGGGTCACGGCTCGGCGCCTGGGAATGGAACGTGCAGACCGGCGGACTCGTGGTCAACGAGACCTGGGCCGGGCAGCTCGGCCGCACCCTGGCCGAACTGGAACCCTGCAGCCTGGACACCTGGGCCGAGCTGGTGCACCCGGACGACCTGGAACCTGCCCGCCGGGCCCTGCAGCGCTGCGTCGACGGTGACAGCCCTGATTACGACGTCGAGTTCCGGCTGCGCCACCGGGACGGCCGCTGGGTGTGGATCCTTTCCCGGGGCCGCCTGCTCACCCGCGACCCGGCCGGCCGACCGCTGCTGCTGTTCGGCACCCACACCGACATCACCGGGCTCAAGCAGGCGGAGGAGGAACTGCGGACGAGCAACGAGCTGCTCTCCCTGTTCATCCACCATTCGCCCATCTATGC
>CAZMNU010000148.1:0-4762 GCA_964567725.1 uncultured Desulfobulbus sp. | reverse complement strand
TTGCCAGCCTGGCCCTCTTCGACAAGGTGGCCATCCTGGCCCGCGGCCGGCTGGTCTATTTCGGCCCTCCGGCCGAGGCGCCATCCTTCTTCGGCTGCGCCACCATGGCCCGCGTCTTCGACCTGCTCGGTGACGAGCCGCTGCCGCCGGGGCCCGCAGAAATGGAGCCGGCCGGCTGGGCCGAGCGCTACCGCTGTTCGCCCCTGGGTGCCGCCCAGGTGCTTGACCGGCTCTCGGCCGAGGCCCGTCGGCTGACCGACCCGGATGAAGCCCCCCCGACCCTGGTGCCGTCCCGGCCCGGCGGCATTGCCGCCAGGCTCGCCGACCTGCGCTGCCTCCTGCCCGCCCCGGGCCGGCTGGCCACCGCCCTGCGCGCCTGGACGGTGCTTTCCCGGCGCCACCTGCAGATCCGTTTGCGCGCGCCGAAGCGGCTGCTCCTTTTCCTGCTCATCCCCACAGTGCTCGCCCTGGTCACCCTGAGCCAGCCGATCAGCGGCCCGCCGGACGAGGCCGCGGTCCGGGCCGAACGGGAACAGCTGCGCGCGAGGGTGGCCCGCGGCGGACCCTCCCTCGAGGTCCAGCTGAAGAGTCTCCTTTCGCCGGCCGGCAGCTGGGACCAGCGACCGGCCGCGAACCTGCTCTGGGCCCTGCGCCACGAGGGTCCGGCCCACCTGCCGGTACCGCTTTCGGTGCTGCTCATGGTGGTCATGACCGCGGTCTTCTCCGGCACCCTGATCAGCTGCCTGGAGATCTCCACCGAGCGGTCCATCTACCGGCGCGAGCGGCTCTCGCACCTGGCCATCGCCCCCTACCTGGCCGCCAAGCTGCCCTTTTGCCTGGGCATGACCGCGCTCCAGTGCCTGCTCTTCCTGCTGCTCTGCTGGCTCCACCCGGCCCTGGGGCGACTGCCCCTGCTGCCGGTCTGGCTGACCATGGTGGCCGTGGCCTGGTGTGCGGTGGCCATCGGCCTCTGCCTGAGTGCGGCCGACCCGGCCGGGGGGCGCTTCTCCGTGCTCCTGGCCATCGTCGCCGTGCTGCCGCAGCTGATCCTCTCCGGCGGTCTCGGCCCGGACTTCTACGCCGGCCTGCGTCCCGCGGTCCGCCTGGCCGCGGACCTGCTGCCCGCCCGCCACGGCCTGGAGATGGTCTGTACCGCCCTGTTCGCCGGCCTGGAGGGCGAGGGCGTCCGCTGGATTCCGGGCTTTGTCCGCGGGGTGATTGGTTTTGACTTCGGCAGGGCCGTTTATTATAGTGGCGCCTGCACCCTCTTTGTCCAATCCCTCCTCTGGCTTCTCCTCTGTGCATGGTTCCTCAAACGGCAGGATGCCCGCTGAACAGCCCGGAAACACTCCTCGCCACCGCCCCTGTCGATGCTTTGCCGGTCCCGGTTGTCGATGAGGCCGGCCTGATCGGCGGCCGCTACCGCATCCTGCGGCCGCTGGGCGAGGGCGGCATGGGCGCGGTCTACCTCGCCGACGACCTGCAGCAGGGCGGCCAGGCGGCCATCAAGACCATCCGCCCGCAACTGGCCGACAACGCCGAGGTGCGCGCCCGCATCCGCCGCGAGCGGAGCCTGCATGCCAGCGTGGTCGCCCACCCGAACATCGTCGCCCTGCGGGACACGGTGGAGGAGAACGGCCGGTTCTACCTGGTGCTCGAATACTGCCCGGGGGAGACGCTCGCCCGGCGGCTCGCCCGCGGCGCGCCGCTCACCCCGGGACAGAGCCTGCCCATCGTCCGCCAGCTGCTCGGCGCACTCGCCGCCATCCACAGTCGCGACATCGTTCACCGCGACATCAAGACCGCCAACATCATCCTCCAGCCGCAGACCGGGGGCCCGCCCCTGGTCAAGCTCACCGATTTCGGCATCGCCCGCCCGGAAGACGACGCCACCCTGACCCAACTGACCAACCTCGACACCCGCGGCCCGGGCACCCCGGCCTACATGGCGCCGGAGCGGATCGACCCGCAGACCTTCGGCGCCCTTTGCGCGGCCACCGACCTGTACGCCGCGGGCATCATCCTCTACGAACTGCTGGTCGGCCACCCGCCCTTCCGGGGGTCGATGACCGAGATCTTCACCGGCCACCTCATGCAGGCTCCGGACTTAAGCCTGCTGCCCGCCGGGCTGCCGCCCGGGGTGGAGGCGGTGCTGGCCAGGGCCCTGGCCAAGCCAAGCGATGCGCGCTACCCGAACGCCACCGCCTTTCTCGCCGCCGTCGAGGCGGTCGAGCGGGAACTGGCAGCCGCCCCGGCATTGGCCGGCGACGCCACCCTGCTCGCCACCGGGCCACTGCCACCGGATGTGGACGGGGTCTTCGCCACCCTCCTCGACCCGACCGCGCCCCGACAAACGCCCGCCTCCCTGCGCAGGCGGCGGTGGCTGGCAGCCCTGGCTGCCCTGGTACTGCTGGGCCTGCTCGGCCTGGCCGCACGCTGGCTCGCAGGACCGTCCACCCCCCCGGCCCCGGTCGCGGACACCCCGGCCCCGGCCGCGACCGAAGCGGTTGCCCCGCCCCCGGCCACCGCCGTGCCCGCTGCCGCACCCGGTGCAGCCGCATCGCCGAACCGGGACATGACCGCCCTGCAGGCGGTGGAAAGCGGACGGCAGCCTACTCCCCCGGCCGGGGACGCGGCCGAACAGGCCGGGCTGAACCCGACCCCGGGCCAGGAGTGGCGGGTGATCGACAGCCAATCGCGCAAGCTCCAATGACAGCCGCCGGGTGATGCCATGACCCTTCGCCTGCTTCTCGTCCTCCTCCTCGCCGGTGGGCCCCTGCTCGCCGGCTGCGCCGCGCCGGTGATCATCGCCGCCGGTGTCGGCACCGGCTACGTGATGACCGATGACCGATCCCGCCGCAAGGTGGACCGGTTCTTCCAGGATCTCAGCCGCTCGGTCAGGCAGACCACCCGGCGCCTGTCCGGTGACCGGCCGGCCAGGAGATCCAGTGCTTCCGGGCGCAAGACCGACTTCACCCTGCGTGTCCGCAAGACCACCCTGACCCCGGCAACGGTGGGCAAGGGGGCGACCGTGACCGTGACCCTGCAGTACGCGCTCAGCGGCGGGCCGGGGGGCGGCAGCCGGGTCGAGGTCCAGCGCAGCCTGCTCAGGGAGGGGAAAAGGCTGACCGTGCTCAACACCGAAACCGCCACCCGCGAGAACGGCACCTGGGAGAACACCCTGACCTTTGCCGTGCCGGATTCGGCCCGACCCGGCCGCTACGCGGTGCGGCAGGAAATCAGCGCCCGCGGCCTGACCCGGACCACCGAGCGCGGGTTCACGGTGCGATGACGGCCGGCCCGGCATACAGCAGCCCGGCGGTCCGGGAACAGCACCCCACGGCTGGGCAACCCGGCAGCTGCGACCTGTTCGCGGGCCGCATCGCCTACGCCGGCCTGACCGATCCCGGCCGGGTGCGTCCCCTCAACGAGGACGGGCTGCTGCTCCTGCCCGGGGCCGGGGTCTTTGCCGTGGCCGACGGCCTGGGCGGGCTGGACGGCGGCGATATCGCCAGCCGCACCGCGCTCCAGGCCCTGGCCGCCCTGTACACCGCGCCCGGTGGCGCTCCCTGCTGTCCGCTCTTCCCGCCTGAGGACGAACACCCGGCCGGCCCGCCGCTGGCCTCGGTGATCGCTGCCATCAACCTGCGCACCTTCCGCCAGAAAATCGCCCTGGGCCGCAACATGGCCACCACCCTGGCCATGATCCAATGCTGCGGCCCCACCGCGGCCGTGGTCCACGTGGGCGACAGCCGGGTCTATCACTGGCGTGGGGGCGACCTCCGCTGCCTCACCCGCGATCACTCCCTGGTCAACGAACTCTGCGACCAGGGGGCCATGACCCCGGGCCAGGCCGAACAGTCGCGCCAGCGCCACGTCATCACCCGCGCCATCGGCGCAGCGGCAACCGTGGAGCCGACCATGACCACCTGCGACCTGCAGCCCGGCGACCTGCTCCTGCTCTGCACCGACGGCCTCACCGCCATGCTCGCCGACCCGGAGATTAACGCCCTGCTCGAAAACAATGCGGACGGGCTCGGCCCAACGGCGACGCGACTGGTGGCGGCGGCCAACGAGGCAGGCGGCCGGGACAACGTCACGGTGGTGCTGGTGAAACTGATGGAACCGGGGGATGACGTTGTGGCCTGAAGGTGGGGGGCAATGCGGACAGTCCAAACACAAAGGGCATCCCGGCGAACCGGGATGCCCTTTGTTGTTGGTACTGATTGGATTGGAGCGTTTAGGCGTGCTTCTTCTCCGGTGGCTTCAGCGTCATAAGAATGACCACGGCAACGGCCAGGACCACTGCGGAAACCACGAACGGCACGAAGAAGTTGCCGGTCATGGCCTGCAGTTTGCCACCAACGTAGGGGCCGCAGAAGCCGGCGATACCCCAGGCGGTGAACAGCAGACCGTAGTTGGAGCCCTGCGCGGTCGGCCCGAAGTACTGCAGGGTCGTGGCCGGGAACAGGGTGAACATGGCGCCGTAGTTCCAGCCGATCACGCCGGCGAGCAGCGCCAGCATGCCTGCGGTCTTACCTGCCGGGAAGAGCAGCAGCATGGCGATGACCTGGAGGATGAACAGCACCACGAAGATCTGCTTGGTGCCGATCTTGTCCGCCAGGGGGCCGACCATGATACGTACCGCGGCGTTGGCAATGGCCAGGGTGCTGGGGGCCATGGCCGCGGCCATGGCGATCGTCTTGGCGTCGGCCGGCGGGATGTCCTTGATGGTCGCCAGTCCTTTGTCCGCGATGAACTT